>SHZG01000012.1 GCA_009692395.1 Methylococcales bacterium | reverse complement strand
ACTTTCGGACATGGATCAAACGACTCAATCGCAAGACCATTTGCTTCTCAAAACTAGAGTTGATGCACGACACCGTCATCGGTTTGCTTATCAACAAGGTCGAATTCGGGCGCGATATTTATTCATAATTACAGATTGAACCCACTACCCTTATTGGGTAATTTGAGATGGTTTTTGTTGCGCGGTATTAGCTCAATTAACTTAGATGATAAAGGGCGTTTAGCCATTCCGACGCGTTACAGAGAGGAATTGCAAGAATGTTCCGAGGGTCAATTGGTTGTCACCGTCGCTGTTGATAAACGTTGTTCTGGGGAGGCTGGTTGTTTATGGCTTTATCCGCTACCCGAGTGGGAACGTCTTGAGAAAATAATTAGTCAGTTACCCACCTTAAATAAAATGGCAGGAAAGTTCAGGCGGTTGGTTATTGGTTGGTAATGCGACCGACTGTGAAATGGATAAACAAGGTCGGTTACTGTTACATGAAAAACTAAGGACATTTGCAGGGATGGATAAAAAAATTGTTTTGATAGGGCAGCTTAATAAGTTTGAAATATGGAATGAAGCGGCATGGACTGCCAAAGAAAATGAATGGCTAAATAGCGATGATAATGAAGGCTTTGAAGAGTTAGAGTCTTTATCTTTTTAATACGGGAGATTGGTTAGTGGCACATTTACCCGTTATGTTTACGGAAGCATTGCAGCAGTTAGCAATTAAAAAAGACGGGATTTATCTGGATTGTACCTTTGGGCGTGGTGGACACAGTCAAGGTATTTTAAATCAGTTGGGTGAAAATGGGCGATTGTTGGCATTTGATCGTGATTGGGATGCAATTAATTCTGATTATGCACAAACAATGCGACAAGATAAGCGTTTTACGTTAAAACAAGGGTGCTTTTCTGAGCTGGAAAACACCGTTATCAACGAAGGCTTGTTTGGTAAAATTGACGGTATTTTGATAGATTTAGGCGTATCTTCACCGCAACTTGATAATCCAGAAAGAGGCTTCAGTTTTTTGCGTGATGGCCCTTTAGATATGCGTATGGATGGTTCGGCAGGTGTTTCGGCTGAACAATGGTTGGCAACTGTTGATGAAGCCTATTTGGTGAAAATGTTATTTGAATACGGTGAAGAAAAGTTTTCACGGCGTATCGCTAAAGCAATTGTTGAAAGAAGATTAACAGCACCACTGACCACGACGCGACAATTGGCTGAGCTAATTGAGCAGGTTATTCCCATGCGAGAGAAACATAAACACCCTGCAACGCGCACTTTTCAAGCCATCCGTATTGAAATTAATAGTGAGCTAGATGAATTACACTCTGTGTTGCAACAGTCGGTTAATGTGTTAAACAGTGAGGGGCGATTGGTGGTGATTTCATTTCATTCGCTTGAAGATAGAATCGTCAAACGCTTTATTAAGAATGAATCAGGTGCAAAATATAATCCAACTAGACTGCCAATTAAGGAAGTTGATATGACTAAAGGATTGTTAAAAAAAATCAGCAAAGCCTTGACTGCTGGGCAACAGGAAGTAACTAAAAATCCTAGATCACGCAGTGCAGTGATGCGTGTTGCAGAGAAGATTGTGTGGTAGCTAACCGACTTGTGACACTATTGAGTGTGGTGCTTTTGATGACAGCGTTGGCTGTTATTTATAGCAAATACAACTCACGTCTCATTTTTATTGATATTCAAAAACAGGAAAGGGAATTGGATCAGTGTGAGGTTGCATGGGGACAAACACAATTGGAACTGACGACTTTTGCAGAGCAGAATCGAGTAGAGAAAGTCGCACGCGCGAAGCTGAAACTGGTTCTGCCATTACATGAAAAAATTATTTATATAAAACCCTAAATGTTAGATTTTCGAGCTAAGAATGACACGAAAAATCCAGTCAGTGATTTTTCTGGCAGGCGAAAATTCCTCATTATTTTTATGATGGGCTGCATGGTGACACTGATTGGTCGCGCTGTTGATTTACAGGTATTGAATAAAAAATTTCTCCAGGAGAAGGGGGATATGTACTTGGTAGATGATGAGCCTGTATCCGCGTATAGAGGCATGATTACCGACAGAAGTGGTGCGCCATTAGCCATTAGTACACCTGTTGAGTCTATCTCAGTAAATCCGCGTGAGCTTAAAATAGATGACAAAAATCAGCTAAAACACTTAGAAAAACAGCTTACAGCCACTCACCCAGACGTGCCGCTAACGGACGCGCAAAAGGCGGGGGTTATCGAGGACTATAAAAAGCAAAAACTACTGAAAATTTCGCAAATGGAACACTTGCTCAATTTACCTAAGGGTAAAGTGCTGGATATATTGCATGATGATTCACATAAAAAGTTTGCTTACATCGCCCATCAGATACATCCAGCTCTCAGCGAACAAGTGAAAGCCTTGAAACTAGTGGGGGTTTACTTCGATCGTGAGTTTCAACGTTTCTATCCTACCAGTGGAGTTGCCGCGCATTTGGTTGGGTTTACTAATCTGGATGATGTTGGACAAGAGGGCATGGAAGCAGGTTATGAAGATACATTAAAAGGTACAGCAGGTAGCAAACGCGTTATGAGAGACGGATTACGGCATATTATTGAAGATGTTGAAAGTATAAACGAACCAGTTTCTGGAAAAAATATTGAGTTAAGTATCGATCAGCGTATTCAATCTTTAGCGTATCGAGAATTACAGGCAGCAGTTAATGAAAACCATGCTAAATCAGGCACAGTGGTGGTATTGGATGCCAAAAATGGCGAAGTGTTAGCGGCTGTCAATCAGCCTACATTTAATCCCCATGTTCGCGCAAGTTTAAAAGAAAATTTGTACCGCAACAGAGCCTTCACCGACATATTTGAACCAGGATCAACCATTAAACCTTTTGTGGCAGCGGCGGCTTTAGAGGGGGGTTATGTCACGCCTAATACGGTTTTTAATACCAACGGTAGTTTTCTAATTGGAAAACATGTCGTTAAGGATGTCCATAACTACGGCTCATTGGATTTAATGCACGTTCTAAAGAAGTCTAGCAATATTGGCGTTACCATGATGGCTCTTAAAATGCCGCCGAAATATTTTTGGGGTGTGTATAAAAGTCTAGGAATTGGTAGTTCAGCAGAAACGGGTTTTAAAGGTGAAGCTAAAGGGCGAATGTTAGATTATAAAGAATGGCAGGATTTTGATCGTGCGGTTATGTCGTTTGGCTATGGAATGAATGTGTCTGCGATACAGTTGGCAAGAGCTTATACCGCGTTGGCAGACGATGGTATTTTGCATTCTATTAGCTTAATCAAACGTGATGAAGACGATAAACCACGACGGGTATTTTCTGCTAACACAGCCAAGACTATCAGATCAATGCTAGAAAATGTCATTATGAAAGACGGAACTGCTTACGAAGCTCGCGTTGATGGCTACACCGTGGCAGGTAAAACAGGCACGGTAAAAAAAGCCAATGAGTCACATGGTTATGGTAGCAGTACTTATTTTTCAGTGTTTGCAGGTATGGCACCTGCGAGAAATCCACGCTTAATTATTGTTGTGATGATTGATGAGCCGTCAGCGGGTAAATATTATGGCGGCTTGGTTGCCGCGCCTGTATTTTCTAAAGTAATGACAGGCGCGTTGCGTTTGCTTAATGTCGCCCCTGACCAAGAAACCACCATGCCTATTTTACTGACTCGCCATGCTCAATAAAACTACTGTGATGAAACTGAATGATTTATTAGCGGGATTTGTTCCACTGTCCAATACAGGTGATGTAAAGACCTTGCAATATAATGTCTCTACAATCACAGGGTTGACCTTGGATAGCCGTGCTGTCGTGGCAGGCACTGTTTTTATTGCGTTAGCAGGTTCAAAGCAACATGGTTTAAGTCATGCTTCACAGGCGATTGCTAATGGTGCTTGTGCAATTCTATTTGATCCTGCTGGCGATGGCGTAGAGTACGCCTCGCGTATCATTACCGATATTCCAATGATTACGGTGGACAATTTGAGCGCGGTGTTAGGTGATATTGCGGCGCGATTTTATGGTCATCCATCTGAATCAATGAACGTGATTGGCATCACTGGCACGAATGGTAAAACCTCGTGTAGTCAATTTTTAAGTCAGGTACTAGACGATTGCGGCAGTATCGGCACGCTAGGCTGGGGCGAATGGGGATGTCTGCATAAAACACTTAATACCACACCTGACGCGTTAGCAGTACACAGCATACTGGCACAGTTATTAGCTGCTAAGAAGCATACGGTGGCGATGGAAGTATCTTCACATGGTTTAGAGCAGTGCAGGGTAAACGGAGTTCATTTTAAAGGCGCGGTGTTCACCAATATCAGCCGCGATCATTTGGATTACCACGGCTCAATGCAAGCCTATTTAGACGCTAAATTAGCCTTATTGAAAACCCCTCATTTGGCTTTTGCCGTTGTGAATCTCGATGATGCTTATAGCCAACAAATTCTGGCGGCGATTCCCCCAACAGTGAAGGTGTGGGGCATATTGCCAATCTATTCTCCGTACCATTCATGGAATACCGACGAACAGCTTATCGCGGAAAATGTTGCCAATAAAACAGACGGCATTGAATTTGATGTGCGTTGGCGTGCTGACGAACAGCGCGTAAGCATTCCACTATATGGTGATTTTAATGTCGAAAATGTGTTGTGCGTGTTAGCAGTGATGTTAGCCTTGGGGCATTCATTAGTCACTGCGACTAAAAAACTGGCACAATTAAAACCAGTGGCAGGACGTATGGAACGGTTTGGGGGCAATGAACATCCGTTGGTTTTTGTTGATTATGCTCACACCCCAGACGCACTGAATAAAGTATTAAGTAGCGTTAGAAAACATTGCCAACAGGCATTATGGGTGGTGTTTGGTTGCGGTGGTAATCGGGATACGGGTAAACGTGCGCTAATGGGTGCGTGTGCAGAACAATGGGCAGACCATGTTATTGTTACCGATGATAATCCGCGTTTTGAAAACAGCACCGACATTGTAAATGCCATTTTGGCTGGTTGTAAAGACCGCGATAACGTCGAGGTCATACAAAATCGCGAGCAAGCCATACACAGTGCGATAAACAGAGCCGCTGTGGGTGATTGTATTGTGATTGCAGGTAAAGGTCATGAAGATTATCAAGAAATTAACGGCACAACCATTCCTTTTAGTGACAGTGCGTGTGTGCTTAAAGCCTTATTATGAGAGTTAAATAATATGGAAATGCGTCTAAGTGACTGCGCAAAAATTGTACACGGCACGCTAGTTGGCGCAGATGTTGTTTTTTCGTCTGTCAGCATAAATACGCGCACTATTCAGCCCAAGCAACTCTATATCGCCATTAAAGGTAAAAACTTCGATGGCAATGAATTTGTTGACCAAGCTGAACAAGCGGGTGCTATTGCCGCGATTGTTCATCAAGGCGTGAATACCCACTTACCGCATATTATTGTTGATGATACTGCATTAGCTTTAGCGCAACTCGCTGGGGCGTGGCGGAAAAATCTCCCTGTGTCAGTCGTCGGCGTGACAGGCAGTAACGGCAAAACCACGGTGAAAGAAATGATTGCCGCAATTTTAGCCGTTAATCACCCAATATTATTCACACTAGGCAATCTGAATAATGACATTGGTGTGCCATTGACCTTGTTACGCCTCGATGAACAACACCGTTATGCTGTCATTGAAATGGGGGCAAATCATGCTAAAGAAATTGAATACAGTAGCACTTACGCCGCCGCTGACGTGGTTGTGCTTAATAATGCAGGTGCGGCACATATAGAAGGATTTGGTAGTTTAGAGGGTGTTGCTAAAGCGAAGGGTGAAATTATCGAAACCTTGAAAGCCGATGGCACAGCGATTTTAAACCGTGATGATGTGTATTTTGACTATTGGCGCGGTGTCGCAGGTGATAGAAAAATTATTTCTTTTGGTTTGAGTGCTGACGCGGATGTGACTGCCAGTGCGATTAACACAGGTATTCAAAATAACGAATTTATGACTCGCTTTGATTTGTCATGTCCACAAGGTGTGATCAGTATCACTCTAAAACTTGCAGGTCAACAGAATGTCGTTAATGCCTTAGCGGCAGCATCGGCGTGTCTTGCCCTAGGCATCAATCTGGAACAAATGAAACACGGTTTGGAATGCATAAAACCCGTCACAGGGCGTTTACAACCGTTGGTGAGTCGTTTAGGAAATATCATCATTGATGATAGCTACAATGCCAATGCCACGTCGCTCAAAGCAGGATTAGCTGTGCTATCAGGGTGTACGGGCAAGCCTTGGTTAATTTTAGGTGCTTTTGGTGAACTAGGAGAAGACAGTTCAACAATACACGCAGAAATAGGTGAATTAATAAAAGCCAGTGGTGTGATGCGTTTGTTAGCGGTCGGTACGGATGCCCGTCATACTGTGCAAGTTTTTGGTGAGGGCGCGACTTTTTTTGACTCACAAGCTGAGTTGATTGAGGTCTTAAAACAGGAGCTTAACGGCGATGAAACCCTGTTGATTAAAGGTTCACGAGCGCAACGTATGGAAAATGTGGCTGCCGCTTTGGTTGATAATTTTAGGATTTAAATAATGTTACTTTATTTTTCAGAATATTTAATGAGCTTTGCTAGTAGTTTCAGAGTATTCCACTACCTGACCTTTCGAGCCATTCTCGCCGCATTAACCTCATTGACCATTGCATTTATTATTGGCCCAGTGATGATTAGAAAATTAAGCAGTAACAAAATCGGGCAGAGTATTCGTGAGTTAGGGCCAAAATCACATTATGAGAAATCTGGCACACCAACCATGGGCGGTACATTAATTTTGGTGGCGATTGCCGTTAGCACGCTATTGTGGGCAGACCTAAGGAATCGTTATATTTGGGTGATTTTGCTGGTAACGATGGGCTACGGTGTGGTGGGCTTTATTGATGATTATCGTAAAGTAGTGGAGCGTAATAATGATGGGTTATCAGCGAGAGCTAAATATTTTTGGCAGTCCGTTATCGGTTTAACTGCGGCGGTTTTTTTGTATAAAACTGCCGTATTACCCGCAGAAACCCAGTTCATCATTCCACTTTTTAAAGATGTCATGTTGGACATGGGCTGGACTTACGTTGTTTTGACCTATTTTGTCATTGTCGGCACCAGTAATGCCGTTAATTTAACCGATGGCTTAGATGGTTTGGCTATCATGCCAACCACAATGGTCGCGGCAGGTTTAGGTATTTTTGCCTATCTATCAGGTCACGTCAGTTTCTCAGATTATTTAGCCATTCCCTATCTACCGAATGCAGGCGAACTCATCGTATTTTGTGCTGCCTTAGTCGGTGCAGGCTTGGGCTTTTTATGGTTTAACGCTTACCCTGCAATGGTGTTTATGGGGGATGTCGGTGCGTTAGCATTAGGCGCGGCGTTGGGCGTGTTGGCAGTATTGGTTAGACAGGAAATCGTCTTAGTGATTATGGGTGGGGTGTTTGTCATGGAAACCCTGTCGGTCATTATACAAGTTGCCTCGTTCAAATTGACAGGCAAACGGGTGTTTCGTATGGCACCGATTCATCATCATTTTGAATTAAAAGGCTGGCCTGAGCCGCGTGTGATTGTGCGGTTTTGGATTATTACCGTTATTTTAGTATTGATTGGTTTAGCCACGTTGAAATTGAGATAAACAATGAATGACACCGTCATTATCGAATCGTTAAAAAGTCGTTTTTTCTTAGACCCTCAACACGCTAAAGTGTTAGTGGTGGGCTTGGGTATTACGGGTATGTCAGTCGCGCGGTTTTTACAACGCCTAGGCTTTAGTTTTGCCATTATTGATAGTCGTGATAAACCCCCGTTAATTGACAGTTTTTTTCAACATAGCCCCGATGTGGCTGTGTTTACAGGCGGTTTTGATGATGCTGCGTTTCAAGTTGCCACGCATTTAATTGTTAGCCCTGGTGTGTCACTGCATGAACAATCCATCAGTAAGGCGATAGCCAATGGCGCGAACATAGTCAGTGATATTGATTTATTTGCTTGCTCTGTCAACGTACCCATTGTTGCTATTACAGGGTCCAACGGTAAAAGCACCGTGACCACTATGTTAGGCGATATGGCAACCGCCGCAGGTAAACGTGTTGCCATTGGTGGTAATTTGGGTACACCTGCACTTGATTTGCTAGCGCACAATGCTGAACTTTACGTTTTAGAGCTATCCAGTTTTCAGTTAGAACGTACCTCCGTATTAAATGCAGCCGCAGCGACTGTATTGAATGTCAGTGCCGATCATTTAGATAGACACGCCGATATAGCAGAATACGCCGAAGAAAAACAACGCGTGTATCAAGGTGATGGCGTGATGGTGATTAATATCGATGATGTTTTAGTGGCTGCCATGCGAGAAGAAGGACGGAAGGTATTGTCTTTTTCAATTAAAGGCGAAGCAGATTTTTCTCTCGCCTATCAAGGTGACACCGAATATTTAATGTATCAACAATCGCCGCTGATGGCACTCGCTGAATTACCGCTAGAAGGCAGACACAATGCAGCGAATGCATTAGCCGCATTAGCATTAGGTGTTGCTGTTGGCTTGGATGTGACTGCACTCTGCTCAGCATTGAAAGTCTTTAAAGGCTTGGAACACAGAATGCAGCGGGTCGCACAAATCCACGGTATCACTTGGGTTAATGACTCCAAAGCCACCAATATTGGCGCGTGTATTGCCGCCTTAGAAGGCTATGATCGTAAAGTTATTTTGATTGCAGGTGGTGATGCCAAAGGCGCGGACATGCATGAATTAACGCCTGTGGTTCAAGAAAAAACCAAAGGCGTGGTGTTAATGGGTAAAGATGCACATTTAATAGCATACGCATTGGCAGATTGTGTGCCTGTTCATCGTGCTGACAACATGGTGCAAGCTGTACAAATAGCAGCGAGTCTTGCCAGTGCTGGTGATAGTGTATTGCTCTCACCTGCGTGTGCCAGTCTTGATCAATATAAAAACTATCAAGACAGGGGCAACCAGTTCGCTCAAGCGGTACTGGCATTAGTGGCGTGAGTAAACGAATTGGAACATCATTAAAAGTACGTTTTCATTTTGACCTCTTACTGGTGGTTGCCTGTTCGAGTTTATTGCTGATTGGTTTTGTGATGGTCGCGTCTGCTTCACTGCATTTGGGTGTAAAAGTCTCAGGCAGTGAATTTTATTACCCAACGCGGCAATTAATACACATGGGGCTTGGCTTAGTGTTAGGGGCTATTGTTACTGTAACGCCGCTACGCGTATGGGAAAAATGGAGCGTGTGGTTATTTATTAGCGGGCTAATACTCTTGGTTCTTGTCCTCATACCTGGGCTAGGTATTAGAGTAAATGGTAGTGTACGTTGGCTATCAATAGGCGGACTAAGAATACACGTCGCTGAAGTGATTAAGTTTTTTTCGGTTATTTATATGGCAGGCTATGTGACCCGCCACCAACAGACCGTACAACAATCAGCATTCGGCTTGGTTAATCCGTTAATTTTATTTTCGATGGCGTGTGTATTACTGCTATTAGAGCCAGATTTTGGTGCATCCGTGGTGATTTTAATGATTGCTATGGGCATTATGTTTTTAGCGGGGGCGCGATTGTCCCAGTTTTCTGTGTTGTTAGGTTCGGTCGCCGTCTTAGTCATATTGTTGGTGCTGTTTTCACCCTATCGCCTCAAGCGCGTCACCAGTTTTATGGATCCGTGGGCTGATCCTTTAGATACGGGCTTTCAGTTGACGCAAGCCTTAATTTCCTTTGGTCGTGGTGAATGGCTGGGGGTTGGTTTAGGTAGCGGTGTACAAAAATTATTTTATTTACCCGAAGCGCATACCGATTTTCTTTTTTCGGTTATCGCAGAAGAATTAGGCTTATTGGGTGTGGTTACAGTGATTGGCTTATTTGCATTATTGGTGTGGCGCATGTTTGCAGTGGGTATCGCCGCTGAACAAGCAGGGCAACGATTTTCTGCGTTTGTCGCTTATGGCTTGGGTATTTGGTTTGGTTTTCAATCATTCGTTAACATGGGTGTTAATATGGGGTTGTTACCTACTAAGGGATTGACCTTGCCATTAATGAGTTATGGCGGTGGTAGTCTTATGATTATGTGTTGCGCAGTCGCACTGTTATTTCGTGTCTACAGTGAAATTGCCGAATTAAATAAGGGAACAGGGGTAAAAATTTAACATGACTAAACGAGTTGTTATTATGGCAGGTGGCACAGGTGGTCATGTATTCCCTGCGTTAGCTGTTGCCCAATCACTGTTAGAAAAAGGTTGGCAGGTTAGTTGGCTAGGCACACAAAAAGGCTTGGAAAGTCGCGTAGTACCTGAAAATGGCATTGCCATTGATATTATCTCGGTAGCAGGGATACGCGGTAAAGGGGTGTTATCGAAAATCACCGCTGTATTTGGTTTAGTTAAAGCCTGTGGTCAAGCGGCAAAAGTCTTACGCCAACGTAAACCCGATGTGGTATTAGGTATGGGCGGCTTTGTTGCAGGGCCGGGTGGTTTAATGGCAAAGTTATTAGGTATTCCCTTAGTGATACACGAACAAAATCGTGTAGTCGGCACCACTAATCGTTTACTGGCACGGATTGCTAACCGCGTGTTAGAGGCATTTCCTAATAGCTTTAAAAAATCGACTGGGGCAATCTGCACAGGTAATCCACTAAGAAAACAGTTTTTAGACCAACTTCATGAGCGCGAACCCGCCGTAGGGCAGGGCGTAAAAATCTTGATAATCGGCGGCAGTCAAGGGGCGAAAATACTCAATGAAGTTGTGCCTGAAGCGATTGCTCATTGGCGGTCACAAGCAGACACACCCGCCGTACAAATCAAACACCAAACAGGTGCAGCTATGCAAGCGCAGGTTGCAGAACGTTATCAAGCCTTGGGCATAGACGCAGAAGCAACAGCATTTATTAACGACATGGCAGCCGCGTATCAATGGGCAGATAGTTTGATTTGTCGTGCAGGCGCAATGACGATTAGTGAAGTTGCCGCTGTTGGCATTCCTGCCATTTTTGTGCCGTTACCCAGTGCAATTGACGATCATCAAACGGCGAATGCCCACTATTTAACCGATGCCAATGCAGGCATATTATTGATGCAAAAAGATTTGAACGCAGACACATTAGCGGAACAACTAACGTTCATGCTGAACAATTTGAATGAAATGAGTAGCGCGACAACACGGCTGGCTCGTTTGGATGCAACGGAAGTCGTTGCTAATTACTGTATCGCAGAGGCGAAATCATGAATGCGACCCACGTTAAAACGCTAGGACAGACGCTAGGTAATATTGAGCGCATTCACTTTGTCGGTATCGGCGGTACAGGCATGAGCGGTATTGCCGAGGTATTGTCGAACTTAGGTTATACGGTATCAGGTTCAGATATTAAAGAAAGCGCGGTCACGGAACGTTTAGCTGATTTAGGCATTACTATTGTCATCGGTCATCAACGTGAAAATATTGCCAACGTCGATGTGGTCGTGGCTTCAACTGCCATAGACCGTAGTAATGCAGAAATTGATGAAGCCTATTTGCGACGTATTCCTGTGATTCCTCGTGCAGAAATGTTAGCTGAACTCATGCGGTTTCGTTTCGGTATTGCGGTTGCGGGTACACACGGCAAAACCACTACCACCAGTTTAACCTCCAGTATTCTTGCCGAAGGCGGACTGGATCCCACGTTTGTGATTGGGGGACGCTTAAACAGTGCGGGAACGAATGCGAAATTAGGTTTAGGTCATTATTTAGTCGCTGAAGCCGATGAAAGTGATGCGTCATTTTTATATTTGCAGCCCATGATGGCTATCGTCACTAATATTGACCAAGATCACATGGAAACTTATCAAGGTAGTTTCCAGCGTTTAAAAGATACCTTTATTGAATTTTTACACCACTTGCCGTTCTATGGCTTAGCGGTAATGTGTTTGGATGATGAGGGTGTGCGCGAAGTATTACCGCAAATTTCCAAACCTGTCGTGACTTATGGTGTCCACGAAGATGCCGATGTCCGCGCTGTTGATATTCAACAACAAGGAATGCATACCCATTTTACCGTGCTACGCAAAGGCGATTATCCACCGTTGCAAGTGACGCTCAATATGCCTGGTTGGCATAATATGCTCAATTCATTAGCGGCGATTGCAGTCGCTAGTAAGCTAGAAGTGGCAGACAGTGCGATTATCAACAGCCTAGGCGCATTTAAAGGGGTTGGGCGACGGTTTCAGTTGCAAGGCGATGTAGCTATTGGTGACGGTAAACTCACTTTAGTAGATGATTACGGACACCATCCGCGTGAGATTGCTGCGACCTTAGAAGCCTTAAAACAAGCATGGCCAGATAGACGTTCAGTGATTGTATTTCAACCGCACCGTTACACGCGCACCCGTGATTTATTTGAAGATTTCGCTCATGTGTTATCAGGCGTTGCCGTGTTGATTTTAATGGAAGTCTATTCGGCAGGTGAAGCTCCGATTGCAGGTGCGGATGGACGTGCATTGGCGCGAGCGATTCGTTTACGCGGACACGTTGACCCTATATTTTTAGAAAATTGGCAAGAATTACCCAGCGTGTTGGCTGGGATTGTTAAAGCAGATGATGTGGTGTTGACGATGGGTGCGGGTAATGTTGGACAGATTGCCAGTCACTTACCGCAATCGTTAGCCGAGGCGTTAGCAGGCGAATGAAAGGGCAGTTATTAACTAATGAAAAACTGGCGAAATACACTAGTTGGCGCGTCGGTGGTATTGCGGATACTTTGTATATCCCATTTGATAAAGCGGATTTGATTGAATTTGTTGCCGGTCTGCCTGCCAATGAACCTGTGCTTTGGATCGGGCTTGGCTCTAATCTATTGATTAGAGACGGCGGTATACGCGGTACGGTGATTAATACCAAAGGGCGTTTAAAAGCCATGTACCGTACTGAGGATGGTTTGGTGTATGTGGAAGCGGGTGTGCCTTGCGCTCATGTTGCGCGGTTTTGTGCTGAACAAGGTTTAGTGGGCGCGGAATTTTTAGCGGGTATTCCTGGTACGATGGGCGGCGCGTTAAAAATGAATGCAGGTGCATTTGGTGGTGAGACGTGGTCGCTGGTTAAGCAAGTGGATATATTGAACGCGCAAGGTGACGTTATTGTGCGCCAACCGACTGATTTTACTGTTAATTATCGCTCTGTTAAAGGCGAAGATGGTGAATGGTTTTTAAGCGTGTTATTACAACTGCCTGAGGGCGATACGATTGCTAGTCAACAAAAAATTAAAGGCTTATTGGAAAAACGTAACCAAACCCAGCCGACTAATCAGCCCAGTTGTGGTTCAGTATTCAAGAATCCAGACGGTGATTATGCCGCCCGTTTGATAGAACAAACAGGTTTAAAAGGTTACTGCATCGGCGGTGCGTGTGTATCAGAAAAACACGCCAATTTTATTGTCAATACGGGCAATGCAACGGCGGCAGATATTGAAGAATTAATGAGTATTGTACAAACAAAAGTCAATGAACAACACGGTGTGCTGTTAGTAACGGAAGTGTGCATGGTAGGTGAGAAATTATGATTGAAAACCCAGAACAATTTGGTCGTGTAGCGGTAGTCATGGGCGGCACAGCGGCAGAAAGAGACGTTTCTTTACGCAGTGGCGCGGCTGTCTATCAAGCCTTAAAACAACAAGGTGTTGATGTAGTTGCTGTTGATGTGGTGAATAGCCCCATTGATGCCTTAGCGAACAGTAAATTCGATAGAGTCTTTATCATTATTCATGGTCGCGGCGGTGAAGATGGCGTATTACAAGGCGTGCTAGAGGTGTTAGGACTTCCTTACACGGGTAGCGGCGTGTTGGCATCCGCGTTGGCAATGGATAAATTAAGAACCAAATTGTGTTGGCAGGGTTACGGCTTAGTCACACCTAAGTGGTTTTTGTTAAAAACCGACGTTGATATAGATGCCTGTATCGAAAAACTGGGCTTTCCTGTTATCGTTAAACCTGCACAAGAAGGCTCTAGCATTGGCATGAGCAAAGCCCATAGCCGTGAAGAGTTAGTTGCCGCATTAAACATAGCCGCTGATTATCGTTGTGATGTGTATGCAGAAGCGTGGGTAACAGGCAAAGAGTACACTGTTGGTGTATTAAATGGTGTCGCGTTGCCCGTTATCCGCTTGGAAACACCCAATGCTTTTTATGATTATGACGCTAAATATCAAGCAACCACCACCCAATACCATTGCCCTTGTGGCTTGCCTGAAGAGCAGGAGCAACGATTGCAGCAATTAGCTGTCACAGCCTGTGACGTGATTGGAGTCAAGGGTTGGGCAAGAGTGGATGTCTTTATTGATGACGCAGGACAGACGCAATTGATTGAAGTCAATACCGTACCTGGAATGACTGACCACAGTTTAGTACCAATGGCAGCTAAACAAGCGGGTATAAATTTTGACACGTTGGTGTGGAAAATTTTGGCAACCAGTTTAGGGTAAGCAGCATGACGGCTGCGAAATTTTTGCTGGTGGTTGCATTGTTAGCAGGCGTAACGTGGAAGTATGGGTTAGATGCTATTAATACGCGTTTGGTAACAGCATTCCCCATCAAATATGTAAGAACTGAAGGTATTTTTCAATACCTAGACAAAGATGAGATGCAAGCAGCCTTAGAACCGCTGGTAAACACGGGTTTTTTTGATGCAGATGTTCAGGTAATCCATGCGGCGGTTTCGACTTTACCTTGGGTTGATTCCGTGACGGTTAAGCGAGTTTGGCCTGATGCGATTGATATAAAAGTGCAGGAACGAAAGCCATTCGTTCGTTGGGGTGAAAAAAGCCTGATTAGTAAAGAAGGCGTGATTTTTACACCTAAAAATATAGAGCCTTTTGATGATTTATTGGAGTTAACAGGGTCTGAGCACCAACAAGTGAAAACCTTGGAAATAATGAAAGGCGTTAAAACCACATTAGCAGATCAGTCGTTGGAGTTGGCAGCATTTACCATTAACAATCGTTGGGCATGGAAAATCAAGTTAGCCAATGGGCTAGAGATATTGTTAGGGCGCAGTGACCAGTTAAAAAAATTACAGCGGTTTTTAAAAACCTTGACTGTATTACAACACGAACAGATTGATGCAATGGCAGTGGTTGATTTAAGGTATCCTAATGGCTATTCAGTGTCGTGGAAAGCAGGAACGCCCGAATTTGACTGGAAAGCAATTGCAAGCGGTAACCCGCAAAGTACAATAACTAGTCCAGAAAAAAGGTAATACAGAGTAGACAACATGGCGAAAAAAACCGAACGTAATTTAATTGTGGGTCTGGATATTGGCACATCAAAAGTTGCTGCTATTGTGGGAGAGCTGTCCAGTGATGGCAAACTTGAAATAATAGGCATAGGCTCTACGCCTTCGCGCGGACTTAAAAAAGGGGTCGTTGTCAATCTGGAATCCACCGTACAATCGATACAACGTGCCATTGCAGAAGCCGAACTCATGGCTGGCTGTCAAATTAAATCTGTGTTTGCAGGTATCGCAGGTTGCCACATTAGAAGTTTTAATTCTCATGGCATTGTGGCAATTAAAGATCAAGAAGTGACCCAATACGACATAGACCGAGTCATCGACTCGGCGCGAGCAGTGGCTATTCCTGCCGATCAAAAGATTTTACATATTCTACCGCAAGAGTTTGTTATCGACCTGCAAGGTGGGATAAAAGAACCGATTGGTATGTCAGGCATACGCCTTGAGGCTAAAGTTCACATGGTCACATGCAGTGTGAGTGCTGCGCAGAACATCATAAAATGTATTCACCGTTGTGGCTTAGAAGTAGAAGCTCTAGTCCTAGAACAACTGGCTTCCTGTAATTCTGTGCTGACGGACGATGAAAAAGAACTAGGCGTGTGCTTAATAGATATTGGTGGGGGTACTACCGATATTGCTATTTATTCGGGTGGTGCGATTCAGCACACCGCCGTTATTCCTGTTGCAGGCGATCAAGTCACCAATGATATTGCTGTCGCATTGCGCATCCCAACGGTTAGTGCCGAAGAAATTAAGCGTAAATATGCGTGTGCGTTAATGCAGTTAGTCGATGTGGCAGCGTCAATTGAAATACCCAGTATTGGCGATAAATCGCCGCGCAAAATTTCCGCACAAAATTTAGCAGAAGTTATAGAGCTACGTTACGAAGAATTATTATTGTTAGTGCAGTCTGAGTTAAGGAGTAGTGGTTTTGAAGATACGATTGCCGCTAGCATCATATTGACAGGCGGCAGTTCAAAAGTCATGGGATTAATTGACTTGGCAGAAGATATTTTTCATATACCCGTCAGGAGAGGTGGGCCACAAAATGTCACAGGATTAATCGAAGTGGTAAACAACCCTATTCATTCCACAGGTGTTGGCTTATTGATATACGGACAAACGCATCAGCACTTAGGTAGCAGTATTGATCCTGACAGTTCTGGATGGTTTGACACAATAAAGAATTGGTTTCATGGTAACTTTTAACATGATTTTGGCAGTGTACAGTTTAGGGGCAGGGAAATGAAATATGAATTAGTAGATACATACAGCGAGACTGCCGTCATCAAGGTTATTGGTGTAGGTGGTGGTGGTGGTAATGCAGTTAACCACATGATGGATAGTAGTGTTGATGGCGTGGAGTTTATTTGTGCAAATACCGATGCACAGGCATTACGGAGATTGAATATAGGCACAATCATCCAATTGGGTGTCGAACTCACCAAAGGCTTAGGTGCAGGCACTAACCCCGAAATCGGACGACTAGCCGCTGAAGAAAATAAAGACCGTATCAAAGAAGTGCTACAAGGCTCGGACATGGTGTTTTTAACCGCAGGTATGGGCGGTGGCACGGGAACGGGGGCAATTCCCGTTATTGCCGCTATGGCTAAAGAAATGGGCATATTAACAGTCGCCGTAGTGACTAAACCCTTTCTGTTTGAAGGTAAAAAGAAACAGAGCGTGGCAGAGCGTGGCATCATAGAGCTTGAAAAATACGTTGATTCAATTATTACTATACCGAATCAAAAATTACTCCCCGTGCTGGGTAATAACGTCTCCTTAGCCGATGCGTTTAAAGCCGCTAACGATGTTTTGTTAGACGCAGTGCAAGGCATCACTGAACTCATCGTTCACCCAGGTACAATTAACGTTGACTTTGCTGACGTTAGAACGGTCATGTCAGGCATGGGGGCGGCAATCATGGGAACAGGCACGGCTTCGGGTGAAAATCGCGCTCGTGAAGCCGCTGAGAAAGCCATCGCTTGCCCGTTATTGGAAGACATCAACTTGCAAGGTGCGCGAGGTATTTTAGTCAGTATTTCGGGTGCTAACATTAGTATGGCTGAGTTTAGTGAAGTGGGTAATATCGTCCATGAATTCGCCTCTGAAGATGCTATTATCAAAATTGGTACCGCGGTAGACTCATCAGATTCAAATGATGAAATTAAAGTAACTGTTGTCGCAACAGGCATGGGCTTACCGCCTGTTGCCGTAAAAGCAACGACTAAGCCAATGACACAATCAGGCACAGGTGAAATTAACTACGATGAATTCGATAAACCTACTTCAACGCGTCAAAGCAGGCAAGATGGTCGAGAAGCGCGGACATCAAACTCATCAACAGAAAATCATGATTATTTAGCCGATGTAGATATTCCTACGTTTTTAAGACGACGAATGTAATGATTCAGATTAAAAAAAGCCCGACTTTGTCGGGATTTTTTTTAGATAATTTAGTTACTGTTGGGAGTTTTCTATGGTTTCGTGTTGTTGTGCAGCGGAATCCAGAAGGACTTGATTGCCTTGCTTAGCATCTTCTAGTGTCTTTTTTCCACTTTCAATACGTCCAGTTTGCGTGTGTATAATGCCAGATTCTTCTGCTTTAGGCGGTTCTGGTTGAGGCGTTTCTTTACTACAAGCACAGCTTGCAACTAGCACCAATACGGCTATTAGCGGGTTAATTAATTTCATTATGTACTCTCTTAGGGTAATAGATTAGTTTCGGGTGCTTTATCAAAATCAACACCGACACTGACAATAAAGCTGGTGGCTTCTTCAATGTTCATTGCTGATTTTACAATTTTTGATTTATCGACAATCACGGTAAAACCAGATGTTGGATTAGGAGACGTGGGAATAAATAAAATATATTTATCATCGTATCGATTAGTCACATAAGCAGGCACCCAAACACCCTCTTTGGGATATTCAAGGTAAACCACCTCTTTAGCAATCGCTTCATCGTGTGACAAAAACATATTGACGACTTTTTTCAATACGCGGTAAATGGTGTTTAACAAAGGAATTTTGTCGATAACAAAGTCAAACATTTTAATAATCCACGACCCACCTTTTTGGGCAATGGTGCTGCCTATCGAGACCAACAGCATAAAACTAATGATGAAGACAATGGCAGTGTATAGATAATTATCTTCAGCAAAAACATACACAATCTGAAATAGATCAGACACCAAGCCTTTGACAAAGATAATAATCTGCAACACGATAACGATAGGTATAATTGCAAAAACCCCAATTAGGAAATGATTTAATAGCTTTTTAGTTAATTCACTCATAGTGTGTTCTCCTCTATAATTATATTGCCCATCATTGGCTTAATGACAGGGATGGTCTTGTTATTATTGTATGCCGTAATAGCACTAGAATTGTGCAGTTTACCGTGACTTAAGTCTACAAAATTCAATCGTGCTACCTTGTTTATTGCTACAAATATCACTATATCACCACAAACACAGTACAAATACGCGGGGTTTTATCTGTCACTAATAGCGTAGACAGGATATAATCCAGCACTTTTTCAATCATTTACTAAATTCACACTGGAAAGAAAGCATGTTGGGTAAACTGGTTAAGTTGGTTGTAGGAAGCCGTAACGATAGGCTTATCAAAAAGAAAATGAAGCAAGTCCAGCAGGTTAATGCCTTGGCGTTTGAATACGAAAAACTATCTGATGCGCAATTAGCCGCAAAAACTCAGGAGTTTCGTGAACGCTTGGCACAAGGCGAATCGCTAGACGACTTAATCCCCGATGCGTTTGCAGCGGTGAGGGAAGCCTCTACGCGGGTTTTTGGGATGCGTCATTTTGATGTGCAGTTAATTGGCGGCATGATTTTACATGATGGCAAAATTTCTGAAATGAAAACGGGCGAGGGTAAAACCTTGATGGCTACCTTAGCCGCTTATTTAAATGCGTTGCCTGAGCGTGGTGTCCACGTTGTTACGGTCAATGATTATTTAGCCCAGCGTGATGCGGAATGGATGGGTAAACTGTATGCTTTTCTGGGCATGAGTACAGGTGTCATTCTTAGTCAAATGGATAAAAGCGAACGCCGTCTTGCTTACGCTGCCGATATTACTTACGGCACGAATAATGAATTTGGTTTTGATTATTTACGCGACAACATGGAATACACGCTGGCGCAAAAAGTCCAACGTGATTTAAGTTTTGCGATTGTCGATGAAGTCGATTCTATTTTGATTGACGAAGCCCGCACACCGCTGATTATTTCTGGCCCGACCGAAGAAAGTACCGAAGTCTATATCAAAGCCAACGCCATTATTCCTTTTCTGACTAAACAAGAAAAAGAAAACGATAAAGAAGGTAATGCGATTGGTGAAATTGGCGATTACACCGTTGATGAAAAAACTCGTCAGGTGCATTTAACAGAATCAGGTCATGAGCGTGTTGAACACCTCATGGTTGAACATGGCTTAATGGCCGAAGGCAGTAGCTTATATGGCGCAGCAAACATTCGCTTAATGCACTATTTGAGTGCCTCGTTACGCGCTCACGTTTTATTCAAAAAAGATGTTGATTATATCGTTGCCGATAATGAAGTGGTTATTGTTGATGAATTTACAGGGCGTATCATGCCAGGTCGTCGCTGGTCAGAAGGCTTACATCAAGCCATTGAAGCCAAAGAAGGCGTGACCATCAACAATGAAAATCAAACACTCGCGTCTATCACTTTCCAAAACTATTTCCGTCTCTACGAAAAACTGTCAGGTATGACAGGGACAGCGGATACCGAAGCCTTTGAATTAAATTCAATTTACGGTCTGGAAGTCGTTATTATTCCGACTCATCGTGATATGATTCGTAGAGACTTGGGCGACGTAATTTTCCTTACCACCGATGAAAAGTATTTGGCAGTCGCAGAAGATATTAAAGACTGCGCAACACGCGGTCAACCTGTCTTAGTCGGTACAACCTCTATTGAAAATTCTGAACGCCTGTCTGCCTTATTACAAAAACAAGGTGTGAAGCATGAAGTGCTGAACGCCAAACAACATGAACGCGAAGCGCACATTATTGAACAAGCAGGCACATTGGGCGCAGTAACGATTGCTACCAATATGGCAGGTCGTGGTACTGACATTGTACTGGGTGGCAATTTAGAAGCGGAATTAAAAGCCCTAGGTGAAGAAGCCAGTGACAGCGACAAAGCACGGGTACGCGGTGCGTGGTTAGACAGACATAATCAAGTATTGGCAAGTGGTGGCTTACACGTTATCGGTTCAGAACGTCATGAATCACGTCGTATCGACAACCAATTACGCGGTCGTTCTGGTCGTCAAGGCGATCTGGGTTCGACGCGTTTCTACTTGTCATTACAAGATGACTTAATGCGCATTTTTGCCTCTGAACGCGTTGCAGGTTTAATGCAAAAACTCGGCATGGGCAACGGTGAAGCCATTGAACATCCGTGGGTCACACGTTCCATTGAAAATGCGCAACGTAAAGTCGAAGCGCGTAACTTTGATGTGCGGAAAGAAATTCTAGCGTATGACGATGTGGCAAACGACCAACGTAAAGTGATTTATGCCCAGCGTAATGAACTGATGGCGGCAGAGGAAATTTCTGACATTATCAGTGCAATCCGCGCCGATGTGGTTAACAACGTCATCACGCAATACATTCCTGCTAAAACAATGATTGAGCAGTGGGATGTTAGCGGTTTAGAAGAGCATTTACAGCATGAGTTTAACGTTGAAATTCCTGTACAGAAAATGCTGGATGACAATCACAATCTTAACGAAGAAGCATTACGCCACCGTATTATTGAACTTCTTGAACACAATCACCGTGAAAAAGAAGAACAAATTGACGGTGGCAAATCGGTATTACAACATTTTGAAAAATCAGTGATGATGCAAGTGTTGGATCATAGCTGGAAAGAACATTTGTTGGGCATGGATTATTTGCGTCAAGGTATTTATTTACGCGGCTACGCGCAAAAAGATCCTAAGCAAGAATACAAACGTGAAGCCTTTGAAATGTTTACCACCTTATTGGAAGACATTAAATACGAAGTCATTGGTATTTTATTCAAAGTCAAAGTGCGCCAAGAAGAAGAAGTACAAGCACTGGATGAACAGCAACAAGTTCCTAAAGAAATGTATTTTGATCATGCCCCAGCACCCACACTGGATGCTTCTGAGCAGTCATTGTTGGCGGCTGAAAATAACCAACAGCAAGAAGATGAATCTGAACAACCGTTTGTTCGTGACAATCATAAAATAGGACGTAACGCTCCTTGCCCATGTGGTTCAGGCAAGAAGTATAAACACTGTCACGGTGCGTTGAATTACGAAGAGTAAACAAAAAAGGGAGCGTAAAGCTCCCTTGTTTATGTCCCCTAGAGTACAAACCTAAGTTTGTACTCCTTCAATCAAGATGCCGCTAAACCTGCAATGTTATAACCGCAATCCACATAAGTAATTTCACCCGTAATACCCGACGCTAAATCAGAACACATAAACGCCGCCGCATTGCCGACTTCTTCAATGGTGATGTTTCTCTTTAACGGTGAAGTATCAGCCGCTTTATTAAGCATCGCTTTAAAATCATTAATGCCCGAAGCTGCCAAGGTTCTAATTGGCCCTGCGGAAATTGCATTCACGCGCGTGCCTTCTGCACCTAATGCGACTGCCATATAACGCACGTTAGCTTCTAAACTGGCTTTCGCAACGCCCATCACGTTATAGTTAGGAATTGCTCGTTCTGCGCCTAAATAAGTCAGCGTTAATAATGAGCCATTGCGACCTTGCATCATAGCGCGTCCTGCTTTTGCCAACGCAGTAAAACTGTACGAACTGACATCATGGGCAATGTTGAAGTTTTCGCGCGTGGTGACATCAATATAATCGCCATTTAGCGCGTCACGCGGTGCGAATGCGACAGAATGTACGATACAATCTAAACCGTCCCACTGTTCGCCTAATTTGGCAAATACGTTGTCGATATGTTCATCAATACTGACATCACATTCGATGATAATGTTAGAGTCGCATTGTGCTGCCATCTCTTCAACGCGGCTTTGTAGTTTTTCATTTTGAAAAGTAAAGGCTAATTCCGCGCCTTCACGGTGCATTGCTTGTGCAATTCCCCATGCAATAGACCGATTACTGGCTAATCCGACAATTAATACGCGTTTACCCTGCATAAAACCCATGATGATTCCTCGTTTTTTGTTGTTAAAATTATTATTTGTTATCAGGACTAAACCGCCTGTGAGTAGAATCATAGCAATACTTAATAGACTGAGTCCAACATTAACGCCCACATCCGCTAATCATAAATATTTTCAGAATTCTATTTTTACAAAGACAAAGCAAAGCCCATCAACTTTTAATGTAAAATCAAAGCAACCCATGCATCACCGCTAGAATTCAAGCCTATATGCTCACCGACTTCAAGAAAATAGATACCCTCACACCCTCAGACTTTGAAATTTTTGTCCGTGATGTATTTGTTGCCGCTGGTTGGACAGACGAGCTAATTACCAAAGTAGGGCAAGAATTTCAGCACGGCGATGGTGGTGTTGATATTTTTGCCTACAAAAACAAACGAAAATTTGCTATCGAAGTGAAGCAAAGACAGGCAGGTTCAACCGTTGACGTTAAAGCCTTAAACCAATTAGTGACAGGCGCGAAATTTGCTAATGTCAACAATATGATTCTAGTGACAAACTCTTATTTTACCTCTGAGGTCAAAGTAAGAGCATTAAGGCTAGGCGTTGAGTTAATGGATAGGGACGGGTTACAGGATTTATGGATTAAAAAACATTCTGAAATCGGGCGTGAAATTAAACCCAGAAAATACCAAGAAACTGTTATTCAAGACAGTCTGGCACGTTTCAACGATGGCAAAAGCCGCTTGCTCATCGAAATTGCAACAGGTTTAGGAAAAACCTACACCGTTGCGCATTTGGTTAAACAGATATTGCAACAAGGCAAAGTCAAACGAGTGTTATTTTTAGCCCATCAAGTTGCAATTTTATTGCAATCTGTCACCGCATTTAAAAACGTGTTAGGTATTGGGACTTACTCATTTTCTGCCTGTTTTGGTGGTGCAGACCCAGCACACACTGATTTTGTATTTGGCAGTTTTGACACCTTGTTTCATTTATTCCAGTCACCAAAAATGTTGGGTTACACTACACTATCCCAATTTACGAGACCGAAATTTTAAAAACGAGAAAATAATGAAACTTATCAAAGTACAGGTTAAAAATTTCAGACTGTTACATGATGTAAATATTACATTTAACGAAGGTACAACCGCAATCGTTGGAAAAAACAATTCTGGCAAAACATCTTTAACAACAGTATTTAATCTTTTTCTCAACTCAAGAAATATTGAATTTTCTGATTTTTCATTAGAAAGTCACAAGAAATTCATTGAAATATACAAACTTTATGAAAAAATTACTGAGGATAATAAAGAAGATATATTAGTAACGATAAAAAAATGGTAGTGGGTTAAATCTGTAATTATGAATAAATATCGCGCCCGAATTCGACCTTGTTGATAAGCAAACCGATGACGGTGTCGTGCATCAACGCTAGTTTTGAGAAGCAAATGGTCTTGCGATTGAGTCGTTTGATCCATGTCCGAAAG
>SHZG01000011.1 GCA_009692395.1 Methylococcales bacterium | reverse complement strand
TTTCGGACATGGATCAAACGACTCAATCGCAAGACCATTTGCTTCTCAAAACTAGAGTTGATGCACGACACCGTCATCGGTTTGCTTATCAACAAGGTCGAATTCGGGCGCGATATTTATTCATAATTACAGATTTAACCCACTACCATCAATTTATACTGCGTTAGCTATAGTAACTTAGCTTAAATACAGCGGTTTTTATCGAGAGCAATCAAGTCAACATCCTGAAACAAATTCTGCGATAATAAGACCCGCTCCATAACGTTTATTGTGATTCTTTTTCACCCCGCCTCGTATTTTTTAGCTGACACAGACAATGAAAGACAAAAAAACATTTAAACCTTGTGATTTAATTATCTTTGGCGGACTGGGCGATTTATCGCGCCGTAAGTTGCTTATTTCCCTCTATCGACTGGAGAATGCTAATTTAATTGAGCCTGAAACCCATATTATTGGTGTTGATAGGCATACACATGACAATGCAGAGTTTATTGCTCTTGCTTACAAGAGCTTGCAAGAATTTTTGAATGACACGCTTGATGATGCCGTATGGAAACGCTTTTCTGCTCGTTTATCGTATTTAAAAATCGACTTAATGCAACTGGATGAATATGAACAACTGCATAGCGTGTTGGATACGACTACCAGAGTCACGGTCAATTATTTTGCGGTGTCGCCATTTTTGTTCAGTAAAATTTGTCAGGGCTTGTCGCAATCAGGCATATTGAACGATGAATCACGCATGGTGATGGAAAAGCCGATTGGTCATGATTTAGCGTCTTCTAAAGTCATCAATGACGAAGTCGCGAAAGTATTTAGCGAAACACAAGTGTTTCGTATCGACCATTATTTAGGCAAAGAAACCGTTCTTAATCTACTCGCGCTACGGTTTGCTAATTCTATTTTTACCACCAACTGGGATCACAACACCATCGACCATATTCAAATTACCGTTGCAGAAGAAGTCGGTATTGAAGGGCGTTGGGAGTATTTTGATAAAACAGGGCAGTTGCGTGATATGTTGCAGAATCATTTATTGCAGATTCTGACGTTTATCGCCATGGAGCCACCTGTGAATCTGGAAGCTAAAAGTATCCACGCCGAAAAAATCAAAGTGCTAGAAGCCTTGCGACCCATTACGCTGAATAATGTCGATGAAAAAACGGTGCGTGGACAATACACCGCAGGCTATATGAAAGGCAATGCCGTTCCCAGTTATTTAGACGAAGACGGCGCGAATACTGAAAGCACCACGGAAAGTTTTGTCGCGTTGCGGGTTGATATTGATAATTGGCGTTGGGCAGGTGTGCCGTTTTATTTGCGCACAGGTAAACGCTTGACTAACAAACGCACTGAGATTGTTATTTACTTTAAACAGTTACCGCACAACATCTTTGCCGACAGTTTCCGTGATTTGCCGCCTAATAAATTGATTATTCATTTGCAACCGAATGAAGGCGTGGAAGTGGAAATCCTCAATAAAAGCCCTGGAATTGATGAATATATCAAAATCCAAAAAACCAAGTTGGATTTAAGTTTCTCCGAAGCCTTTAAGAAAAGCCGTATTTTTGGCGGTTATGAAAAATTGGTACTGGAAGCCATGCGCGGTAATCCCACCCTATTTTTAAGCCGTGAAGAAATCGAACAAGCATGGACGTGGGTTGATTCGATACAAGATGCGTGGCGACATTCAGGTGACGCGCCCAAACATTATCCAGCGGGAACATGGGGGCCTGTGGCTTCGGTGGCGTTGATTGCTAGAGATGGCAGAGCTTGGGAAGAATAACCGTTTAACCTTCAGGTCTTAAAGGCCGGTTTCCACGCGCCGCGTTAAGTAGCGGACAGCATGAATTCCCGCGCAATTAGAATATCCATTAATTAAAGAGAGAGCACTATGCACCCCACTATAGAAAAAATAACTAACGATATTGTCGAACGCAGTTACCCGACTCGTTCTGCTTATTTAAACTACATTGATGGCATTGCCAAAAAAGGTCCGATTCGCTCAGGCATGGGTTGTGGCAATTTAGCGCATGGTTTTGCGGCGTGTAGCGCGACTGAAAAAGCTGATTTAACAGGTAATCAAAAAGCCAATATCGCTATTATCACTTCTTATAACGATATGTTATCGGCGCATCAACCGTACAAAGACGCACCTAATTTAATTAAAGCAGCGATTCGTGAAGCAGGTGGTGTGGCGCAAGTGGCAGGCGGTGTACCTGCGATGTGTGACGGTATTACTCAAGGTCAAGCGGGCATGGAATTGTCGCTATTTAGTCGTGACTTAATCGCAATGGCAACCGCTGTCGGCATGAGTCACAATATGTTTGATGGCGCGTTATATTTAGGTGTGTGCGATAAAATTGTTCCAGGCCTATTAATTGGCGCGTTAAGTTTTGGACATTTACCTGCGATTTTTATTCCCGCAGGCCCTATGCCCAGTGGCATGACTAACAAAGAAAAAGCCCGCGCTCGTCAAGATTATGCAGTCGGTAAAATTGGACGCGCCGAATTATTAGCCGCTGAATCCGCCTCGTATCACAGTGCTGGCACGTGTACTTTCTACGGCACGGCAAACAGTAATCAAATGATGATGGAGCTGATGGGCTTGCATCTTCCTGGTAGTTCATTTATTAATCCTTATACGCCGTTACGCGATGAACTCACCAAAGCCGCCGCTAAACAAGTGTTAAAATTTACTGCCTTGGGTGATGATTATCGTCCGATTGCCCATGTCGTTTCTGAAAAAGCCATCGTCAATGCCGTTATTGGTTTACTCGCTACGGGCGGTTCAACTAATCACACCATGCACTTAGTCGCTATCGCCCGCGCGTCTGGCATTGTGTTGAATTGGGATGATTTTGATAACCTATCCAAAGTCATTCCACAATTAGCCAAAATTTATCCGAATGGCCCTGCGGACGTTAATCACTTTCAAGCCGCAGGCGGTTTGGGCGTGTTAATTGCGGAATTGTTAAAACACGGTTTATTACATCAAGATATTTTGACGGTCGCCGATGAGCGCGGTATGGATAGCTACAGCCAAGAACCTAAACTCATTGATAATAAATTAGTCTGGAAACCTGTGCCTAACGCCTCTTTAGACCCAGAAGTGTTAAGTAGTGTAGAAAAACCCTTTGCTACAGGCGGTGGTTTACACGTTATGCACGGTAATTTGGGACGAGGTATTTCTAAACTATCCGCCGTTTCAGAAGATCATCAAATCGTTCAAGCCCCTGCGGTGGTATTTGATGACCAAGAAGATATGCTTGCTGCGTTTAAACGAGGTGAATTAGAAAAAGATTTTATCGCGGTGATTCGTTTTCAAGGCCCGCGTGCGAATGGTATGCCCGAACTGCACAAACTCACGCCCCCGTTAGGCGTATTACAAGATAAAGGTTTTAAAGTCGCGCTAGTCACCGATGGTCGTATGTCAGGTGCATCAGGTAAAGTGCCTTCAGTGATTCATCTTTACCCAGAATGTGAAATGGGCGGCCCGTTAGCGAAAGTGTTGAACGGCGACATTATTTCTTTAAATCTACAAACGGGTGATATTAACGTGCTGGTTGATAACGCTGAATTTAATGCCCGCGTTCCATTGCCGAATTCCGCTAAAAATCACCATTACGGTATGGGACGCGAGATGTTTGGCGGTTTCCGTTTAGGTGCATCTTCTGCTGAGACGGGGGCTAGTAATTTGTTTTTGGTGGATTAATCTTTTCGTAGGCTGCCATTAAGTTAAGCCGTTCGTGGTGAGCTTGTCGAACCATGAATGGCTTCACTTCGGATTTTTCCGCTCACCCTTCGACAAGCTCAGGACGAACAGAAAAATCCATTAACTTAATGGCAGTGATACACCAGCACGAGAACGAGAACGATAAAGTTTTTTCTTTTCACCTCAATAACCTACAAGCTAAAAATATGACACACCATACTGAGAAATATGATGACAGATTAAAATAAATCTCTTTCTATAAAAGTTATCCAGAGTTGCTGCCTTTTATCGGTGAAAATTATGATGAAAATTCAAAGATTCTTCTTTTAGGAGAAAGTCATTATTTTCCTAAGGACAGCACCATTCATAAAAATGCAAATGAATGGTATAAGAAATCAAGTGTGGATTTGTCTAAGCAGGAAGGCAATCAAATTAACACAAGAAAAGTTGTAAATAACATGAATGATGATTTTACAAAGCAATTAGAGTGGTCAAAAAGCAGAACCATTTTTAGAAATATTGAGGACTCATTAATTACTTCTGGCTTTCCAAAAACAAATAATTCGTTATGTCATGTTGCGTTTATGCATGCTTTTCTAAGACCAGCCGAAGAAACTGGTCAAAGTATTAGAGTATCTTAGATTGATGTTGAACAGTCGGTTTCAATTATTAACCAAATAATTGAAATTATAGAGCCAGAGCATATATGCTTTGTTGCTTCAAAGGCATTTAAAAAAATTTCTCACAAATTAACAACCTCCATACCTCGTAATTCTGTTCCTCATCCAGCCTGTGCATGGTGGAATCGAAAATCAAGAAGGGGAACTGGAAAAGAGCTGTGTTTTGAACTCTTAAAAAATTACAGGCAATAACTCGTAGATGATTAGTATCTAGGTCGGGTTAGCGTAACCCGACAATCATCTCTTAGTTAACATTTTAAATACTGAGAGTTTGTTATGATTAGTGTCGAAGTATTAGAAAAACAAATTACTGAATTAGATAACGAGTCGTTTTCAAAACTACGTGACTGGTTTATCGACTTTGAGCAATCGCGTTGGGAAAAGCAAATTGAAGCAGATTCAAACGCTGGTAAGCTAGATTTCTTGATTAATGTAGCATTGGCTGAACATCAAGCAGTGTAGGTTGGGTTGCCGTCTTTTGGCAAGCCAACATTCTCTACTATTTGTTGGGTTGGGAAAGAGCCGCAACCCAACCTACAAAAACCTTAACTTTATAAAATAAAAATCATGAATACAAACCACTGGAAAATTCAACCGAAAGACGTTTTAACTGCGAGTCCTGTCATGCCTGTGATGGTGATTCAAAATTTAGACGATGCTGTGCCATTGGCGAAAGCGTTAGTTGCGGGCGGTATACGCGTATTAGAAATTACTTTGCGTACACCTATCGCGCTGGAAGCGATTAAATTGATTAGCCAAGAAGTGCCAGACGCTATTGTGGGTGCGGGAACAATTTTCACGCCTGAGCAATTACAAGCGGCTGAAGACGCAGGGGCAGTGTTTGCTATCAGTCCTGGTTTAACGCCTACTTTGTTAGCCGCTGCGGTAAAAGGCAATATTGCCTTAATTCCTGGGATTGCTACGTTGTCAGAATTGATGCAGGGTATGGAATACGGTTTGGATTGTTTCAAATTTTTTCCTGCTGAAGCAGCTGGTGGTATTCCGATGTTAAAAGCCATTGCAGGGCCAATTCCACAGGTGACTTTCTGCCCAACAGGTGGAATTTCACCTGAAAATTACAATGCTTATTTACAGTTGAATAACGTAGCGTGTGTGGGCGGTTCATGGTTAGCTCCTGCAGATGCTGTTAAAGCGAAAGACTGGGCTAAAGTCACTGAATTAGCACAACTAGCGATAGATAATGTAAAGTGACACATCATTTTGAAAACCTAAAGAGAAAATTCATGAGCAATCAACGTAATCTTAGTTTGAATGAGAACGCACAATCTTTGTGTGACTTGCCTGTTTTATCTGGCACGATAGGACCTGATGTCTTAGATGTGCAAACCTTGTATAAAAACACAGGGATGTTTACTTATGATCCTGGTTTTACGTCTACAGCCAGTTGCAGATCGACCATTACTTACATAGATGGCGATGCAGGTGTGTTGCTATACCGTGGTTATCCGATTGAACAATTAGCGGAAAAATGTACTTATTTAGAAGTATGTTATTTATTGTTGAATGGTGAATTACCCGATAAGTCACAAATTGACAAGTTTGAACATACGATTACCATGCACACGATGGTGCATGATCAGCTCACTAATTTCTTTAAAGGTTTTCGTCGTGATGCGCATCCGATGGCAATTATGGTGGGGGTCGTAGGTGCATTATCAGCGTTTTATCATGACGCGTTGGACATTAAATCAAAAGCCGACCGTGATTTAAGTGCGGTGCGTTTAATCGCTAAAGTGCCAACTATCGTGGCGATGTGTCATAAATACAGTACGGGCTTACCGTTCATGTATCCAAACAATAAGTTAGGCTATGTGGAAAATTTTATGCGTATGATGCACGCCACACCGTGTGATGATTATGTTGCTAATCCTGTATTAGTTCGTGCCTTGGATAGAATTTTAATTTTACACGCTGATCACGAACAAAATGCCTCTACGTCAACTGTGCGTTTAGCGGGTTCTAGTGGTGCAAATCCTTATGCGTGTATTACCTCAGGCATTGCGTGTTTATGGGGAGCAGCGCACGGTGGCGCGAACGAAGCAGTGCTACATATGTTGCAAGACATCGGCGATGTATCGCGTGTGCCTCAATATATTGCCAGAGCGAAAGATAAAAATGATTCGTTTAGATTGATGGGCTTTGGACATAGGGTTTATAAAAATCACGATCCACGCGCTAAGCTCATGCGAGCAACTTGTCATGAAGTGTTAACGGAATTAGGTTTGCACGATGATAAGCTGTTTAAATTGGCGTTAGAATTAGAACGTATTGCTCTCGAGGATGATTATTTTATTAGCAAAAAACTGTATCCGAATGTTGATTTTTATTCAGGTATTGTTTTTCATGCTTTAGGTATTCCGACTAATATGTTTACTGCGATGTTTGCAATGGGTAGAACCGTGGGTTGGATTGCCCATTGGGATGAAATGATTGCTGATCCAGAACAAAAAATTGGTCGTCCTAGACAGCTTTATACAGGTGTCGCACAGCGTGACGTGCCTGAGCAAAATTAGCATGGTAATGTGCATTGGTAATTAAGTGACCTAATTATGCTAGAGACGTTGCAAGGCAACGTCTCTAGCATAAATGTTAAAACAAATTCTTAACCGCCTCGCGTTCTTCTTTTAGCTCAACTTCCGTTTCACGCATTTTTTGTTTACTGAAATCATTAATAGCCAAGCCTTTAACAATTTCCGTTTTGCCATTAATCACGGTAACAGGAAACGAATAAATCAAGCCTTTGTCGATGCCATAACTGCCATCGGATAACACGCCCATACTAGCCCAATCACCTTCTTCTGTGCCGAATATCCAAGTACGCATTTGATCAATTGCCGCATTAGCCGCTGAAGCTGCGCTGGATTGTCCCCGCGCCGCAATCACTGCTGAACCGCGTTGCTGAACGCTAGGAATAAAGTCATTCACAAACCAATTTTTGTCCACTAACGATAGCGCGTCTTGTCCTTTGACTTTGGTGTGATGTAAATCGGGATATTGGGTATTTGAATGATTACCCCAGATAGTAATATTTTTTATATCGGTGACTAACACGCCACATTTTTCTGCTAACTGACTAATGGCGCGATTATGATCTAAACGAGTCATGGCAGAAAAATTAGCTGGGCTTAAATCAGGGGCATTTTTTAAGGCGATGAGCGCGTTAGTATTGGCAGGATTACCTGTCACCAATACTTTAACATCACGACTAGCAACATCATTTAACGCTTGACCTTGCGCTGAAAAAATCGCCGCATTGGCTTCTAATAAATCTTTCCGTTCCATACCTGCGCCGCGTGGACGCGCACCGACTAAAAACGCATAATCCACATTTTTAAACGCCACTTTGGGATCATCAGTCATTTCAATACGGCGTAATAACGGGCTAGCGCAATCATTTAATTCCATTACCACCCCTTCTAATGCTTTCAAGGCAGGGGTAATTTCCAGCAAATGTAAGATGATAGGTTGCTCAGGGCCTAACAAAGAACCTGAGGCTAAACGAAACAGTAATGAATAACTAATTTGCCCTGCCGCGCCTGTCACTGCTATATGAATCGGTGTTTTCATTTGATTTCCTTAACGGGTTTATAGAATAAAACTCAGTAGTCATAATAACATAGAAGTTTAGCCGTTCTTTACCAGAATGCCCCACGGCTTAATCACGGCGTGGTTTTATTTATCGGGTATAATGCCGAGCAAAATACTCACTAAATTCTCACAATTAACTATGAAGAAATTACTTTTTCAATTTGACACCGATATTTATCCTGCTGTGTTCGACACGGTTGTGGCTTACGATGGCGGTGCAGAGCATGTCATTGGACATGGCGGTTTAACGCCTGACAATGTTACGTCGCTAGTCGAAGGCGCGATTTTTACTCGCGCCCCTAAAGATAAAAAAAATACCGCTATTTTTGTTGGTGGTAGCGATATAGTGGCAGGTGAAGCCTTATTTGCCGCTGTGCAGAAACATTTTTTCTATGGCTTTCAAGTGTCAGTCATGCTGGACAGTAATGGCAGTAATACCACCGCTGCTGCCGCCGTCGCAAAACTCGCTGTTAGTGGTGTACTGAACGGTAAAAAAGCCGTGGTGTTAGCAGGCACAGGCCCAGTCGGACAACGCGCCGCCGCTATGTTAGCAATGGAGGGCGCGGAAGTGTCTATTACTGGACGCTCCATGATACGCGCCACACAAGTCTGCGAACAAATTAAAGCCCGTTTTAATGTTGACGTAACACCCATCGAAGCCTTTGATAATCAAGCAAGAGCAGTGGCAATTGAACACACGCATATTGTGTTAGCCACAGGCGCGGCGGGTATTGAATTACTCACACCCGAACAATGGCAACATAATCCCACTCTTGAAATGATAGCCGATGCGAATGCTACCCCGCCGTTAGGTATTGGTGGTACAGACATGATGGATAAAGGCATCGACCGTCACGGCAAAATTATTTGGGGCGCGATTGGTTTCGGTTCGTTAAAATTAGCTCTGCATCGTGCTTGTATCGCGCAATTATTTACCGATAACAAACAAGTATTAGACGCAGAAAATATCTTTTCCCTAGCAAAAGAGATGGCACAAAGCGAGTGACCACGCTATTAAAACAACACGCCCTGTCTATTTTTCAAGCAGGTATTGATGCTGCTGATCCGTATCAAGCAGTGCAACGCTGTTTAACACTCGATGAATCGCTGACAGGGAAAATCCACCTCATTGCTTTTGGTAAAGCCGCGTGTGCAATGGCACAAGCGGCGGTGTCGATAATACCTGCCTCTCGTTTAGCAGGGTCAGGTATCGCGGTCACTAATTATGAAAATGTTAAAGCGGTTCATAATGTTGAAGTCATCGGCGCAGGGCATCCATTACCCGACTTAGCAGGTTTTCACGCCGCTGAAAAAATTGCTGAGCGTGTATCACAAGCTCAAGCGGGTGATTTAGTCTTAGTATTAATCAGTGGCGGCGGTTCGGCATTACTACCGTATCCCGTGGATGGCGTGAGCTTAGAAGAAAAAATTGCCACCACCAATTTATTACTTGCCTGTGGCGCGACCATCAATGAAATTAACTGTGTCCGCAAACACTTATCACAGTTAAAAGGCGGCGGTTTAGCACGGTTAGCCGCGCCTGCTCACGTTCACGCGCTGATTTTATCGGATGTATTGGGTGATGAGTTAAGTACTATTGCCAGTGGCACAACTGTCCCTGATAGTAGCACTTACAGTGATGCTATTCGTGTATTGAAAAATAAAAACGTGTGGTCGTGTGTACCTGAATCCGTGCGTCTACACTTAGAACAAGGTGAACACAGTCTGATTGCCGAAACCACCAAGCCTGATGACAGCGTGTTTAAACACACCCGCCACGTTTTATGCGGTAGTAATACCGTGAGTTTAAAAGCCGCGCAACTTGCTGCTGAACAACTGGGCTATGAAACGCTGATTTACAGTGAGCAGTTATGCGGTATTGCTAGAGAAGAAGCGGAGCAACTGGCTCACTATGCTGCCACGCTAACAGCTCGCAACGCTAGAGCGTTGCAGGATGAATTCCCACGCCAGAGCGTGGGAACTATAAAAGACAATATCGTTCCCACGCTCCCCGTTCATCCTGAGCTTGTCGAAGGAGGGAATGCCGCAGTGGATGCTCCAGCGTCCTCTATAAAGCCGTTGGCTTTATTAGCAGGCGGCGAAACCACCGTCAACCTCAAAGGCAAAGGCAAAGGCGGACGCAACCAAGAATTCGCCCTAGCGTTTGCACTCGCCGCAGAAAAACATTGCTTAACAGGGCAATGGACATTGCTCGGCGGTGGCACAGATGGACGTGATGGCCCGACCGATGCCGCAGGTGGCATGGTAGATGCTGGCAGTTTACCAGCGATGCGAAACGCGGGCATCAATCCACAGGAACATCTGGACAATAACGATGCCTACAACGCACTAAACCGCTCAAACGATTTACTGATAACAGGCGCGACAGGCACTAACGTCGCCGATTTACAAATTTTACTCATACACCCCACACCCTAGGAGACAAAAATGTTTGAAAAAACCATGACCATCGCTGGCTTTGATGATGATTTATTTACTGCAATGGAAGAAGAACGCCAACGTCAACAAGATCACATCGAATTGATTGCTTCAGAAAACTACACCAGCCCGCGTGTCATGGAAGCGCAAGGCTCACAACTGACCAATAAATACGCCGAAGGTTATCCTGGCAAACGTTATTACGGCGGTTGTGAATTTGTTGATAAAGTTGAACAACTGGCTATCGACCGCGCCAAAGCCCTATTTGGTGCAGACTACGCCAACGTCCAAGCCCATTCTGGTTCACAAGCCAACATGGCAGTGTTCATGGCATTGATACAAGCGGGCGACACTATCTTAGGTTTGAGCTTAGCCGATGGTGGTCATTTAACCCATGGCGCGAAACCTAATTTTTCTGGAAAACTCTACAACTCAGTGCAGTACGGTTTAAATCCATCTACGGGCGAAATTGATTATGAGCAAGTTGAAGCCCTCGCACTGGAACACAAACCCAAATTAATCATTGCAGGTTTCTCAGCCTATTCACGCGTTTGGGATTGGCAAAAATTCAGAGACATCGCCGACAAAGTCGGGGCGTATTTTGTCGTTGATATGGCACACGTTGCGGGTTTAATCGCCGCAGGTGAATATCCAAACCCAGTACCATTCGCCGATGTCGTCACCAGCACCACCCATAAATCATTGCGCGGCCCGCGTGGTGGTTTAATTGTTTGCAAAAGTAATCCTGAACTTGAGAAAAAAATAAACTCAGTTATTTTCCCAGGGATTCAAGGCGGTCCGTCCATGCACATTATCGCTGCCAAAGCGGTTGCATTTAAAGAAGCCATGCAACCTGAATTTAAAACCTATCAACAACAAGTGAAGAAAAATGCCAAAGCAATGGCAAAAGTCTTTATCGACCGTGGTTTTGATGTCGTTTCAGGTGGCACAGATAACCATTTAATGCTGGTGTCTCTGATTCCAAAAGGCATCACAGGCAAAGCGGCAGACGCGGCACTTAACAAAGCTCACATCACCGTCAACAAAAATGCCGTCCCCAACGATCCAGAAGCCCCGTTTGTCACTAGCGGCATCCGCGTCGGCACACCCGCACCCACCACACGCGGCTTTAAAGAAGCCGAAGTCACGGAAATTGCGGGCTTAATGTGTGATGTCATGGAAAACATGGAAGATGAAAGCGTGTTAGCGGCAGTGCGTGAAAAAGTCGCTGTGTTGTGTGCAAAGTTTCCTGTTTATAGTTAAATAGTTGATGTGGTAGGTTGGGGTGAGGTACGAACCCCAACATTTACGCGTAGCTGATTGTTTTTGTTGGGTTCGCAAGCTCACCCCAACCTACAAACCACAAACCACAAACCAAACAAAAATGAAACTCCCCACACTCAACACGCAAATTTTACTCGGCGCATTTTTTGGTATTGTTATCGGCTTAGGTTTACTGGCTATTGGCAAAGACTCAGCGATAACGCAATCCAGTGTTTATGCGGCTGGTTTGCTGGGGACTTTATTCATAGACTTGTTAAAAATGGTGTTGATTCCGCTGGTGTTTACCTCGATTGTCGTCGGGGTGGCAAATTTACAAGCGCATCAGAAAATTCATCGCGTTTGGATGTTCACACTAGGTTTTTTTGCTTTTTCGATGCTCATCGCCATTGTGTTGGCTTTGCTTGCCAGTCATATTTTTAAGACAGGGCAGGGCTTACATTTGGAGATGTTCCAACACGCAATGGGCAATTTTGAAGCAAAACAGCAAAGTTTAGCCGATTTTTTTGCCCAGTTTCTGCATGGTTTGTTTGTTAATCCTGTCGCCGCATTAGCGCAGGGTAATGTATTGGCCGTGGTGGTTTTTGCCTTGTTTTTAGGCATTGCGCTAGTGATTGGTGGTGAACGTTACCGTAATAGTCTCACCTTATTGCAAGAGCTGCTGGAAATTGTCATGCAGATGGTGCGCTGGATTATGGTGGTCGCGCCGTTTGGCATTATGGCGTTATTGATAAAATTAATTGTTAGTCAAGAGCTGGCATTATTAGTCACGTTGAGTAAGTTTGTCGTGGTGGTCATGGGAACAACCTTAGTGCATGGTGTTATCGTGTTGCCCTTGATTTTATACCTAGTGACAGGCATGACACCGCTGACTTTTTGGCACGGTGCGCGTGAAGCCTTAGTCACTGCGTTTGCCACCAGTTCAAGTTCAGCAACGCTACCGATTACCTTACGCTGCGCTGAACATAATCTACACGTTCGTAAAGAAATCGCACAATTTGTTATTCCGTTAGGCGCGACAGTCAATATGGATGGCACAGCACTTTATGAAGCGGCAGCTGCATTATTCGTGGCTAATTTAGTCGGTATTGAGCTGAATTTTTTACAACAACTGATTGTATTATTTACCGCTATGTTCGCGGCAATTGGCGCACCTGGTATTCCCAGCGCGGGCATGGTAACGATGGTGATGGTGTTGCAGTCTGTGGGGCTACCAGCTGAAGCAATTGCTATTTTATTACCTGTGGATCGCTTACTGGATACGCTACGCACAGCGGCAAATATCGAGGGTGATATGGTCGGTAGTTTGGTGGTTCAACAATTGCTTAAAGATAAAAAATAGCTTCGCGTCATCGTGAATTGACGACTCTGTAAAAATAAAGCTGTTAGCCCTCATTGGAATAAGGAACACCATGCCAATTGATATTTTACTTGCCATCATCGTGGGCGCACGGAGCGTATTGTTGCTGATAAAATCGATATAACATGAGAATTTTAGGTATAGATCCTGGTTCACGGCTCACAGGTTACGGCATCATCGAAGAGTCAGGACGCAGTTTTAAGTATATCGCCAGCGGCAGTATTCGCATTGAAGCCGATTATTTCCCTGATAGGTTGAAACAAATTTTTGATGGCATCGTGCAGATTGTGGAAATGTACCATCCTGAACAAATGGCAATCGAACAAGTATTCATGCACAAAAACGCCGATTCCGCGCTTAAATTAGGGCAAGCTCGCGGCGCGGCAATTTGTGCCGTACAAACCAAAGGCTTGCCCGTGTTTGAATACGCGGCACGACAAGTCAAACAAGCGGTAGTAGGGAAGGGCAGTGCTGATAAATTGCAAGTTCAACACATGGTGAAAATATTGTTAAGTATTCAAGGTCAATTACAAATAGATGCCAGTGATGCCTTAGGCATTGCTATCTGTCACACGCATTATCAAAACACTGCCCTACGATTGCAGACTGGATTATCAAGATGATTGGATTTTTACGCGGTAAATTAGTGGTTAAAACCCCACCGTTATTAGTGCTGGATGTCAACGGGGTCGGTTATGAAATCGAAGCACCGATGACCACTTTTTATGAACTGCCTGTGCTGGGCGTGGAAATCACCCTACACACCCATTTAGTGATACGCGAAGATGCGCACAGCGTGTTTGGCTTTGCCACCGAAGCCGACCGCACCATGTTCAGGACGCTGATTAAAGTTAACGGTGTGGGGCCAAAACTGGCATTGACCATTTTATCAGGACAGAGCGCGGAACAATTTCACCAGTGTATTCATGACAATGACATTCAAGCCTTAATGCGCTTACCAGGTGTGGGCAAAAAAACCGCTGAACGGTTAGTCATTGAAATGCGCGATAGATTGCCCAATTTCGGCGAATCTGCCACGCTAACGCCCATCGTCGGCAATGCTAAACAAGAAGCCGTCAGTGCCTTATGTTCACTAGGTTACAAGCCATTAGATGCTACGAAAATGGTGCAGGGCATTCATAGCGAAGGCAAAAGTTGTGAAGATATTATTCGCATGGCATTACAAGGCGCGATTCGATGATTGAAACCGATAGACTAATAACCGCACGCAGTCACAGCGACGAAGAACGCCAAGACCGCGCCATTCGCCCGAAACGACTCGCTGAATATATTGGGCAAGTCGAATTACGCACCCAAATGGAAATTTTTATTCAAGCCGCAGTGGCGCGACAAGAAGCCTTGGATCACGTCCTGATTTTTGGCCCACCAGGTTTAGGTAAAACCACGTTCGCCAATATTATCGCCGCTGAAATGGGCGTAGCGATACGGCACACATCAGGCCCAGTATTAGAAAAAGCGGGCGATTTAGCCGCGTTACTGACTAATCTGGAAGCCCACGATGTGCTCTTCATAGATGAAATTCACCGACTCAGTCCAGCGGTAGAGGAAATTTTATACCCCGCAATGGAAGACTATCAGCTGGATTTAATGATAGGCGAAGGCCCAGCCGCGCGTTCCATTAAATTAGATTTACCACCGTTTACCCTAGTCGGCGCAACTACCCGTGCAGGGTTATTAACGTCACCATTACGCGACCGTTTCGGTATAGTCCAACGCCTAGAATTTTACACCGTGCCAGAACTTGCCAGTATCGTCATGCGCTCTGCCAGAGTCTTAGGTATTGAAATGGCAGACAATGGCGCGTTTGAAATTGCCCGCCGTTCACGCGGCACGCCCAGAATCGTCAACCGCTTACTGCGCCGTGTGCGCGATTACGCCCAAGTCAAAGGCGACGGTACAGTCACCGAAGCAGTCGCCATCGCCGCACTCAATATGCTGAAAGTGGACAGCAACGGCTTCGATGCCTTAGACCGAAAATTATTACTAACGATGATAGAAAATTTTGCAGGTGGCCCAGTTGGACTGGATACCCTAGCCGCAGCAATCAGCGAAGAACGCGGCACCATTGAAGACGTATTAGAACCGTATTTATTGCAACAAGGTTTTATCATGCGTACCCCGCGCGGACGCGTAGTGACACAAAACGCCTATTTGCATTTTGGGTTCCCTGTGCCTAAGCAGGTGGGCGTGTCGGTGGATTTATTTGAATAACCTTGAGTTCAACTAACGATGACTATCTGTTCCTCTGTAGAGGTTGAAAATCAGGATAAACCTGCTTAATGTGTTCTGAAAAGAATTAATACCTGATGTTACGCATAAGAAAATTTTTGTCCACGAAAACCACGAAAAAGACTAAAAAATCATAATGTGTATGACTTATCGCGTGGACAAGACACATTAGCTTTGATTTTTTTTGTGCCTTTCGTGCTTTTCGTGGACTATTGCTTTTTCATGCGTAACACCAATTAATACATCAAATTGCCTAATGAAAAACCACGAATTAATTTTTTAGCTTAATAGCTACGAACAATCTATTTAACATTTTGTGTTATCCTATCGCGTTCCATTTTTCATAGTTTCCCCTGTCACTTTATGCGAACTCGCGTTAAAATTTGCGGGTTTACCCGTGTTGAAGAGGCTGTGTATGCGGCTCATAACGGTGTAGATGCGATTGGTTTGGTGTTTTATTCACTAAGTCCACGCCATGTAACGATTGAACAGGCGATGACTATTGTTAATGCTTTGCCTGCATTTACTACGGTGGTGGCGTTGTTTGTTGATGAATCTGAAGCGCGGATTCGTGAGGTATTACAACAAGTGCCGATTGATTGTTTACAGTTTCACGGTGATGAATCCGCTTCAGCCTGTCGGATTTATGGCAAGCGTTATATTAAAGCGGTAAGAATGCAGGAGACTACGGATGTTGCCGCGCTTGCCGAGCAGTATCATGATGCCGCTGGCTTGTTGCTGGATGCGTATCATGCGGATGCGAAAGGTGGTACAGGGCAGAGTTTTGATTGGGATTTAATTCCAAAACAGTGCGCGTTACCAATTATTTTGGCAGGTGGGTTGGATGAAACTAACGCTAAACAAGCAATACAAGTAGTACGACCTTACGCGCTGGATGTGAGCAGCGGCGTGGAATCAAGTAGGGGCATGAAGGATGCCTCGAAAGTAGCAGCATTTATACAACAAGTTAATGAGAGCGATAGAGAAATAACATGACCGAAAAATATAATATGCCCGATGTGCGGGGACATTTTGGCCCTTATGGCGGGTTGTTCGTTGCCGAGACTTTGATTCCACCTATTCAGGATTTGAATGCTGCTTATCAGCAGTATATGAATGACCCTGAGTTTATTGCCGAATTGGATGCTGATTTACAGCATTATGTCGGTCGTCCGTCGCCTTTGTATTATGCAGAGCGTTGGAGTCGTGAATTAGGCGGCGCACAGATTTATTTAAAACGTGAAGATTTAAATCACACAGGTTCGCATAAAATTAATAATACCGTGGGTCAGGCGTTGCTCGCTAAACGCATGGGCAAGACGCGCATTATTGCGGAAACAGGCGCGGGTCAACATGGCGTTGCAACGGCTACTGTGGCAGCACGTTTAGGCTTGGAATGTGTGGTTTATATGGGCGCGGTGGATGTTGCCCGTCAGTCATTAAACGTGTATCGCATGAAGTTATTGGGCGCGACGGTGGTAGCGGTTGAATCAGGCTCTAAAACGCTGAAAGATGCGCTGAATGAAGCGTTACGCGATTGGGTCACGAATGTTGATAATACGTTTTATATTATCGGTACAGTCGCAGGGCCACACCCATATCCTGCTATGGTCAGAGATTTTCAAGCTATTTTAGGTCGTGAAGCGAAACAACAATGTTTAGCACAAGCAGGTCGTTTACCTGATGCGCTGGTCGCCTGTGTGGGCGGTGGCTCTAATGCGATTGGTTTGTTTTACCCGTTTATTAATGATGAATCGGTTAAATTAATCGGTGTCGAAGCGGCAGGTGATGGCGTTGAAACAGGCAGACATTCTGCACCGTTATGTGCAGGTAAACCAGGTGTATTACATGGCAACCGCACTTATTTAATGTCAGATGAAGACGGCGAAGTAATAGAAACCCATTCGATTTCCGCAGGTTTAGATTACCCAGGTGTCGGCCCTGAACACGCGTGGCTGAAAGACACAGGACGCGCTCAGTATGTCAATATCACGGATACCGAAGCGTTGGAAGGTTTCCATGCGTTGACTCGCATGGAAGGCATTATTCCCGCATTAGAATCGGCTCATGCAATGGCGTATACCATGAAACTCGCGCCCACTATGCGCAAAGATGAAATTATCATTGTCAATTTATCAGGGCGTGGCGATAAAGATATGCAGACTATGGCAAAACGTGAGGGGATAGAATTATGAGCCGATTAGCAGCAACTTTTGCAGAGCTGGAAAACACAGGGCGCAAAGCACTGATTCCGTTTATTACTGCGGGCGATCCGCATCCTGATTTCACTGTACCGATGATGCACGCAATGGTGGAAGCAGGCGTAAACGTGATTGAACTGGGTGTGCCGTTTTCTGATCCGATGGCAGATGGCCCTGTGATTCAACGTGCCAGTGAACGTGCGTTAGCGCATAAAATGAGTTTACGAAAAACCTTGGCAGTCGCGGCAGAATTTCGCAACACCAATCAAACCACGCCTGTGGTGATTATGGGTTATTTGAATCCCATTGAAGCGATGGGTTATGAAGCCTTTGCTGATGCCGCCAAAACGGCGGATATTGATGGTGTATTGACGGTTGATTTACCGCCCGAAGAAGCAGCAGAATGCACCGCGTTATTGAAAGCACGCGACATAGACCCTATCTTTTTGTTAGCCCCAAACAGTACCAATGAGCGCATTGAAAAAATGGACGCACTCGGTAGCGGTTATCTTTATTATGTCTCACTTAAAGGCGTGACAGGTGCTGGGCATTTGAATACTGCTGATGTAGAGCAAAAATTACATCAAATTAAAGCGCGTACCAATTTGCCTGTCGGTATTGGCTTTGGTGTTAAAGATGCTGAAACCGCCAAAACAGTAGCGGCATTAGGTGATGGCGTGGTGGTTGGTAGTGCCTTGATTAGCAAAATTGAAGCGAATTTAGACAATCCAGAACGCGCTAAACAAGAAATTTGTGAGCTGTTGTCAGCCATGCGTTTGGCAATGGACAGTGTAGGAGCATAGAGAATGAGCTGGTTTAAAAATTTAGTCCCTTCAACCATCAGAACCGAAGGTTCTACTAAAAAAGTCACTGTGCCTGAAGGCTTATGGAATAAATGCCCTAGCTGTGGCGCGATTCTTTATAATTCTGAACTGGAAAAAAACTACAGCGTTTGCCCAAAATGTGAGCATCATTTTCGTATTTCAGCGCGTACACGGTTGAATTTATTTCTCGATGAACAAGGGCGCGAAGAAATTGCTAAACACGTTAAACCGCTTGACCCCTTAAAATTCAAAGACAGTAAAAAATACAAAGACCGCATTAGCCAATCGCAAAAACAAACCAAAGAAAATGATTCATTAGTAGTCATGAAAGGTCAACTGCATGGTCAAGACATTGTTGTCGCTGCGTTTGAATTCAGCTTTATGGGTGGCTCTATGGGGTCGGTCGCGGGTGAAAAATTCGTCCGTGGTGTCAATAAAAGCATTGAATTAGGCGTTCCTTTCATTGTGTTTACCTCCAGCGGCGGTGCGCGTATGCAGGAATCCTTGTTTTCCTTATTTCAAATGGCAAAAACCAGCGCGACATTAACCAAGTTGGCAGAGGCAGGTTTGCCGTATATTGCTTGTTTGACTGATCCTACGATGGGTGGTGTGTCTGCCAGTTTAGCCATGTTAGGTGATATTAATATTGCTGAACCCAATGCCTTAATCGGCTTTGCAGGCCCGCGCGTTATTGAACAAACCGTGCGTGAAAAATTGCCCGAAGGCTTTCAACGTAGCGAGTTTTTACAAGAACACGGCGCGATCGATATGATTATCGACAGACATGAACTGCGCGACAAAATCGCCAGTATTTTGGCGATGTTAATGACCAGTCAAACCAGCACCCATGAGCCAGAACTAACGACGATTGTTGTCGAAGAAGCTACATCACTCCCTGCACAAGACGCATAACGCCAGCTCAGCATGATGCACTTTGATTCGTTACAAGACTGGCTGGCTTGGCAGGAAAGCTTACACCCTTTAACGATAGACTTAGGACTAGAACGGGTCACTGAGGTTTTTCATCGCCTGAACCCTGATTACCACAAGCCACCCACGATTACCGTTGCGGGAACGAATGGCAAAGGCTCCTGTATTGCCACACTGGAAGCCATTTATCGAGCGCAGGGTTATCGTGTCGGGGCTTACACTTCACCACATATTTTAAGCTATAACGAACGTATTCAAGTAGATGGTGAACCTGTTTCAGATGAGCTAATTTGTGCAGCCTTTGCAAAAATAGAAGCCGCTCGCGGTAATATCTCATTAAGTTATTTTGAATTTGGCACACTCGCCGCGTTGGAAATATTTACGCATTCAAAGGTGGATGTGCAGTTACTTGAAGTAGGGTTAGGCGGAAGACTCGATGCTGTCAATATTATAGATACCGATATTGCTATTATCAGCAGTATTGGTATTGATCATGTTGATTGGCTGGGGAAGACGCGTGAAGCCATCGGATGGGAAAAAGCGGGGATTTTTCGTACCGCAACCCCCGCTGTTATCGGCGACACGAACCCACCTAGCTCACTACTGCAAAGCGCGGCAAACAAAAACACCCCAGCTTATTATATTGGTCAAGATTTCAGCTATAAAAAACAACTATCAGGGTGGGATTGGTTTTCTGGCAATCGCTCTATGCACCTACCGAATCCTGTGTTACAAGGTGAGCATCAATATTGTAATGCAGCGGCGGTAGTTTTTGCGGTAACGACCTTTGCCGAACGGTTGCCCGTCAACGAAACTGCTATACAACGTGGGCTTGCCAATGTGCAGTTATCAGGACGATTTCAATTAATTGACGGTGAAATTCCTGTTTTATTGGATGTAGGGCATAACCCAGAAGCCGTTAAGACCTTGGTCGATTATTTAACCACCAGCTTCCCAGAAAAACGTATACACGCTATATTTTCAATGATGAAAGACAAGGACATCGCCAGCGTGCTTGAGATTATGAACCCTGTGGTTTACGATTGGTTTTTCGCGCCCTTAGCAAATCCTAGAGTCGCAACAGAAACCATGATGCAGAGCATTTTCTCCCAAATTTCAGTGGCTAATGTATCCTTTGGCTTTACTGATTTTTCTGAGGCGTACCAAGCAGCAAAAAACCAGTCACAACCAGGTGATTTACTGTTGGTTTTCGGTTCATTTCTTTTAGTGTCCGATTGCTTAATAAATTTGAAACAAAGTGAGTTGACAACATGAATCCAGAATTAAAACAACGGTTGATTGGCGCGGCAGTGGTGACTGCACTAGCAACTATTTTCATTCCCATGCTGTTTGATGACCCCGTTGACAAGAAGGGGACATTGGTTAGTGAGTTACCTATTCCTGTCGCACCTATCAAGTCACCAGAAGTCTCTGCCAATAAATTGCCGACTCCTGCGAGTAAAATCCTGAAAAAGCCTAACGCTAGCACCGAGCCGCCTAGTGATACTGAAGACGATCCTGCTGAACCTGTTGTGGATGCCGAAATAGTAGACGATGCCGAAGCCGAGGCAACCGAGCCGCCTGCTGTCAATGAATCAAAACCACACCCAGCCGTCGCAGGTGTTGGTAAAGAACAAGCCGTTATTGAAGCAGAAGACGATGTACCTTCTGAATCCTTAGACACGGGTGTTGTTGATGAGGTAAAACCGCCTGTAAAAAAACCAATAAAACCAACAGAGCCTAAAGTTGAAACTGAAGTAGTAGTCGTTAAACCTACTGCTAAAAAACCAGAAGCGAATACACCTAAGCTGCTACCGACAACAAAACCTGCGAATACAGAGCCAGTAGTGCCGCCAGTTAAGCCCGTGGTCAAAAAACCAGAAGTGGCTATACCTAAACCGCTGCCAGTCGTTAAACCACTACCCACTGTGAAGCCAGTTGCTACAGCCGCAGTCGCTGTGCCGCCTGAAAAAGTCGCTAAACCCCCTGAAGTAGTCCGCTGGACTATTCACGCGGGTAGTTTTGGTCAAAAAGACAATGCCACCGCGCTAATGAAAACGCTACGCGAACAAGGCATACCTGTTTCAATCGAAACTATTCAAAATGCTAAAGGCCCTATGTATCGACTTAAAATAGGTCCTGACCTGGATAAAAAGAAAGCGGCGGCTAATAAAGCAAAGCTAGATAAACAAGGCGTAGCCGCCGTTCTGATTTCTGAGTAATACAAACCTAAATACCGTAGATGGGCTTTATCGCAAGAAAGCCCATCAATCGCGCTTGCTGAGTTTCGTACATCGACACCCTGTGACAAATCATATCTCACAACATTACCGAGATACCTTCATCATCGCTAACAACTTTTACAATCGGATATAAAATATAATGTGTGGTATTGCCGCTATCGTTTCACATCAAGCTGTTAATCAAGATTTATATGATGCACTAACAGTCTTACAACATCGCGGGCAGGATGCAGCAGGTATCGTTACCTGTGAGCGCGGACGTTTACATTTACGCAAAGATAATGGCTTAACGCGTGATGTATTTACCAATGCCCAAATGTTAAAACTAAAAGGCAATATGGGCATAGCACACGTCCGTTATCCAACCGCAGGCTGCACCAGCTCTGCTGAAGCGCAACCTTTTTACGTCAACTCACCGTTTGGTTTAACACTGGCGCACAACGGCAATCTAACCAACACTGCCGAATTAAAAAAAATCTTATTCATCGAAGATCAGCGTCATCTCAATACCGACTCCGACTCCGAAGTACTGCTCAACGTCTTTGCTCATGAATTGCAAACCTTAGGCAAACTGCGCTTAACCGTTGAGGACGTATTTCAAGCGGTATCAGGTGTGCATCGCCGCTGTCGTGGTGCTTATGCCGTGGTCGTCATGATTGCAGGTTTTGGCATTTTGGGTTTTAGAGACCCACATGGTATTCGCCCTATTATTTATGGTGAACGCAAAAGCGAAGCAGGCACCGAATTCATGATAGCCTCGGAAAGTGTTGCTCTGGACGTACTGGATTTTGACGTAATTCGTGACATTGAACCAGGTGAAGCCATCTTTATTGAAGCCTCAGGCAAATTACACACCAAGCAATGCGCCGAACAAACTGACCACTGCCCGTGTATTTTTGAATACGTTTATTTTGCCCGCCCTGATTCCATCATTGATGACATCTCCGTCTACAAAGCGCGGTTACGCATGGGTGATAAATTAGCCGACAAAATGCTCCGCGAATGGCCAGACCACGACATAGACGTAGTCATCCCCATCCCTGATACCAGCCGCACCGCCGCACTACAAATGGCAAACAAATTGAATGTAAAATTCAGCGAAGGCTTCATGAAAAATCGCTATATCGGGCGCACTTTCATCATGCCTGGCCAGAAAATGCGCGAAAAATCCGTGCGTCAAAAACTCAATGCTATCGGCTTAGAATTTGAAGGTAAAAACGTTTTGCTGGTCGATGATTCCGTGGTTAGAGGCACAACCTCCGCACAAATTATTCAAATGGCACGCGATGCTGGTGCGAAAAAAGTCTATTTTGCTTCCGCCGCGCCGCCTGTCCGTTACCCTAATGTGTACGGCATCGATATGCCAGCCGCACATGAACTTATCGCTCACAATCGCACCGAAGCAGAAGTTTGCGTCGAAATTGGCGCGGATAAACTCATCTACCAAGATTTACATGATTTAATTGCAGCTGTCCAAAAAGGTAACCCAAACATCAAACATTTTGACACCTCCTGTTTTAGCCATGAATACATCACAGGTGACGTTGATGATGCCTATCTGGAACGCATAGAAGCCTTACGCAATGACAATGCTCAAAATGAACGTAACTCAGAAAACTTCATTATTGAAATGCAAAATAGTGCATAAGAAACGCTTGTTTTAGTCTTGTTCCCAAGCTCTGGCTTGGGAACGATAAATGAATACATCATAGGTGACGTTGATAAACACGTTATCTACACAGAAGCCAAAATCAAGTAGTCCTCTGGATAAACCTTTTTTCGGTTGCTTAAAAATTGCAATTAATTGGATTTTTGTGTTCACTCGATTGCCCTTCTTCAAGCTCTGTTTTAGAACCCACATAACAATCTCCAATAGGAATGCTAAAGCCATCGCCTTTATGTTTCTTTGTATTTTGCACCGAGGACTCTTCTTGTGGCGTAATGTCGCCATAATTTTTCCGTTCTTTAAAGATAATCGATCCTAGTTTTTTACCTGATTTGCCCTGCTGTTCTGCGGGCAAACTGTCTTTATCCATATTGCCTTGAATGACCTCTTTGGTATGCCAACGATCATCGCTCATAAATTGTTCGTGAATAGCCTCTGGCTTTGTCTGGCTCACGGCATTCTCTTGACTGGGTTGTTCTGTACTATTTTCAACAGGGACGGATTGCACCACTGCACGCGAAGGTGTGGGTGCAACGGGAGGCACAGTAATCTCTTCTAAATTTTTAAGCCATCCTTGTGCCATCAGCCTAATGACTTGCGGAAAAACGGGTATAAACGAGACCACATTATCTTGCAATGACTCTAAGTGTTGCTGAAACGCTGACTGTTTGACCGTATTAACAGTTACAGGTGTAGACTGGCTAGTTTCAATAGGTACTTGCTTAACTGATGGCGCTGGTATAGAAAAAGCAAAATAAAATGATTTAAAAGAGCTGAGAGAACAGTGTATCAGTGGAGCAGTTTTTCTTTCTTCTAAGTGCTTTAGCTTGCGCCCATTTGTGTTCAATAGGATTTAAGTCAGGTGAATAAGGCGGCAAGAATTCCAAGCTATGC
>SHZG01000010.1 GCA_009692395.1 Methylococcales bacterium | reverse complement strand
GTATTGGGTAAGCGCAAGGATGACGTATTCAAGCAACTTAAAACCTTGCTTGCCCCCTTTAATATTACCTGCTTCTACACAGATGATTGGGGTGCTTATCAGCGTCACCTTGAGGCTGATAAGCATGAGATTGGTAAGCACAATACGCAGAAAATAGAACGTAAAAACCTGAACTTTCGGACATGGATCAAACGACTCAATCGCAAGACCATTTGTTTCTCAAAACTAGAGTTGATGCACGACACCGTCATCGGTTTGCTTATCAACAAGGTCGAATTCGGGCGCGATATTTATTCATAATTACAGATTTAACCCACTACCCAAATATCAACCACCTTAGCCTTAACAATGGGCTTAGCGTGGGCGAGTGGTATTAATCTTTATGCCACTTTATTGACGCTGGGAATTCTTGCTAATACGGGCAATATTGTATTGCCGCCAGATTTACAAATTGTCGCGAGTCAGCTGGTCATAATGGCGGCAGGTTTGATGTATTGTGTGGAATTTTTTGCCGATAAAGTACCAGGAGTTGATACGGGGTAGGACACGATTCATACCTTTATTCGTATTCCTGCGGGGGCAATGTTGGCGGCGGGGGCAGTCGGTACACTAGACCCTTCGGTTGAATTAGCGGCGGTGATTCTTGGCGGAAGTCTAGCGGCAGGCACTAATATCACTAAAGCGGGAACGCGGGTGTTAATTAGCCATTTACTAATTGGTTTGCCTCAATCACTGAGGATGTCGCGGTGATTACAGGCGTATGGGCGTGTATTAATCATCCTATCGGTTTTTTGGTTGCGTTGGCTATTTTTATTGTGTTGATGATTGTCTTATTACCCAAAATATGGGTGGGTATAAAAAAGGTTTTTGGTTTTATTATTAATCTATTTAGACCTGCAACACCCCCTGCTAGTAGCAACCCACCGTAATAAATTACTATTGGCTATTGACTAGCAGTGGATAATCTAGTCTAATGTCCGTCTTTTGTAGCTTCCGCCTAGGTAGCTCAGTCGGTAGAGCAGAGGACTGAAAATCCTCGTGTCGACGGTTCGATTCCGCCCCTGGGCACCACTACAAAAATCAGAAAATGTATTATTTGCCCAGGTAGCTCAGTCGGTAGAGCAGAGGACTGAAAATCCTCGTGTCGACGGTTCGATTCCGCCCCTGGGCACCACGAATTCTAAAAGCCCCATTTTTTAATGGGGCTTTTTTTATGCCTGTCATATTTTTGTATTAAAATATCTGCGATTTATTCAGTCTAAATTCACGCTAACTACTTACGATACTTAAAATAGTTGAAAATTAGCAGGCTCAAAAAACCACTTAAACGCGCTAATAATAGTTATGCTAAACAGACAAATTTGAATTTGCGTAGCCCGTAATCCTAGTTTAGAACTGTATAATGACTAAATATGGATAATGTTTGAAAACAATCAGTAGTGTGAGGCTATGGCAGACAAAAGAAGAAAGCTCAGTTCCCGATACAATACAGCTAAAAAAACAATCAAAAAACAATCATCGCATTGGTTTAGGAATATTTTTCTACTGTTATTTATTGGATGCGCCGTTATTTTATTCAGCTATTTAAAGTATTTGGATTATAACTTGCGTGAACAATTTGAAGGCAAGCGGTGGGCTATTCCTGCCAGAGTCTATGCCACGCCAATGGAACTGTATGCAGGGCATAATCTCACTGCGGTCAAGTTTGAAGAACTATTGGGAATGCTACATTACCGCAAGGATACACGGCTGTCTTCTGATGGCAGTTATTCTACAGATAGCTTAGGTTTTAATGTAAAAACCAGACCGTTTACTTTTCCAGATCAACAACAACCTAGTTTGCTGTTGCGTGTTGCCTTTGGTGCAGCAGGGATTACTGCGATTACCGATGTTAATGAAAATAAAGACATTCCTATTGTTCGCATGGATCCCGTGCAGATTGGCAGTTTTTATCCAAAAATTAAAGAAGACCGCATACTGATTCAACTGGACGAAGCCCCTATAGAGCTCATTAACGGTTTGCTTGCCTCAGAAGATCGTGATTTTTATAATCATTTTGGTGTGTCACCACGCGGTATTTTGAGAGCGTTATTGGCAAATTATCAAGCAGGCGGCTTGGTGCAAGGTGCAAGTACCATTACCCAACAACTTATCAAAAACTTTTATTTAAGCTCTGAACGCAGTTTAGCACGCAAAGTAAAAGAAGCCCTTATGGCTCTAGTTTTGGAATATCGCTACAGTAAAAAAGAAATTCTTGAAGCCTATCTCAATGAAATTTATCTAGGTCAAGATGGCGGTAGCGCGGTACATGGCTTTGGTTTAGCCAGCGAATTTTATTTTGGCACAGCGTTAAAAGACTGTTCATTGGATCAACTGGCATTATTAGTCGCCGTGGTTCGTGGCCCGTCTACTTATGACCCAAGACATTACCCAGACCGCGCCTTGCAACGCCGCAATTTAGTGTTAGAGGAGATGGCGCACGAAGGTTACATCACCCAACCACAAGAATTGGCAGCCAGTGCAAAACCCTTAGGCGTTATTCCTAATGCACATCGCTCTACCAATATTTACCCTGGGTTTCTTGATTTAGTCAGACGGCAGTTAAATCAAGAATATCGCGAAGATGATATAACCACTGAAGGGCTTAAAATTTTTACCACGCTGGATACCCAAATTCAGGAAACACTGGAAAACACCATTGCTCAAAAATTAAAGCAATTGGAAAGAACCACGTCTGCCAAACATCTGGAATCAGCAGTCGTGGTGACTCACCGAGATAGCGGTGAAATTGCGGCGTTATCCAGTGGTCGGCAAAATTTACCCGCTGGCTTTAATCGCGCACTGGATGCGGTGCGCCCAATAGGCTCGTTAATTAAGCCTGTCGTTTATTTGACCGCCTTGGAATATCCAGAAAAATACACGATTACCACACCTATCAGTGATAGAGCGATTACGGTTGAAAGTAAAGATGGTGGCAAAGATTGGCACCCTAAGAACTACGATCATAAAGAACACGGCACTGTGCCGATGCACAAAGCCTTGGCAAAATCTTATAATTTGGCAGCGGTGCGCATTGGTATGGATATTGGTATTGCCAGAACCGCCAAAACGTTACAAAACATGGGAGTCACGCGAGAAGTGGCACTGTTTCCATCTCTCCTACTAGGCGCAGTTTCATTAACCCCTATGGACGTGACGCAAGTCTATCAAACCTTAGGGGGTGACGGCTTTTTAACACCGATTAAAGCGATAAGAGCCGTTATTTCCTCTGACGGAAAACGCTTGCAAAGCTATCCATTTATCGTTAAACAAGTGGTAGAGCCTGCCGCTACATTTATTACCAATACCATCATGCAGGAAGTTATGCTTGAAGGGACTGGGCATTCTGCCTATAAAACTTTTCCAAAAGATTACGGCTTAGTGGGAAAAACAGGCACGACCAATGACGCAAAAGACAGTTGGTTTGCAGGTTACACAGGGGATTATTTATCCGTGGTATGGCTAGGTCGCGATGATAATAAACCCATTGGTTTAACAGGTGGCAAGGGTGCTTTACAAGTATGGATTTCGTTAATGAAACAAATTTCAACGCAACCTGTGGTATTACTGCCACCTGACAATATCAAAATGGCAAACGGCTATTCATGCGGTGGGGGTGGTAAACAATACCCTTATGTTGAAGGCTCAGAACCCAGTAATAGAGGGGCTTGTAATACCCATACTGACGAAGCAAAAGAAGAGACTGCCATCTACGAAGAACCCGAAGATGAAGTCATTATTCCATCCTCACCCTCGGATGATGATGCCCCTAATTAATGACTAACTGATGTTACGCACAAGAAAATTTTTGTCCACGCAAGACACGAAAAGCACGAAAAGCACGAAAAAGATTAAAAATAATGATGTAAACGTTGATAGAGAGTCAAATCTGTGTTTTTGAAATGGCTTACCTGTCTGTCTAAATTGTCCATCGTTCGGAGTCCCAGGGGCATGACTTGGACTCCTAATGACAGATTTTGATTTTTTTTGTGTCTTTCGTGCTTTTCGTGGACTATTTCTTTTTCATGCGTAACATCAGTGACTAACTTCATTGCCACGAACTTAAACAGAGTATTTTATGAACAACAAATTTTTAAACCTTATCTTCTTCGCCTTATTATCATTAAGCCACACGGCTTATGCCGCAGAGCCGCCTGTTACTCAATTGAAGAATTTTTTGGCTGCCTCCAAAGCTTTTTCTGCGGATTTTAAACAAGTCTTAATTAATGAGGCAGGCAATCCTGTACAAACCAGTTATGGCGTATTTTATCTACAACGGCCGGGGAAATTTCGTTGGAACTATGCCAAACCGTTTCAACAAGAAATCATTTCCACTAATGGCAAAGTCTGGTTTTATGACGTTGACTTGGAACAGGTAACGATTAAAAAATTAGATAGCTCAGTCGGTTCAACCCCCGCCTTATTATTAAGTGGTCAAGTGTCATTAGAAGATAACTTTAACATGGAAGAACAAGGTGTTGATGGTGATTTGCAGTGGATTAAATTACTGCCGAAAAAACAAGAAGGCAGCTTTAAATATGTCACTATCGGTTTGGAAAAAGGCAGGTTGGCAGGTATGGAATTAATGGACAACTTTGGGCAATTAACGCGTATTTATTTTTCCAATATTTTACTTAATCCACCGTTAAAACCTACCTTGTTTGACTTCACACCCCCTAAAGGTGTCGATGTATTTTCCGAAGAAAAGTAATTAAATTCATGCTAAAACCCTTAGCGGATAGAATGCGCCCGCAAGTGCTAGATGATTATATTGGGCAGGCGCACATTCTAAAACGTGGCAAACCGCTTTATGAAGCCATTAGCTCAGGGCGGCTGCATTCCATGATTTTCTGGGGGCCCACTGGCACAGGAAAAACCACCCTAGCGCGGCTGATTGCGCAACACGCCGACGCACAATTTTTGTCGCTATCGGCGGTATTATCAGGTGTTAAAGATATTCGCGCTGCGGTGGATGACGCAAAAAAAATGCAACAAACGCACGGCAAGGCGACGGTATTATTCGTTGATGAAGTCCATCGTTTTAACAAAGCCCAACAAGATGCTTTTTTGCCACACGTTGAAGACGGCACGGTGTATTTTGTTGGCGCAACCACTGAAAATCCATCATTTGCACTGAATAACGCCTTATTATCACGCGCTAGAGTCTATGTATTAACGGCATTAAGCACCGATGATTTATTGCGCGTGTTGAATAACGCCTTAAGCGACCAAGTAAACGGCTTAGGCAGTTTAGCCATCGACATAGCCGATGATATTAAACAACACTTTGCCGAAACTGCGGATGGTGATGCCAGAAAGTTACTGAATTTATTAGACCTTGCGGTAGAACTCGCCGCCGCGCATAACAGCTCAGTGATTGATGAAACGATTAGCCGCGAAGTGTTATCAGGTGGTGTCAGGCGGTTTGATAATCACGGTGAAGAATTTTATAACCAAATTTCTGCCCTGCATAAATCGGTGCGTGGTAGTTCGCCTGACGCATCTTTATATTGGTTGTGTCGCATGATAGATGGCGGCTGCGACTTATCGTATCTCGCCCGCCGCATTGTTAGAATGGCTTCGGAAGACATCGGCAATGCAGATCCTAGAGCCTTACAACTCGCTATTAATGCGTGGCAAACGCAAGAACGTTTAGGTAGTCCAGAAGGTGAATTAGCCTTAGCACAAGCGTTGGTTTATTTAGCTTGCGCACCTAAAAGCAATGCGGTTTATACGGCTTATAATGCGGCTATGAGCCACGTTAAACAAACAGGTAGTCTCGCCGTACCTGTCCATTTACGCAACGCGCCTACCGCACTGATGAAATCACTCGATTATGGTAAAGCCTACCGCTATTCGCATGATGAACCAGAAGCCTACGCAGCAGGTCAACATTATTTTCCAGATGAATTGATTGGCACGCAGTATTACCAACCCGTAGAGCGCGGTTTAGAAATTAAAATCAAAGAAAAATTAAAGCACCTAAAAACCTTGGGATGACGTTAGCCGCAGAGACCTGCGAGGTTTTAAAAACCTCGCAGGTCTTGAAGCACGGCGATTAAGTAGGTGAGTTTATCTGCTCATTGTATAATCCAATGGTTTTTGTGACGACTGCCAGTCCTTTAAGGACTGGCAGTCATAGAGTAGTAATCTGTTTTTTATTATAAATAAGGACTGACAAAGTATGACTATTGAAAAACAAAGTATTCGCCAGCGTGGTATTTATTTACTGCCCAATTTATTTACTACAGGTGCGTTATTTGCTGGATTCTATGCAATGACTTCCGCTATCGGTGGGCGTTATGAAACCGCTGTTATCTCGATTTTTGTTGCCATGATACTCGATGGTTTAGATGGTCGCGTGGCTCGCCTGACTAACACTCAAAGTGAATTCGGAGCGCAATACGACAGCTTATCGGACATGGTATCCTTTGGTGTCGCGCCTGCTTTAGTGATGTATTTATTCGCCTTTTCCACGCTCGGAAAATTAGGCTTGTTTGCGGCGTTTGTTCATACCGCAGGTGGCGCGTTACGTTTAGCGCGGTTTAACACCCAACTAGAAGTAGCTGATAAACGTTATTTTCAAGGCTTACCCAGTCCAGCCGCCGCCGCTATTCCAGCAGGCTTTATCTGGATATGTATCGAATATGGCTACGATATGAACGTATTCAAATATGCCGCCTTGTTACTCATTATCAGCACAGGCTTGTTAATGGTCAGTAACTTCCGTTATTCCAGTTTCAAAGAAATAGACTTCAAAGGCAAAGTGCCGTTTTTTGTCGCTATCGCAGTAATGCTGGGCATTGCATTTGTCATGGCACAACCACAAACGATGTTATTTTTATTATTTTTGGGCTATGCCATTTCAGGCCCAGTGGTGACATTAATCATGCGTAGACGCAAATGGCAAGGGCGTAAAGCGGACATTAAGTAAATGATAGATGATGTCAGTCTGTTTGCTCAAGACCCATTGCATAACGACTTAATAAAGATTTTGCTTTAGGGATATGATCCAACAAGGTTAGCCCTAAGTTTCTAGCAGCAGCTAATGGCAACCAGTCATTAGAAAAAATGCGTATGACGTTGTTAGTAAAGCCAATGACTAAGTCGTGGTCTTTTTGTCTGGCTTTGGCGTAGTCTGTCAGAAAATCGGCGGCACCCACGTCTTTAGCGGCTTGATTCTGGGTGGTCAACAGTCGCGCTAATTCGATGACATCACGCAAACCTAAATTAAAGCCTTGCCCTGCGACGGGGTGAAGTTGATGCACGGCGTTACCAATAATCACTGCACGATTGGCAATCATTTTTTCAGCGCGTATTAGTGATAACGGAAAAGACCGTATCGGTGCGCTTAGGCTGAGTTTTCCTAGTTTGTAACCAAAACAGCTTTGCAATTCTGCTAGAAAGTCGGCTTCGTTGGCTTGCATTAGGGCTTTTGCGTCTTCTGTCGTGCGTGTCCATACCACTGAGCATTGTTTGTGAGCTATCGGCAATAATGCCAATGGCCCTGAGTGGGTAAAGCGTTCAAAGGCGGTGTTTTGGTGGCCGAGTGTTGAGGTGATGGTGGTGACTAAAGCGGTTTGCCCGTATTCGGTGATTTGTTGGCTAATGTTGAGCAGGTGGCGGATTGAGGATTGCCCGCCATCGGCACCAATCAATAGTTTCGCGGTCAATGTTAGCGATTCATCGCCTTGTTGAATGTTGACATTAATGCTATCGGTATCAGAACTTAAGCCCACCACTCGCGCAGGGCAAAACTGCGCAGTGTTAGTTTCAGTCACCAGTTTAGCGGTGTGGGTTTCTAAATCACGCGCAGCAATGACATAACCCAACGCGGCGACGTGTTCTTTTTTAGCACTTAAACGGGTTTTGCCAAAATGCCCTTTATCAGAAATATGGATATTTTTGATAGCGGTGGCGGCGTGCTGAATGCCTTGCCAAACGTTTAAGTGTTCAAGTTGTTTGACTGTACCAGCGGCTAAGGCTAAGGCACGATCACCCGCAGGTGAATTCGCTAGTTGTTCAGCTGTGTTGGCTTCAATAATAGCGCAATTCAAACCTGTGTCTTTTAATGCCAATGCCAGACAGTTACCCGCTAAGCCACCACCCACAATGATTAAGTCATATTCGTGCTGCATTACCGCGCTGCCTGCATTAAGCGTTCAATGTCGGCGATGGTTTTAGGCACATCACGGCTGAGTACCTCATAACCGTCAGCGGTGACTAATAAATCATCTTCGATGCGGATACCGATACCACGCCATTGTTTATCAACGGTTTTGCAATCAGCGGGAATGTAGAGGCCGGGTTCGATAGTTAATACCATGCCCTTTTCTAATAATCGCCATTCTTGATTAATTTTATAATCACCGACATCATGAACATCCATGCCTAACCAATGCCCAATACGGTGCATATAAAATTGTTTATATTTTTCGTTTTTAATCAGTGTGGCAACCCTGCCTTTTAGTAGCCCTAATGAGACTAGACCTTTAGTGAGTACGCTAACCGAGGCTTCATGCGCTAACTGCATGGATTGCTTGGGTTTAATTTCTTCAATCGCAGCCAATTGGGCATTAAGTACCAATTGATACAATTGTTTTTGCGGTTCGCTGAAAACGCCAGACACAGGGTAAGTGCGGGTAATATCAGCGGCGTAATGGTCGCATTCTGCACCTGCATCCACCAACAATAAATCACCGTTTTTTAATTTAGAGGAGTTTTCGGTGTAATGTAGCGTACAGGCATTTTTACCGCCTGCAACGATGGACGGGTAAGCAACAGCACGCAAACCATCTTGTAGAAAATGGTTAATAATTTCGGCTTCAATTTGATATTCGTACAAGCCCGCTTTACATTTTTGCAAGGCTTTAATATGCGCGGCGGCTGACACGGTTGCGGCGCGGCGCATTAATTTCAATTCTTCTGCACTTTTAAACAAGCGCATTTCATGCAGAACGTGCTCTAAAGACACTAATTCACCAGGTGCAGTAACGCCTGTTCTTGATTGCCGCCGAATGTGACTTATCCAATCGAGTAATTGATGATCCAAGTCTGAATCGCGTCCCATTGGATAAAACACTTTGGTTTTGTTTTCCAACATCCCAGGCAGAATGTCGTTTAAGTCGTCAATAGGAAAAGAATCATCGGCTTCATAATGCGTAGTCGCGCCTTCCAAACCTGCGTGCGCCCCTTCCCACAAGGCTTTTTTCTCATCAAATTCACGGCAAAATAAAATATATTCGCCTTGTTCGCGTTTAGGAATAAATACCGCTAACGAATCAGGCTCATTAAAACCAGTCAGATAATAAAAGTCACTATCTTGGCGAAAGGGGTAATTGACATCACGGTTACGCGCGTGGGTTGAGGCACTGCCTATCAGGGCAATATTACCTTTACCGATACGCTGCATGAGTTGTTTGCGGCGTTTTTTAAATTCACTCTGCTTCATATTGTTCCATGTCCTTGTTGGGGCTTAACTCATCGCGTAATAATAATACGGCAGTGCGTAAATATTCCGTTAACTCCATTAGCGCGATTTCATCTTCTTCATTTTCATCTTGAGTGTCAGTCTCTAACTTATTAAACTCGGTAATATCTTTTAAGATGTCAAGCGCGTCTCTTGAGTAATTTGACTGAGAAGACTTAGTACCGACACCAAATAAAAACCCCTGACACCAGCTTTTTAGGGCTTCAATTTGTTCGACAAACGGCGCGTCATCATCGGGTAAAAGTAAGTCAAATTCAAATTCATCGCCTGCTAATAATCGCCGCGTTTCTTCAAATAATCTAATCAGTAACGATTGCTGCTCATCTGAGATAGCAGGGACATCGTGCAGTAATTCACCTAGCCAGTAATCACTGCCCGTTTTTTCATCCGCACACAACAGTCCAGCTGCCATACCATGCGCATCAGCGGCACAAAAATCAGCTGCATTTTTAACAAGTATTGCGTTAATTATTGGGTAAGTCATAATAATGTCACTATCGATAAACTAAAAATAATGCTTATGCTACCATTGATTGTTAGGGATAATAAAAATTGTTAAAGTTGATTGCGTAACAACTGCTTATGAATCCCATTAAAATGTGTTGCCCACTGCCATTCTAAAAAACTTAATTTAAAATATTAGCTGCGTGTACTGACCGTAATTATGACAAAAATATATCAATCGTTAGAATTAAAAGACCTCGAAGATAAGTTCGACCAGCTCATCTCGCAATACCAATCGGTGAAAAATGAAAATAGCTCATTGAGAACCAAACAAGAAGTGCTGGTCATGGAAAAAACCCAATTACTAGAAAAAACCACGCAAGCCAGAACGCGCGTTGAAGCAATGATTACTCGTCTAAAAGAAATGGAGCAAGGCTCATGAGTCAAAAATCCCAGCCCTTATTACTGACCATTATGGGCAAAGAATATAAAATTGCCTGTGATCTTGATGAACAAGATGACCTGATTCGTTCAGCATATAAACTGGATGAGCAAATGAGCAAAATGCGTGATGCAGGTAAAGTCAGTGGTTCTGACCGCATTGCCGTCATGGCAGCTCTTAATTTAGCCCATGAATTACAGCTAATAAAAACTCAAAATGCCCTGCTAACTAGAACGTTCAATGAGTGTTTAGTAAAACTCAGTAAAAAACTAGAAAACGTTTTAGAAAAGCCCTAAACGCGTTAAACTAGCGTGGTATTTCCTGCGGCGTTCGAGAGTGGGCTGGGTGTTTCCTGAACCTATATTGACCCCGGGGACGAATATTTATCATGGTGTGTAAGCCCATTCAATTGGGAAACCCGATTGATAGAAAGCTTCCCCACTTGAACCTTCGGTTCAAGGACGAAAGCACATAGCGGCGCACGCGGGTCATACGTCTATCATCGACACAAAACACAAAAAAATCGCTGCTCTGCTTTATCCTTGTAAAAAGCCATTCCCCCGTACCTCCTTAAATTCCCACCTTATTTATTTTTTGGCTATTTGCTAATTCATCATCTGTAATATAATTTGCATTGCATCTTATCAACTACTTGAAAGGCAAAACTAGGGGAATAGCATGAAACAACACGATAAAACCAATTTTCAACACCATAACGAACGTTTTAAAGACCAACTCGCCTGTTTATTTCTCGTCTGTGCCGTAGTGTCGGTATTTTCAACACCCGTTTTTGCCGATAGTAACTGTGTTGCAGCAGCTATTACCCTGCTAAAACAGGTTTATCCTGAGCAATGCCAAAGAAATAAACTCAAAGTAAAATTATTAACTGCGCATAAAAATCACGACCAATTAATATTAAAAGAATTAGGGGGCAAACTTGATGAGCTGAATAGCATCCTAAAACCGACCGACGAAAAACTAATGGTTTTAAAAGCATCGATTAAAAAGAATCCAGACGACGAAGCTGATTTTAATACCGCCTTACTTGGCTTAGGCTCTTGTAAATAAATTCATAGGTATAAATTCCATATAAAACTATCAAATTCTAAACGCTTCAACATAAACAACTGTTTTGGCAGAGCCTAGACAGACTGACATTTACTCGGCGTTTGTATAGCACTATTAACGCGTAGTGCTTCTTCTAAAATATTTTCGTTGGCGTTTAGGTTACGGTCTTTTTCCATGCAACACGCCTTGCAGTGAAATGTTCGATCAGATAAAGTCAACTCTTTATCTTTCCAGCCACCACAAGAGCAGGTTTTAGCGCTAGCAAACCTGACGACTTCTTTGTACCACGGGCTTTGTAGCTCAAAATAGTGTAGAACTCAGAGAAAGACGCATCACTGATTGATTTGGCTAGTTTTCCCCGCTACATTTAAATCTTCAATGGCAATAAAATCGTACTCATTAATCAGCTTGGTGGTGATTTGATAAATAAAGGTGTTGCGTTGATTGGCAATGTTGTTGTGGATTCTGGCGACTTTTAGCTTGGATTTTTTACGACGCGTTGAACCTTTCTTTTTACGAGAAAGATGCTGTTGCGCTTGTTTCAGTTCCGATTGGCTCTCGTGGAAATACTTAGTATTTTCAATGGGTAAGCCATCACTACCCGTTAAAAATGTTTTGATACCTATGTCTAAGACGATGGTTTTACCCGTTTTTGGTTTCTGGATAATCTCGCACTCAATCAGTACGGATGCAAAGAATTGACCACACTTATTTTTAGACACGGTGACTGACATGAACTTGCCACTCACAGACACGGCACGGTCAAGCACTAGCTTAACCTTGCCTATTTTTTTCAGTCGGATGCTTGAGTCGTTCAGTGTGAACTTTTATTAGGCAGCCGATAACTTTGATGTGAGTCGCGGTTTTTAAAAGACGGTCTACCAATTTTCTTTTTTCGAGTCTTAGAAAAACCTGAGTTCGACCTAAGCCTCATGAAAGCAAAGGCAATAAATCGCGTTGCCGCAAATTCAAAGAGGGTTTTTTAGGTTGGTAAGAATTAAGCGACTAAAGAGGCAATTGCATTAACCAAGCAGTGGATTAACGAGCGGTGTCGAGAGTATTCAAGGCTAAATATATTTTTTAATTGGTCATTAATAGTTTCGATGATGCTACGTTTTCTGAGGATGGGTTTGTCGAACGCAGCAATGATTCTGGGTTTCATGTTCTTTTTTAACGTGGTGATGTGGGGACAACGCCGTCTCCGAGAGTTTCTTTCACACCCTAAAAACAGAATGCGTGAACCATGAGCCTACGCCACCCGTGAAGCCGCCAGAAAATCCATCTTCGACTACATCGAAGTCTTCTACAATCGACAACGCCTCCATTCTAACAATGGCTACCTGTCACCTGTAGAATTTGAAAAGCAGCTTAATAATGTGTCCTGAAAAGTGTTGACACATCAGTAATTGTGCCAATTATTTTTTAGCAGTTTGTTTAAACTCAATCTGATAGCCTGTAATAAATTAAGTTCTGTTAAAACATCCTCAAGTGGAATAGTCGTTTCGTTTCTGCGTTCGGCAATAGTTGCTAAATCCTCAAGGTCTTCTAATAATTCCAGATAATCAGCGATAGGTAAAATCACAGACAACTTTTACCCGTCTGCATCGGTTATATATTGTGGTTGTGTACTCATGACTTTTCCTGCAATTTGTTTTTAACAACGTTATTCGTGTTTCAACAACCACGCAGGGTACGCATTGCGTACCCTACAGGAAAATAAAACCGTTAAGTTTTAAATTTTGTTAAACGCACTACGACCTGCATAAACTGCCGCTTCGCCTAGTTCTTCTTCGATTTTCATCAAACGGTTGTATTTAGCAACACGGTCAGAACGGCTTAGTGAGCCTGTTTTGATTTGACCTGTGCCTGTGGCGACGGCTAAATCAGCGATGGTGGTGTCTTCGGTTTCGCCTGAACGGTGTGACATAACAGCGGTGTAACCTGCTGCGTGTGCCATGTTGATAGCCGCTAAGGTTTCAGTTAAAGTGCCGATTTGGTTTACTTTAATCAGGATTGAGTTGGCAATGCCTTTTTCAATGCCTTCTTTCAGGATTTTTGGGTTGGTTACGAATAAATCATCACCGACCAATTGGATTTTTCCACCCAATTTTTCAGTTTGATCTTTCCAACCAGCCCAGTCGTTTTGGTCTAAACCGTCTTCGATAGAGATGATGGGGTATTTTTCGACCCAAGCCGCTAAGAAGTCGTTCATTTCAACAGACGTGAAGCTACGGTTTTCAGCTGATAAAACGTATTTGCCGTCTTTGTAGTATTCAGAAGCTGCCGCATCCATCCCTAAGAAAATATCAACGCCTGCTTTGTAGCCTGCTTTTTCGATGGCTTCTAAGATAACTTCAATGGCTTCTTCGTTTGATGACAAGTTAGGTGCGAAACCGCCTTCGTCACCAACTGTCGTTGCTAAGCCTTTGGCTTTTAATACTTTTGCCAAGTTGTGGAATACTTCTGCGCCGTAACGAATCGCTTCACGGAAGGTTGGTGCGCCGACTGGCAAAATCATGAACTCTTGTAAATCAACGCTGTTGTCTGCGTGTGAACCGCCGTTGATGATGTTCATCATCGGCACAGGCATGATGAATTTGCCTGATTTGTTCAAATGACGGTATAACGGAACGCCTGCATCTTTCGCCGCTGCATGAGCCACAGCCATAGACACGGATAAAATCGCATTCGCGCCTAAACGGGCTTTGTTGTCTGTACCATCTAAGGCAATCATGACATTGTCAATCGCTGCTTGATCGTTAGCATCCAAGCCAATTAATGCCGCGCGGATTTCAGTATTGACGTTATTGATTGCATTCAATACGCCTTTGCCCAAATAACGGTTTTTATCGCCATCACGCAATTCAATCGCTTCACGCTCGCCAGTTGACGCGCCTGATGGCACCATTGCACTACCGACAACGCCAGATTCTAAGGTGACATCCGCTTCTAAGGTTGGGTTGCCGCGTGAATCTAAAATTTCTCTTGCTTTAATATCAACGATTTTACTCATAGTGCTGTTTTGCTCCGAAGGTTAAAAAATAAATGTGTGTTGTACATGAGTTGAGATTAAACCTACGAGGTTTTTAAAACCTCGCAGGTTTGTGTGAATTTATAACGTGGTTTCAATAAACGCTTGGCTTTTAACGGCTCTGTCTAACATCATTAAGGTTTCTAATAATTCACGCATTCTGTGTAACGGCCATGAATTTGGGCCATCACTTTTCGCTTCTGCTGGGTTTGGATGGGTTTCCATGAAGATGCCAGCCACGCCGACCGCAACCGCTGCGCGTGCTAATACAGGGACAAATTCACGTTGCCCACCTGAGCATAAACCTTGACCACCTGGTAATTGTACAGAGTGAGTGGCATCAAAGACTACAGGGCAGTCAGTATCACGCATGACGGCTAACGAGCGCATATCCGACACTAAGTTATTGTAGCCAAATGATACACCGCGTTCACAGACCATGATTTGCTGATTGCCTGTGGCTTTGGCTTTGTTGGCGACATTTACCATGTCCCACGGAGCGAGAAACTGCCCTTTTTTGATATTCACAGGGATGCCTTGTGAGGCAACCGCTTGTATAAAATTGGTTTGCCGACATAAAAACGCGGGGGTTTGCATGACATCAACCACGCTGGCAACTTCGGCTAATGGCGTGTCTTCATGCACATCAGTTAATACGGGTACGCCGATTTGTTGTTTTACTTTCGCCAGTATTTCTAAGCCTTTTTCCACACCTAAACCACGAAAGGTTTCATGCGAGGAGCGATTAGCTTTATCAAACGACGATTTATAAATAAACGGAATGTTTAATTCAGTGGTTAATTCTTTTAAAAAGCCAGCGGTATCTAACGCGAGTTGTTCGCTTTCAATGACACAAGGACCAGCGATTAAAAATAACGGTTGGTTTAAACCGACTTCAAAGCCACATAATTTCATGTTTGTTTCTCTGTTGAAAATCGAATGGGTTTTTAAAATCCATTCGATTTGATAGCGGAAGATTATTGATTATTTTTTTTGTGCTGCGCGGCAGCAACGACAAAACCTGCAAACAATGGATGCCCTTTACGCGGTGTTGAAGTAAATTCAGGGTGAAATTGGCAGGCTAAAAACCACGGATGTTCGGGAATTTCGATCATTTCTACCAAGCGTCCATCAATAGATTTACCTGAAAAACGCATTCCTTTGGCTTCTAAGCGTTCGATGTATTGATTGTTGAATTCATAACGGTGACGATGGCGTTCAGTAATGACATCTTTTTGATACATTTGGTGGGCTAAGGTGTCATGTTGTAAGCGGCATTGTTGTCCGCCTAAACGCATAGAGCCGCCTAAAGCAGAATTTTCATCACGCGTTTGTAACTGCCCGTCTTCCATCCATTCGGTAATTAAACCAATGACAGGGTGGGGGGATTTGGGTAAAAACTCGGTGCTGTGCGCCCCTTCTAGCCCTGCGACATTACGCGAAAATTCAATCACTGCGGCTTGCATACCTAAACAAATACCTAGATAAGGGATGTTATTTTCGCGGGCATAACGCACGGTAGCAATTTTGCCTTCTACGCCACGTTCACCAAATCCACCTGGAACGAGGATGGCATCCACGTCTTTTAATCGTGCCGTACCTTCTTCTTCAACCAGTTCAGAATCAATGTAAATAATATCGACTTTGGTGCGGGTTTTAATACCTGCGTGAATTAAGGCTTCGTTAATGGATTTATAGGCATCAGAATGATCGACATATTTGCCAACGATAGCAATTTTAACAGTGTTGCTAGAACTTTCTAACGCGTCAATAACCGCGTGCCATTCGCTTAAATCGGCTGGTGGCACATCTAAACGCAGACGTTTAACAACAATATCATCGAGTCCTTGGTCGTGTAACATCAACGGAATGCGATAAATAGAGTCCGCATCAATGGCAGAAATCACCGCGCGTTCTTCTACATTGGTGAACAATGCGATTTTGCGGCGGTCGCTGACAGGGATGGGACGTTCAGAACGACAAATTAAAATATCGGGTTGAATACCGATGGTGCGTAATTCTTTAACAGAATGTTGCGTGGGTTTGGTTTTAATTTCACCCGCGGAACGAATATAAGGCACGAGGGTTAAATGTATAAACAAGGAACGGTCGATGCCCAGTTCAAAACGCATTTGTCGAATCGCTTCTAAAAATGGCAGGGATTCAATATCACCCACTGTGCCGCCGACTTCGATTAAGGCAACGTCCATGCCTTCAGCACTGGCATAAATACGGCGTTTTATTTCGTCAGTAATATGGGGAATAACTTGGACAGTCGCGCCTAAATAATCGCCTTTGCGTTCATTACGCAACACGCTGTCATAGATTTGACCTGTGGTGAAGTTATTTTTGCGGCTCATGGTGGTTTTTAAATACCGCTCATAATGCCCTAAATCTAAGTCGGTTTCGGCACCGTCCTCGGTCACAAAGACTTCGCCGTGTTGAAACGGACTCATCGTACCTGGGTCGAGGTTAATGTAAGGGTCGAGCTTAGTCATGGTGACTTTTAGCCCACGCGCTTCGAGAATAGCGGCAAGCGAGGATGCCGCAATACCTTTGCCTAGCGACGACACAACGCCGCCAGTGATGAAAATATATTTTGTCATGTAGGAATTATCGGCTTTGAAAGGATGATTAACGTAAGCATTTTAATCGACAATACCAACTTCGTCATGGTCTTTTCAGGATTTATTCGTCACTTTGCAGGGAAAAACGAATACAGCCATTTGATTTTTCATGATAAAAATCCGCGCTTGTCCATAATTCGCCAACTGCCGCTAGTTTATTATTCAAATAAATTAATGGCGTTAGTTGGCGTTCCCAAGGCGGGATGCCCGCTTCTTGAAATAGTTTTTTCAGTGTATGGTGTTCTTTGCGATTGGGTAGTTGAATTTTCTCACCACCACTGCGAAATTTAACCGTGACTTTTTCTTTTTGCCACTGCTCATACAAAATACCTGTTGATGACGGTGCGTAGGACAATTTTCTATGCGTAGCAAATTTTATGAAGTTTTGCTCAGCTGACCAGTGCATATCTTGAGGCGTTTCTTGTTCTGACTGCCTGAGACAATGCAGTTTATCGCGATAACGACGAATAAAACAACCTTGCCCTAACAGTATTGGATCGGCATCTTCGCGGGCTGCAATCACTTCGGTTTGTATGCGTTCAACAAAGGCTTGCGCGGGCATTCTTAAACCCAAATTTTGAAACCAATGCCGAATAATGAGTTGTTGCCTAGGGCTTTTATGGGCTTGTAACTGGCTAATACAGAGGGTTTTATTGGTTTTATTGAACACAGGGTGAAACAATTCATCAGCAACAGCCGTTACGATAATTTGAGCTTCAGCACAGTGTCTTGCCGACCGTGCCACGGTTTTATCACAAGACTCCCAACGTTGTTTTAATAACGGTATAACGCTATTGCGTAAAAAATTGCGATCATAGTTATTTGCTTGATTACTAGGGTCTTCAATCCAGTGCAGTTGATGCGTTTGGGCGTAGTCGATAATATCAAGTTTTGAGCTATTCAGCATCGGTCTTAGCATCAATCCCAACCCAAAAAAGCTGGTCTCTGGTATGCTAGATAAGCCTCGTAAACCTGCGCCACGAAACAATTGCAACAGCACAGTTTCCAACTGATCCTCTCTGTGCTGACCTATTAATAATACGTCATCAGCATTGAGTAGCGGTTTTAACACCGCGTAACGGGCATTTCTTGCTGCCTCTTCTGGGCTTTCACCTGAAACTGCCGTGGCATCAACGCGAAATTCTATAAAATTAACCTGTAAATTTTCAGCGGTTTTTTGGCAATGTTCAGCCCAAGATTCCGCTTCAGCCTGCAAACCATGATGCACATAAACAGCGGTTATTTTGCCGCTAAGAGCCTGTATTGATGCACATAAATGCAATAACACATGAGAGTCAATACCGCCACTGTAACCAACGTAAATATCCGCAAGCGGAATATGTTGGTTTAATACGGATTCTATAATCGAGGCTGAAAGCGCGTTAGTCATTTTTGTGCCGTGGTTTGCAAGTGTTTGTTTTACGCTCTGTTCTATTTGTTTCAAGGCAACGATTTAATGCACCACCTTTTTGATGTTAGCTTCGATCTAAGCGGTAATTAGGTGCTTCTTTAGTAATCATCACGTCATGAACGTGACTTTCACGCATACCTGCACTCGTCACTCGCACAAATTGCGCTTTGTCGTGCAGAATATCAATGGTTTGGCTACCCGTATAGCCCATACTGGCACGAATTCCACCTAATAATTGATGAATAACCGTCAATAAACTACCTTTATATGGTACGCGTCCTTCAATGCCCTCAGGCACTAATTTTTCGACTGAATCTGCTTCTTGAAAATAACGATCACTTGAACCTTGTTGTTGCGCCATTGCCCCTAATGAACCCATGCCGCGATACGATTTATAAGACCGTCCTTGATATAACTCCACCTCACCCGGTGCTTCTTCCGTTCCTGCAAACAAACTACCTAACATGACCGAGTGTGCGCCTGCTGCCAGTGCTTTAGCAACATCACCCGAATAACGAATACCACCATCGGCAATCAGCGGTACACCAGAGCCTTTGAGCGCGTCTGCCACATTACTAACAGCGGTAATTTGGGGTACGCCTACGCCTGCGATAATCCGTGTAGTACAAATTGATCCGGGGCCAATACCGACTTTCACACCATCTGCACCTGCTTCAACTAACGCTAACGCCGCTGCGGCGGTAGCAATATTGCCGCCTATCACCTGCACTTGTGGATACGTTTGTTTTACCCAGCGCACTCTATCTAATACACCTTGAGAATGCCCGTGTGCGGTATCGACAATAATGACATCAACACCCGCCGCCACTAAGGCGGCAACGCGTTCTTCTGTACCCTGACCCGTACCGACTGCCGCGCCAACCCGCAAGCGTTCTTGTTCATCTTTAGAGGCTAACGGATAATCTTTGGCTTTTTGAATATCTTTGACAGTAATCATGCCGCGTAAATTAAAGGCATCATCGACCACTAATATTTTTTCAATGCGGTGTTTATGCAGTAGCGCGATGGCTTCTTTAGGATCTGCGTTTTCGTTAATCGTCACTAGTCGTTCTTTTGGAGTCATCACCGTAGAGACGGGTTCATCAAAGCGAGTTTCAAACCGTAAATCCCGACTGGTGACAATACCGACTAATTCCTCACCATTGACCACAGGTACGCCCGAAATATTTTTAGAATGTGTTAATTGAATGACTTCCCGCACACTGGTGTCAGGTGTCACCGTGATTGGATCTTTAATCACACCGCTTTCATATTTTTTAACGTGATGAACTTCACGCGCTTGCTGCTCAATGGTCATATTCTTATGAATAATACCAATGCCGCCTTCTTGCGCGATGGCAATCGCTAAGCGTGCTTCGGTGACTGTATCCATTGCCGCCGCGACTAACGGAATATTAAGAAAAATAGTCCGCGTCAATTGCGTCCTCATCTCTACATCACGGGGCAACACCGTTGAGTGTGCTGGCAATAATAACACGTCATCAAACGTCAATGCTTCCTGAATAATTTGCATAAACCACACCTAACAAGTCAGTAAAATAACGGTGCATTATACGGTGTGTTAGCGTACTACTGTATTAAAAAAGCGCGGTAGCGTGTAGGTTGGGTAAATAGCGTCGCTATTTACCCTGTACAGACTACTGCTTCACAAAGCGCAACTCTTCATGCTCAACCTCAACCCTGATGGTATCACCCGCGACAAAATGCCCTGATAGGATGGCTTGTGCTAACGGATTTTCTAGCTGTTGCTGAATGGTGCGTTTCATCGGTCTTGCGCCATACACGGGATCAAAGCCCGCTTCACCGAGTAAATCTAACGCGTCCTCAGATAGCTCAAAACCCATGTCACGGTCTTGCAAACGGTGTTTTAAATAGCCGATTTGAATACTGGAAATAGCGCGAATTTGTTCACGACCCAATGAATGAAATACCACCGCTGCATCAATACGATTAATAAATTCAGGACGGAATTTGGTGCTAACAATATCCATAACCGCCATTTTCATAACGTTGTAAAGTGCTTCGCCTGACAGCGATTGAATAATATCCGAGCCTAAGTTAGAAGTCATGACGATAATGGTGTTTCTAAAATCGACGGTTCTGCCTTGTCCATCGGTTAAACGTCCATCATCTAGCACTTGCAATAACACGTTGAATACATCGGGATGAGCTTTTTCAATTTCATCCATAAGGATAACTGAATAAGGTTTACGTCTGACTAACTCGGTTAAATAACCGCCTTCTTCATAGCCGACATAACCAGGAGGTGCGCCGATTAAACGCGCCACCGAATGTTTTTCCATGAATTCCGACATATCAAGGCGCACCATTGCATCGGGGGTATCAAACATAAATTCGGCTAAGGCTTTGCATAATTCGGTTTTACCCACGCCTGTTGACCCTAGAAATAGGAACGAACCATTGGGGCGATTCGGATCAGATAAACCAGCGCGTGAACGGCGAATGGCGTTACTGACCGCTTTCAGTGCTTCTGGTTGTCCGACGACACGTTTACCTAAATAATCTTCCATGCGTAGTAGTTTTTCTTTTTCACCTTCCAGCATTTTAGAGACAGGAATACCTGTCCACTTAGACACCACTTCGGCAATTTCATCCTCCGTGACTTTGTTGCGTAACAAACTCATTTTCTGCGTTTCCCCAGCGGCTTCTAAACTGAGTTGCTTTTCCAACGCGGGAATAATGCCGTATTGCAATTCCGACATTCGCGCTAAATCATTACTGCGTCGCGCTGATTCCAGTTCAGATTTAGCCTGCTCTAGCTTTTCTTTAATGTTAGCTGAGCCTTGCAACGTCGCTTTTTCGGCTTTCCACGTTTCTTCTAAATCGGAATATTCTTTTTCTAACTCACTAATATCGTCTTCTAAAATCTCTAAACGTTTTTTAGAGGCAGCATCTTGTTCTTTTTTCAGTGCAACTTGTTCAATTTTTAATTGAATCAAACGGCGATACAGCTTATCCATCACCTCAGGTTTAGAATCAATTTCCATACGAATACGACTACCCGCTTCATCAATCAAATCAATGGCTTTATCAGGTAATTGTCTATCGGCAATATAACGGTATGATAAGGTCGCAGCGGCAACAATAGCAGGGTCAGTAATCTCCACCCTGTGATGCACTTCGTATTTTTCTTTTAAGCCACGCAAAATGGCAATCGTATCTTCAACGCTGGGTTCATCAACCAGCACTTTTTGAAAACGCCGTTCCAGTGCCGCGTCTTTTTCGACATATTTACGGTATTCATCCAAGGTGGTCGCGCCGACACAATGCAGTTCACCGCGTGCCAAGGCAGGTTTCAGCATATTACCCGCATCCATTGCCCCTTCGGCTTTACCTGCGCCGACCATTGTATGTAGCTCATCAATAAATAGAATAACTTGCCCTTCTTGCTTGGCTAAATCGTTTAACACCGCTTTTAAACGCTCTTCAAATTCACCACGAAATTTTGCCCCTGCAATTAACGCCGCCATATCTAAAGCAAGCACTTGTTTATGTTTCATGCTTTCGGGGACTTCGCCATTCACGATACGCTGGGCTAAACCTTCAACGATGGCCGTTTTACCGACACCAGGTTCACCGATTAACACAGGGTTATTTTTAGTACGGCGTTGTAATACTTGAATGGTGCGGCGAATTTCATCATCGCGCCCGATGACAGGATCCAGTTTGCCTTGTTCCGCGCGTTCGGTCAGGTCAATGGTGTATTTTTTCAGGGCTAGGCGTTGGTCTTCAGCATTCGCATCTTGCACGGTGTCGCCTCCACGCAGGGCATCAATGGCTTTTTCAAGTTGTGTTTTAGGGACATTGGCTTTTTTAAACAGTTCTTGTAAAAAGCCTTTTTCTTCACAGGCGGCGACTAAAAATAGTTCACTGGAAATAAAACTATCATTACGTTTTTGCGCCAGTTTGTCAGTTAAATTTAATAAGCGGTTGGTTTCGTTAGAAATCTGCACATCACCACCCGAACCGCTGACGGTAGCAATACGGGTTAATTCTTGTATGAGTTGCGTGTGCATGAACGCAATATTAACGCCCAGCTGCGCCAATAACGGCTTCACACTGCCGCCTTGTTGATCGAGCATCGCCAGCAAAATATGTACAGGCTCGATAAATTGATGATCCCTGCCCAATGCCAAACTCTGCGCATCCGCCAAGGCTTCTTGAAATTTACTGGTTAGTTTGTCCATTCGCATAATGTCACCTTTGAGAGCATTGTTAATGATAGGACTGTTATGGGGTACAAAGTGATACTTTCAAGCGTAGCAGAGACAGGAGTAAAACAGCTTTTTCTCGTTCCCATGCGCCGCGTGGGAATGCCTTTGCACCGCGCTGCGGTGCGAGACGCAGCGAGTCTCTACTGCATTCCCACGCAGGCGCGAGGGAACGAGAGAAGGTTGTTATAGGGAGCAAAGAGACACTTTCAAGCACAGCATTTAGGGTTGGATATTATTATCAGCATCCCATTGAAACTTATCGTTTTTAAATAGCCTAGCGTATTTTTCACTGTTGGCTGAAATAAATTCGCCTTGACCTTCAGACACGCTATTTTTAAATTCACCGACATATTTACTGCCATCGGCATACACCTGTGTTCCTGAACCATTAACACAATTGCCGCTCACACACCGCACGGGCGGCGCGGAGGCGGTTTTCAGGATTTGTGGGTGTTGTTTCAAATTATCAGTGAGTAACAGCGTCGAACCAGCAGTTAAAATGCCATTCAGGGCATTAGCAAAATCGGCGGGGATATTCATTTGTTCAAAAAAAGCGGCATTGAATAACGTGTTATCGTCATGCTGGTTTATTGCCGTCCAGTGATGATTCAATAAAGAATTCGTATCAGTGTTCTGCTCTGCCTGCATAATAAAGGCGCGTGTCCCCCAATTGGTTACAGCGGCGGGCAGTGAAATTTTAGTCCGTCCAATTTAAATGCCGTTGCGATACACCAATAACAACTGACTGGCTTTATTCATCACCAACGATACCGCCCCGTCCTGCCCGTTGTCAGCTTGCCAGCGAAACGCCTCCGTTGGACTTAAATCCAGCATATTCAGCACCGCATTATCTTTACTGTCAGTCGGCAACACCATCACAGGATGCGCCAAACGGAATGCCTGATTTTCATAGCCCAACACAATCACCGTCATCCCCTTAGTTGACACACTGAACAACAAACGGGCAAATTGCGCGGGCAAACGAATACACCCATGAGACACGGGTGTACCCGTTACATGAGCTGCGTGCAACGCCACGCCGTCCCACGTCAACCGATTCTCATAAGGCATGGGCGCGTTGTCATAAGTTCGTGAACGGTGAAAACGGTCTTTTTCCAGCACCGTAAAAATCCCCGCAGGCGTACCATAACCCCGCTTGCCCGTACTGACACTGGATGCTCCGATTAACACCCCATGACGGTACAAATAAAGTTGCTGCTTAGGAATACTCACCAACGCCACCACAGCCCCAGCAGGCGCGGCATCAGGATTCCAAATAAACCGCCCCGCCTTAACCCTTTTTACTTCACCATCAATAAGTTGCGCTTCACTATCGCCAGAAGCAGACTGAGCCTGTAGCACAGGCGACAATAAACACGCTGAAACCAACCAGCAAGTAACAATGAATGAGGATACTTTTGACATAGGCAGACACGACTTGATGGCTAGGTGGATGATAAACGCAATATGGTACGTTAATCATATAGTTAGCCGTTAATAAAAAGGGTAGTGAGTGAAATCTGTGATGATAGATTAAAATCACGGGCAGCATAAAATCACACTTACCTAAAAGACCTTATGAGCTGCTACCAAGAAATCACCTGTCCATTCTGTAAAAGCAACCAGATGGGCAAGTCAGGACGCAATGCAACGGGAGAGCCCCGTTACCGTTGTCGAAACCCGTTGTGCATGACAAAAACCTTTATGCTGAGCTACCGATACCGCGCTTGTGAAGTAGGCATTAAGACCAAGATAGTCAACATGGCAATCAATGGTCTAGCCAAAGCAGTATCATTTGATTATTGTAAATTAGATGACATCTTCAGCCGATTTCCGCCAAAAAGTATTGACGATTAAAGAACAAGAAGGGCTAACACAAGCGGAAGCGGCAGTGCGTTTTGGTGTTGGAGTGGCAAGTATA
>SHZG01000009.1 GCA_009692395.1 Methylococcales bacterium | reverse complement strand
TCGGACATGGATCAAACGACTCAATCGCAAGACCATTTGCTTCTCAAAACTAGAGTTGATGCACGACACCGTCATCGGTTTGCTTATCAACAAGGTCGAATTCGGGCGCGATATTTATTCATAATTACAGATTTAACCCACTACCCGCGCGTGAAGTGTTAGCTCCGTTATATCAGCAACTCACACACGTTGGCACGGTCGGTTGTGGGCAAGTGACGAAAATCTGTAATCAAATGATAGTCAGCTGTAATGTGCTGGTAATTGCCGAAATGATTGCCTTAGCACAACGTGCGGGTGTGGACGCGGAACAAATCCCTGCGGCATTGGCAGGTGGTTTTGCCGACTCTAAACCCTTGCAAATTGTCGCCCCTGAAATGGCAACTGAAACCTTTGAACCTGTGAAATGGCGCGTGAAAACCTTGTTAAAAGATTTAACAATGGCAGGGGATTTAGCAGCTACACTGGGCGCGTCTATTCCGATGTCAGGCTTAGCGGCGCAGTTAATGCAGTTACATGGCAGTCATGACTATTTAGATCACGACCCTGCAACGCTGATTAAGTTATACACCCATTCAACTTGAAGACATCGTGTTGATATTTTCAAAATTATTGTTAGTTCAAGTCCTATGGGGACTCATAGAATCAGCATTTGAAAGGCATTGGTTATAATTGCTAGTTAAATCTAAGAGAATACTCTCCTTTAGTCTGTTATAATTCACCAATTTTTAAGATTCTCGCCACTCAGCGAGTGAAACTGGAAGGCGGTGTCAATCCGCCGCTGCCCCCGCAACGGTAAGTGATGAAAATCACGAGTCCTGACACAGGCTTAAAAACGCTATAACAGCCGTATTGCGGAGGGCAATCACCTGTTACGTCAGCTTTTTTGCTGGTCGTTCTACGCTGTTATTCTTTTAACTCATCGAGATTGACAGCTATGAAAACATTAACAGCAACCGCTGCCCCCAGCACTATTTCTTCCGTAAAAATCCTCCCCGCATTGAGTGCAATTACCTTAGGCGTAGCGATTATTTTGAGTCTTGGTTTTATGCAAGATTCGGGTAATTATCTACACAATGCCGCGCATGATGGTCGTCACAGCGCGGCGTTTCCTTGTCATTAAAATGAGAGATTTTCGCAAATTTGCGATAATTTCCTTAATCGCGGGCGTTGTCGCGGGTTTTTTGCTGAGTTTAGGTCAGCATTATCTAATCCAACCGTTAATTTTCGCCGCTGAACAACTCGAAATGCCTGTACACGAACATCATCACGATTGGCAACCTGAAGACGGATTTCAGCGACATTCGTTGACGGTTATTTTTAATAGCTTGATGGGGTGTGGCTTTGCGTTACTGCTCACAGCAGGACTGTATTTGAAAAATCATCAGGGTTATCTACGCGGTTTAATGTGGGGATTCGCGGGGTATGCGGTATTTTTTATCGCGCCCTCATTAGGTTTACCGCCTGAATTACCTGGAACAGCCAGCGCGGAATTACTGAATCGTCAAACGTGGTGGTTATTCACCGCTATCTCTACCGCCTGCGGTTTATCAGCGGTTTTCTTTGGCAAAAATCGGACTTTTCAAATTGGCGGCGTGATGTTGCTGGTATTGCCACATTTAATCGGTGCGCCACAGCCTGATACCTTTAGCTCACTGGCATCTGAAGAGTTGCAACAGCAATTCGTTATCTTTTCAGCACTGAATAACGGCATTTTTTGGTTAATTATAGGCGCGGTATCAGGCGGCTTGTTGCGCAAATTATCCGCAAACAACACAGGATTTTCTTCATGAATACGCAAGGTAAAGTGTGGTTTGTCGGTGCAGGGCCGGGCGATCCTGATTTAATCACCGTCAAAGGACGCGATTTAATTGCCCGTGCGGATGCTATTTTATTTGCGGGTTCATTAGTACAAACCGCCGCGACGCAATGGGCTTCTGAGCAATGCGTCATTAAAGACTCCAAAGACATGACGCTGACTGACATCACTGATTGGCTGATTACACACGCGCAACCGAACAAAACTGTGATTCGGTTGCAAACAGGCGACCCCAGTTTATATGGGGCGTTAATTGAAATGGTGCAACCCTTAGACGCGGCAGGCATTGAAGTTGAAGTGGTTGCTGGCGTTTCGTCGGCAATGGCGGCAATGGCGTGTGCGGTGGAAAGTTTGACTCTGCCCGAAATCACGCAAACGGTGATTTTAACGCGCGTTGCAGGCAGAACACCGATGCCAGAAGGCGAATCATTAGCTGAGTTAGCACAGCATCACACTACTTTGTGTTTATATTTGTCGATTACTTTGTTATCGACTGTACAACGTGATTTAAAAGCCGCAGGCTGGGCAGATGACGCGCCTGTGTTGGTGGTTCACAAAGCAACGTGGGGCGATGAGCAACAGATTATTCGCGGCACATTAGCGAACATTCGAGAGCTATGCCGTGCAGCAAAAATAAACAGCCAAGCCATGATTGTGGTGAGTCCAACACTCGGCGCACGGCACTGGAAAACCTTGGCAAAATCTAAACTGTACGCGCCTGATTTCAGCCATCGATTTCGCCGCGCCGAAACAAAAACTATTGAGAAAAAATCATGAAAACCACTGTTTTGTTAGTCGGACACGGCTCACGCAATCAAGCAGGCAATGCGGAAATTGAAACCTTTCACCAGCAATGGCAAGCTCAACACCCTGATTGGCATATTGAACTTTGTTTTATAGAGCTCGCGCCTGTTTTATTGCCAGAAGGCTTAAATCGTGCGGCAAAAGACGCTGAAAAAGTGATTGTCGTGCCGCTGATTATCAGTGCGGCAGGTCACGTTAAAGTGGAAATTCCTGAATTTATCGCGGCGGCACGTTTACAGAATCCAACGGTTGAATTTGTCTATGCACCGCATTTAGGTAGCAATGAAACGATGCTGAACATTTTGCAAAAACAATTAAAATCCGCGTTGAAAACTTTAGCCATGCCTGATCCAAAAACTACGGGTATCATCGTTTTAGGGCGCGGTTCATCGGATAAAGTTGCCAATGGTGAATTAGCAAAATTAACCCGTTGGCTGTTTGAAGAAACCGAACACGAACTGGTTGATATGGCGTTCACAGGCGTGGCGTTCCCGCGTTTAGAAACTACCGTGCAACGTCAGACCCAACTCGGCATGACGCAAATCGTGGTATTGCCGTATTATTTATTTTCAGGATTATTAATAGATAGAATCGCCGCACAAATGGCACGTTTAACCACGCAATATCCACACATCGCTTTTGCGAGCGGCACTTATTTTGGCTTTGATGCGGATATTTTTAAATTGCTAGACCAGCGTGTCCTGGAAGCTATTGATCCGAATGAACCGAAAATTCTGGAATGCGATGGCTGCCAATACCGTGAACACGCTCACTCTCATCATCATTAAAACACCATGACCACGATAAATAGCCAAACCGAACAGCTCACCCTCGCAGGTCAGCAAATCGAACACGATTCATTTGCCATCGTTGACCTCGAAGTCGGCGCACACGCTTACCGTGCTAATGAATGGCAAGTGGTACGCCGTATGATTCACGCCACTGCTGATTTTGAATTTAATGGCTTAACTGAATTTTCAGCCAATGCCGTTGAAGCAGGTATTGCCGCTATTTTAAACGGTGCGCCAATTGTTGCCGATGTGGAAATGATTTGCGTCGGTTTATCACAACCGCGTTTAAAGCATTTTGGCATGACAGCAAATCAGTTCATTTCTGACGATGACGTGATTAATGAAGCCAAAGCCGTCAACAGCACTCGCGCTGTACAAGCCATGCGTAAAGCCCAGCGGTTAGGTTTACTAAACGGCGGCATAGTCGCAGTTGGCAACGCGCCCACTGCATTATTGGAGGTTTTGAGAATGATTGCCGAAGACGGTGTAAAACCTGCGTTAATCGTCGGAATGCCCGTGGGATTTGTCTCAGCGGCAGAATCCAAAGACGCGCTCAGTCAATTACAAAACGTGCCGTGGTTGATTACGCGTGGACGCAAAGGTGGTTCAACATTAGTAGTAGCGGCAATTCACGCGCTGTTGAGCTTGACAGAAAGTCAGCAAAACCATGACTGAACCTGAAAGAAAACCCAAAGGCACGCGCAAAGGTTTTACGACAGGCGCGTGTTCAGCCGCCGCCGCTGCTGCTGCCATGCAAGGGCTTTTAGACGGTCGTGTACCTGACATTATCGAATGCCTATTACCCAATGGTGACACCGTGCTATTTCAAATTCAAGAGGGTTTTATTGAAAACGGCATTGCTCATGCGGTAGTTGAAAAAGATGCAGGTGATGACCCCGATTGTACCCATCAAGCCCGTTTAACCGCTGATGTCTGTTGGCTTGAGCAACCCAACACCGTGTTATTAAAAGGCGGTGCAGGTGTCGGGCAAGTCACGCGCGCAGGTTTAGGTTTACCGATTGGTGAAGCGGCAATCAATCCCGTGCCACGCAAAAATATTGAACACAATATTCGCCTGATTGCCGCCGAAGCCTTGCAAACGAGAGGGGTGCAAGTCACGATTTCTGTACCTGATGGTGAAATAATGGCGAAAAAAACCTTGAATTATCGGCTAGGTATTCTGGGTGGTATTTCTATTTTAGGCACGACGGGCATAGTACATCCCTATTCAACTGCCGCCTTTCGTGCCAGCGTGGTTCAAGGCGTGGAAGTCGCGGCGAATCAAGGACAAAAGACCGTGGTTCTCACCACAGGCGGACGCACAGAGAAATTTGTGATACGCGAATTGCCTGAACTCGATGAAAGCTGTTTTGTGCAAATGGGCGATTTTTTAACCCCTGCTATCGACACCGCGAACACTTGTGGCATTGAGCAAATTATCATCGGCGGCATGGTCGGCAAGCTCACCAAAATGGCGCAAGGCGAAACCATTACTCATGCGGGTCGCAATCCTGTCAATGTTGAGTTAGTTGCCGATATTGCCCGCGCTGCGGGTGCGCCCGAAGCGGTATGTTTAGCCATTGCAGAACAAGAAACTGCCCGTTATGCCAGTGAATGTATGGAAGAACTGGGGCTGGAATATGAATTTCATGTTGAACTGGCAAAACGGGTGATTGCAACGTTGGAAAATCGTTACCCGAAGCGGTTTAAAATTGCCGTGTTAGTGTGTGATTTTGACGGTAACAAATTAGCGGAAGCAGGAAGATAAATGAATGTATGTCACATTATCGGTGTGTTAGACGACGGCGCGACGAGTTTAAACGCTGAACAGTTAACGATTTTGAACGCCGCACATCATGTCATTGCTGGCAGTCGTTTGTTAGAAACGTTGGCGGCTGAAATTTCATCAGCGAAAACGTACGATTTAACGGGCAATTTAAAAAACGTCCCGCAATGGATTAACGACGCGCTCAACGTAGGTGAATCAGTGGTGGTGTTAGCCAGTGGCGACCCACTGTGTCATGGCATAGGCGGATTTTTAGCCAATAAAATCGCCCGCGAAAAACTCTGCATTCTGCCCAATTTAAGCAGTATTCAACTGGCGTTTGCTGAATTAAAACTGTCGTGGCAAAGCGTAAAAATTGTTTCTATACACAGCCAAGATGCAGGCGAATGGCAACGCGGAGCAACATCGAAACACGGTTTATACGAACTCGCGCAACAGTGTCGGCAACATGAATTATTGGCTGTATTGACCAGCCCTGAAAATAATCCACCGCGCATTGCTCGCCTAGTAGAACTGGAAAATATGGCAGACGATTTTGAGATGGCAATTGCGCAAAACTTACGCCACGTTACTCAACACGTCACCGATTTCCTGCCTGTTTCAACTGTGGTAAGCACTGAATATGCCGAGCCAAACGTGGTTATTTTGAAACGCAAAACACCATTGCCCCAGCCGATTTTATTCGGGCAACGTGATGACAGTTTTCAACAACGCAAACCCGAAAAAGGCTTGATTACCAAACGCGAAGTGCGGGTGGTTTCTTTAGCACGAATGCAGCTAACCCGTTCCAGTATCGTATGGGATATTGGCGCGGGTTCGGGTTCAGTCGGTTTGGAAGCGGCACGATTATGCTCAGACGGTCACGTTTATGCGATTGAAAAAAACGCCGATGATATTGCCAATGTTGCACACAATCACGCGGTTTGGCAACTCAGTAATTACAGTTTTTTTCACGGCAAAGCCCCGCAGTTTTTGGACAGTTGGCAAAACCCCGATGCCGTTTTTATCGGCGGTTCAGGCGGCGAATTAGCGGAATTGATTACCCTGTGTTTGACTCGCTTAAATCAGGGCGGTTGCTTGGTGATGAATTTCGTCACGCTGGAAAATATGTCTACTGCTGTCGAAGTCTTAAAACAACTGAATGCGAGTTGGGATGTCACCCAAATTCAAGCCTCGCGCAGTAGCCCCATTCTTAATATGTACCGCTTACAGGCAGAAAATCCCGTGTGGATTATCTCAGCCAGCCGCACGGAATAACTGCAATGATGACAAGCAAGCAAATTGCCCAATACATAGAAGGCGTGACTTTAGAGACCATTGTCACAATATTGATGGAGCGTCACGGTTGGGAGGAATTGGGTAAACTGATTACTATTCGCTGCTTTACTGACAACCCCAGTATTAAATCGAGTTTGAAATTTTTAAGAAAAACACCGTGGGCGAGAATAGAAGTTGAAACGCTGTATTGTTTAAAAAAGACGATTACTTGACCTATTTACGCCAAAAACCACCCGCTAATAATAAAAATGAATACTAAACTCGGTACACTTTACGGACTTTCTCTAGGACCGGGCGATTCTGACTTAATGACGCGCCGTGCGTGGCAATTATTATCAGGCGCGGGGCATTGGACATATCCTGTCCGCAAAAAAAATGGCGACAGTTACGCCTTAGCAATTGCCTTACGCGCAGGTTTTGTACTGCCCGAAAACCACACGCCCCTGCATTTTCCCATGACGTATAACAGTGGCATTTTGGCGCGTTATTGGCTGGAAGCCGCGCAAACCGTGTTGTCTCGCTTGCAACAGGGCGAAGATGTCTTATTTTTAGTTGAAGGCGATGCCTCAACCTATTCAACATTCGGGCATTTGCAACGTAGCGTATTAGCCTTAGAACCCACAGTGCCGATTGAAATTATCGCGGGCGTATCGTCATATCACGCAGCGACCGCACGGTGTGGTGAATCCTTAGCCGATGTCGATGACACCGTGGCAATCGTACCCGCAGGTTATGGCATTGACCAAATCGAACGTCTATTACTTGATTTTGATACCTTGGTTTTGCTAAAAGTAAAACCGTTACTGGATGACATTATCGATTTATTACGGCGGCTTGGTTTACTGGAACACAGTTTTTTTATTGAAAAATCAGGTGCTCCAGAAGAGCGAATTGTTTCAGACGTGGCAAGTTTATATGGGCAGAAAGTAAATTATTTATCGTTGTTGATTGTTAAAAATCCAAACCGTCCGCGTTCTGAAATACAGCGGGGTTGTCGTAAGAAAAAAGAAGCTGTTGATGATTAAGGTATCCATTCTAACGCTCCCGTGTTCAAAATTCATGCGTGAATGCGAATTACGGCAGGTCTAACAATGCTTGATTGTTGCTATATCTGTTTTAAGTTATTATAGGTACGTTAAAGCCATTCAACATATAGTAAAAGATTATCCCTAATGAATGAATACATTGCATATCATGGAACAAATAGTGAATGTGTTGAATCTATCGAAAGGATTGGTTTTAGACCTAGTTCTTCAGATACTGAATGGCTAGGAAGTGGTGTATATTTCTTTGTAGAAGGTTCTTTTTGTCCTCTCACTAATGCAAGAGAATGGGCTTAACTCGACTGCTTGGGATGAAGTTACACAACGAGACATTTACACAAACCACACTATTCTCAAAGCAATAGTAAGTGGCGAAAGAGTGTTAGATTTGCGATTAGAAGAAGACTTGAAGTTATTTAACACCCAGCGAGATCACATATTAAAAAGATATATCGAAGAGAAACATAGATTTAAGATTAAACCGCATCCTGATACTTTTTTATGTAATGCCGTTACTAAAAGTATGAAGCTGGATCTTTTGATTCAGAATTTATATATAAAAACGGAAGTTCAAAGGATTAATAACATTGATTCAAGAATACCTAATTCAACAGTCTTATGTGCAAAAACAACTGCAAATATAACTAACATCGAAAAAATTGAAGAAGAGGACGTTAATCATGAACAAGCAAGATTGGTTGGAAGAAGCTGTCAAATATATTGACTCATTAAATTCAGAAGAATTTGAGGATTTTATAATGAGTTGCGTAACTTGCTATGCTGTAAAAATGGATTATAGCGATATAAAAATAGGGAAAAAAACTGTGTTTTCCGATACAACTCTTGCTAAATCTGCAAATATGGATATTTATTATGCCGAAACTATGAGTTTAGCAGCGTGATGATATGAACATTAAATTGTTAGGGACAAAGGTTTCTAAGTTGTCGTTATTAGTTGGCGAAAGTAATGAAATAGAACTAGAAGATGAGTTTCGTCTTTCCTTTGATAACGCTTATTCAGAGGAAGATGCAACTTCATTTATTGTCAGATTTTTTATTACTGTTAGCTCTAAAGAAGAAGAGTTTAAACTTGACGTAGAATATGTTGCTTTTTTTTCATCAGATGAACCTATATCTGAAGAATTTCAAAACTCTCATTTTTCGACAATGAACGCTCCAGCACTTGCATCTCCTTTTGTTCGCAGTCTTATTAATGAAATTACTGTTAACTCTAATCTAAATCCTGTTCTTTTGCTTACTGTCAACTTTCAAGAGCTGGTTCGTCAGCATCAAAATCACAATAAAGATTCATTGGTAGTCGGCAGGTCTGATTAGACTTACTGCAATCCTATATAACCTATGAATCTTTTGGTTATGCTACGCTTAATTTCTTAATTTCTGGGTGAAAACCATGATAACGAAAGAAGATTTAAAACAAGAAATCGAGCAATTAGACGACAGTTATTTAGATTTAGTATTTCGTTTATTGCAACAATTTCCACATCAAAAAAATAAACCAGACCTTTTAAATTGCGCGCGTCCTATTCATTATTCAGAGGATGAAGTTAGTGATGGTACGGCATTTACTGATATTGAAAACGCTGCTGAATATGGCAAACAATTAAGAACAACGGCTTGGCAAAGAAATCATGACTGATTATTTACTCTGCGATATTTGCATTCGTTTCAATGCCTCACGTCGAAACAATCAATCAAACCACCTTTTATAAAAATATGACTAATCCCAAAACCCCGCGCATTGTCCTAGTGGCAATTACTAAACACGGTGTAGCTAAAGCCCTAGCCTTAGCCGCAAAATTGCCAGATGCACAGCTTGCTGTTTCAGAAAAATTTGCCGATAGCTTGCCACCGATTGACAATCAAATCGTGGTATTAAAAGGTGCATTGAGCGCGAATATGGGCGACTTGTTTAATCAATACGATCAACTGGTGTTGTTTATTTCTTTGGGTGCGGTAGTGCGTTTAATCGCGCCGCATTTAAAATCTAAAGATGAAGACGCAGGGGTGATTGTTATTGATGATGCTGCGCGGTATGTGATTCCTGTGTTATCAGGACACGTCGGCGGCGCGAATGCGTTTGCTGAACAAATTGCCGCATTAATTGATGCACAAGCGGTTTTAACCACCGCGTCCGATGTTGGTAAAACTATTCCTGTGGATATTTTAGGACGGGAATTAGGCTGGCAAGTCGAAGCCCCGAAAATCAATATTACCCGCGTGTCGGCTCATGTTGTTAATGAAGAACTGATTGCTTTTGTGCAGGAAGTAGGGGCGAAAAACTGGTGGACACGTCCCACGCCGTTACCTGCGAATATTCATTTATTTGACTGTTTTGAACAGGTGGATTTAAACCGTTATCGGGCGGTGTTGTGGGTGACACACCAAGTTATTTCCCCCGAATTATGGCAACAGCTTGAGGAACGTTTGGTGGTTTATCGTCCACCGTTAGACGCATGAAAGTGATGGTTGGCATGGGCTGTGACCGTAATGTGAGTTTGGCAACCTTAGAAACCGCGTTGTCACAGGCATTAATTCTGGCTGAGTTAGACGTTTTGGCGGTTGCAGGTTTAGCCAGTATTGATAAAAAAAATGATGAAGTGGCATTATTGGCATTGGCAGAAAAACACGGCTGGGCGTTGCAGTTTTATTCAGCCGATGAATTAGCAAAAGTCATTGTGCCGAATCCTTCCGTCGTGGTGCAGAAATACATGGGCACGCCAGCGGTGGCAGAAGCGGCGGCATTACTCGCGGCACACACTGAAATGCACGATTTACTCATCGAAAAACATAAATATTTAGGCACAGATGGCAAAAATGCCACGGTGTCCATTGCGAGGATAGCAGAATGAAAGCAGGAAAAATTTTATTGGTCGGTATAGGGCCAGGCGCACATGAACACATGACATTTCGGGCGCGTGAAGCGATTGCTGAAGCGGATGTCGTTATCGGTTATAGCACTTACATTAAGTTAGTCGATGACTTATTGGAAGGCAAAGTCGTGATTAGAAAAGGCATGACGGAAGAGTTAGACCGCAGTATTGAGGCGTATCATTATGCACAACAAGGCAATATCGTGGCATTAATTTCGTCGGGCGATATTGGTGTGTATGGCATGGCAGGGCCAACCTATGAATATCTATTGGAAAACGGTTGGACTCTTGATAGCGATATTCAAGTTGAAGTGGTGACAGGCAGTACCGCGCTGTCTAGTTGTGCAGCATTAGTTGGTGCGCCGTTGACGCATGATTTTTGTTCTATTTCCTTATCGGATTTATTAACGCCTTGGACAGTTATCGCGGGGCGTTTAGAAAGTGCGGCACAGGGTGATTTTGTGGTCGCGCTGTATAACCCAAAAAGTGGGCGACGCACACAGCATATTATTGAAGCGCAGAAAATTTTGTTGCGTTATCGTAGCCCAGAAACCCCTGTGGCGATTGTGAAATCAGGCTATCGGGATCGGCAGAATATTCAGTTAGTGACACTGGCTGAAATGGCAGAATGCGATATTGGTATGTTGACCACGGTATTAATCGGTAACAGCAGTACCTTTATGCGGTCTGGATTGATGGTGACACCGCGTGGTTATGCCAATAAATACGACGCGCAATCGGGCGAAACCTTGTCAGGAGAAAAGGCGGGGCGTTCGTTAAGCATGGGCTTAACGGGTTGGTATGCTTATGTACGCGGTTATTTGCGTGAATCGCCTTCGGCTTCATTAATGAATGCAGCGGAGTATTTTTGTCGTCCATTAGGTGAAGTTTTAGAAGCCGTTGCTGCCGCTACATCAGACGATTCAGCGGGATTATTTTCCGCACACGCAGTGCAGGCAGAGAAAATACACGCGCTGTTGTTGGCAATAAAACAGTGGGGTTCGTTACGCGCGGTGGTGCGTAATAACAGCGGCGCAGTGTCGGAATTATTCATTCACGGCAATGAATTGGAGCTAAAAAATAACCGTCTCAGTATCGTCAATGCCCATTTTCATCTGCACATTGAATGGCAAAAAGTGGTACGGGCGTGGTTTGTGCAACGCGGTGATAAAGCGTTTGGTGTGCAGTTTATTGATGCGCATGGGCAAAGCGTTTTTAATCTGTGGCTGGTTGATGCGAATGCCGCGTGTTTGGCGACTTATCAGCATGATTTGACAGAAGTCTGTGGAGCTAGCCATGAGTGAGTTAAAAGAAAAACCCAAATTAGGTGATTACAATCGCCATTTGCTGATTTGCACAGGCGCGCGTTGCACTGAAAACGGTGAAGCGCAGGCTCTTTTTGAACAAATGGGTGAAAAGTTTAAAGCGGCGGGTATTGATAAAGGGGCGTTGCGGGTGAAACGCACCCGAACACAGTGTTTTGCAACCTGTACATCAGGGCCGCTGGTGTGTATTCAACCTGATGGTATCTGGTATTACAACGTAACTCCTGAAAACTTACAGCGCATTATTGATGAGCATTTGGTCGCAGGTAAGCCAGTGGAAGAGTTGATTTACCATCGGGCGACTCAGATTAATGGTGCGTAATTTAGTCGTCAAACCACTTTAATTGCGGACGTAAATTAACCACCGTGCCGATAATTATCAATGTCGGTGCGTGTACCATTCGTGAGGCAATCATGTCGGGCAATGTCGATAATGTGCCAGTGTATACGCGTTGTTCTGCCATCGTACCTTGTTCGACTAAGGCAATGGGTAAATCTTGTGCCGCGCCATGTGCGATTAATGCGGCACAAATTTTAGCTAAACCCACTAATCCCATATAAATAACGACGGTTTGATTAGGCAATGCCAAATGATGCCAATTGAGATCAATGGTATTGTCTTTTAAATGCCCTGTCACAAAGGTCACTGATTGGGCATGATCTCGGTGTGTTAAAGGAATGCCTGCATAAGTCGCACACCCTGACGCGGCGGTAATACCAGGAACAACTTGAAAGCTAATACCTTCTTCCATTAGAGTGGCAATCTCTTCGCCGCCCCGTCCAAAAATAAACGGATCGCCGCCTTTTAAACGCACGACTCGTTTGCCTTGTTTAGCTAAATCGACCAGCAATTCATTGATGGATTCTTGGGGGACACTGTGATTGTTACGTTGTTTCCCGACATACAGTTTAGTCGCATCACGTCTAACTAAATCCAATATAGCAGGCGATACTAAACGGTCATAAACCACCACATCGGCTTGCTGCATCAGTCTCAATGCTCTAAAGGTTAATAAATCGGGGTCGCCTGGCCCTGCACCTACTAAATAGACTTCGCCTACTGAGGGTGTGTTTTGATTATCTGCATTCACAATAGCTTGTTGTAAACTTTCCTCAGCTTGCTGCTGCTGACCTGAAAAAACTAATTCTGCAATTTTTCCTTGTAACACGCCTTCCCAAAATATCCGCCGTCTGGCAGGTTGTTGAATCGCATTTTTAACGTCTGGTCTGAACTTTTCCGCAAGTTGCGCTAACTGCCCATATTGATGAGGAATCGTGCTTTCAAGACGCGCTCTTAATAGACGCGCTAAAACAGGGGATGCACCACCCGATGAAACGGCAGCAACGATAGGTGAGCGATCGATAATCGCTGGAAAAATAAAGCTACAAAGCGCAGGACTATCCACCACATTCACTAAAATACCGCTAGCATTAGCAGCTTCCGCTACCCTACCATTTATTTCGCTATTATTAGTGGCTGAAATGACTAATTTAAAGCCTTTTATATCGCTTTGATCAAATGGTTTTTGCAGTAATGTAAGTTGGTATTTAGTCTGCATTTCATGCACAGAATCGCTAAAATCAAGGGCTACTACGGTAATTTTCGCTCCTGCACTGGCGAGCAGTTCTATTTTACGCGCGGCAATGCCTCCTGCACCGATAACTAGGCAAGGTTGCTGATGTAATTTTATAAATAGGGGGAGATAATCCATTAGTTTGAAAAACTCTTTAATAATAAAAATTTGTATTATGGGTGGGTTCTGTTGCAAAGTCTGTAGGCAAAACTATCGGGGACTAATAAACAAAAGAATCTAAAGTACTACGGTATTTTAGCTACTCTATTGTCCATAAAGGACTATAAGCGATTTTCAATCTCTCAAATTTTGACTCCTTTTAGAAGCATTTTTTGAGAACTTACAATCCGATGGGATTGCTATTATTTCATCTGCGAAATCATACTCACCATGCGGGGTTAAAATGGGCTTCACCGCATAACGAGATTGTACATTCTAGCTATGTTACTAGACTTGTTGCTAAATAATTAAACGCAACCTCTCTTCTTATGGATTTATCGATTATTTAGACTAGGCGTATCAAGAGTTACAGCTCACCGTTACTATTTTTGAAGGCACAACATGGCAACGAGACGCTAGACACCGGAACAACGAACGCAACAATCGGCAAAGATACGCAATGGCACTCTACAGTGGCAAAAACGCGAAGGGAGGGATAATGGCGGTGTTTGCCCTTTGCTAAAGGATATGGCTAAGTTTTGCGTGAACAAAAAGACTGTTAAATAGCGTGTGTCTACGAATACGCGATATTATCGTTATTTGTGGGTACAATAAGCCTAATAAAAACAGGAGGGTGTTCCCAATGCCTTTCAAGATGCTGTATCTATGAACCCCCCATAGGGCTTGAATTAACGATATTTTTGAGAATATTAACACAGTGTCTTCAAGTTTATTAAATTATACACCAAAAAATGAAGCTCAAATTTACCGCAAATCTAAGTTTATTATTTACTGAATTAGAACTTATCGACCGATTTAAAGCCGCTAAACAGCAAGGCTTTACGGCAGTAGAAATACAATTTCCCTACGAGTTAAGTCAAAAAACATTACAAAAAGTGTTGCAGAACAATGGCTTAAAGCTGGTATTATTTAACGTCGCCGCCGATGATTTAATGCTGGGCGGGGAAGGGTTAGCCTGTGTGCCTGAAAAACGTCAGCAGTTTCGTTACGCGTTGGCGCAAGCTGTAGACTATGCAACACTATGAAAACCCGCAGCGATTAATATATTAGCAGGGCGGTGTTTTGATAACACGCGGTTAGCCGATTACACGCAAACGTTTAAAGATAATCTGCTACTCGCCGCTGATACGTTTGCGCCGCTGGGCATTAAAACCGTGTTTGAAGCGATTAATACTCACGATATGCCTGCCTTTATTATTCACAGCGGTGCACAAATGTTGGCAGTATTGGCTGAATTGAAACATCCCAATCTGCTCATGCAGTATGCTATTTATCATGCGAGTCGAATGGGCGAAAATCCAGCACAGTTTATTCGCCAATATGCTGATAAAATAGGGCATATTCAATTTGCCGATAGCCCGAATCGCGGGCAACCCAAGACAGGGAAACGTGATTTTCAGCAATTGTTTATCGTGATTGAGCAATCAAATTATACAGGTTGGCTGGGGGCAGAATATAAACCTATCGGCACAACAGCTGACAGTTTGGGCTGGTTGCGTTCGCTTCAATAATTCATAACCACAAAACTTATCCATTACCCATTAGTTAGGAAAATCATGTCATTAATTATCCACGAAGAGTGCATCAACTGTGATGTGTGTGAGCCAGAATGCCCGAATGGCGCGATTAGCCAAGGCGAAGATATTTATATCATCGACCCTGAGTTATGCACTGAATGTGTTGGTCATCACGGCACACCGCAATGCGTTGAAGTATGTCCCGTCGATTGCATCACTAAAGACGCAGCTCATGTCGAAGACAACGAATCTTTGTATGAAAAATATTTAAAGCTAACCGCTGTATAACGCTTAGGTAGTGGGTTAAACCTGTCATTAGCGAAAAATTAACAGATTTAATACACTACCCCTACAACAAATGGTTAGATGTTTTTCTTGATGATTTCTTTACCATCAATAACCAATTCAGAAATCCCGCCTAATTGACCATTCAATGTGCATGAAGCCGTTTTAAAGCCGCCTTTTTGCGCATTTTCGCCCGCCCATATCAGTGTGACATAGGTTTCTTTATCGGTTTTAGTTTCAGTAGGAAAATACACCTGTTCGCCTGTTTTTTCACTCACAATACTGGTACATTTGTGCGTTGCCATTTCTTGCATCGCGACATAATTTCTCATGACAGCGGCGGCAGCATTATCGCCTTTCCCCTTTGCTGCATCGTCTTTACTCATCCAAACTAAAGCAAAGCCGACGACAAATACACCAATAACGGCGTATATTAATTTTTGTGCTTCTGATATTTTTTCTGGTTGTTCTTCTTCTGACATTTTAAGCACCTATATAATTGTTTGATTATAAACGTTGAATTTTATGTTAATTAACAGCATTCAGCAATGAAAGTTAAAATTCAATGCCTTGTTCTGCCTTAATACCTTGCTGGTAGGCGTGTTTAACCATCGTCATGTCCGTCACGGTGTCGGCAATAGCTATCACTTCAGGGGCAGCATTGCGCCCTGTTAAAATTAAATGTTGCCATGTGGGTTTGTGATTGGTAATAAAATCGGCGATTTCTTCACCTGAAATCCAATTATAACCACAGCAATAATTGATCTCATCAAGCAACACCACATCAAATTCACCCGACAGCATTTTTTGTTTGCTGAGTTCCCAAATTTCTCGACTGGTTTTAATATCCTGTTCAGGATTTTTAGTATCCCAAGTAAAGCCATCGCCTAACGCGTGCCATTCGATATTATCAAAATGTTCAGCGGCTTTTTGTTCGCCAGTTTGCCATTGCCCTTTGATGTATTGAATCACGCATATTTTCAATCCCCACCCTGCGGCGCGGAATACCATACCGAACGCGCTCGATGATTTGCCTTTGCCTGTTCCCGTGTTCACAACGACTAAGCCGCGTCGTCTGTCTCTGGATTTCATTAGTTATTCCCTCTGTGGCCTTAAAGTTAAATAGCCTATCTTATCGCATTACGAGCGTTAAGCACGCAAGCGAGCCATTAATTCCTCAGTCAAATGCACAATATCGCCATCGGTAATAACGACTAATCGTCCAATCGTATCATCTGATTCGCGCGCGGCTAACACAACAGTCGGATATAATCGTCCATTTGCACCTTGTACAACCAATGGTTCAGCGTGTTCAAGCGTATAAACCACGCCTTTTACGCGCACTAACTGTTCACTGTATTTTTGCAATAAGTCACTTAAAACAGTTTCTAAATGTTGCCGTGCAACGCGCTGTTCCAATTGCAGGCTGATACTTTTAAAACGGTGCGCGGTTAATTCGGCTGGATTATGTTCAGGCGTATAACCACTTTTTTGAGGAAATGCCAATAACACACTGGGCAATACTACACCTTGCACTGCATTTATTTTGGTCGCAGTAGGTGCAAGATGTTGTAACGTGGCTGTTAAGGCTTCAATCTGCGACATGTCGGCTAAATCGGTATGCGTTATTACCACAGTATCCGCCCACGCGAGTTGAGCTTGAATCTGTGGAAACCGTGCTAAGGTGTCCGTGCTTAGAGTTGCGGACACGGTGGCAATCACGCCTTCCAACCGATAACGCGCCGATAACCAGCGTTGTCTCAATAAAATATCCAGTACAGGTTCAGGATTTGCTACGCCGCTGGTTTCGATAATCACGCAATCAAAGGGTTTTTCGGCGTTGCTTTCCCACGCCATGCGTAAATTTTTGAGCATCGGCATTAACGCATCGCGGGTTTGGCAACACAAACAACCGCCGACGATGGTTGCCACAGGCATTCCCTGTTTTTTGAGTAATTGCTGGTCGATAGGTGTTGTGCCGAATTCATTGATAATCACCGCCGTTTTTGGCAAATGATTGAGCAATGAATTGAGCAGCGTGGTTTTGCCGCTCCCCAAAAAACCACTAATGACAATAACAGGAATTTGTTCGATGGTTTTAGCTTGATTCATAAGGTTTTCCACAGGCATGACTGACAAAACGTTCATTATCGCTTTGTTTAAAACTCACGTCTTCAACTTGAAAGTTATGCAATTTTAAATTATAAAATTGGTCGTAATAGGCTTGTACGTCTCGCTCAATCTGGGGTTCAAAATGGGCTTGGATAGTTTGTGTTGTACCGTGGCGGCGTGTCTGCACCTCGCCATTTTTTACCACCAACTCACCGTTTTTAAAGACTAAATCTGCGTGACTGAACATCGCTTCTTTATCCGCTTGCGGGCTATAAACGGCAATATCGGCAATCGCACCTGCTTTTAGATGCCCACGGTCTTTTAAACCTAGCATTTGCGCGGCGGCGGTGCGCGTCATAATCGCGATTGCATAAAGCGAAAACTCTTTTTTCAAATCCTTTAGTAAACTCATCGCCACTGCTTCAGGATGCAGTTGCGTCAACCATTCCAAGCGAAATTCATAATCCATCAGCAAGCGTATCAACTGCGGATAACGGGTAAACGGTGCGCCATTGGGATGGTCAGTGGTGAAAAATAACCGCCACGGGTCATTCGCCAATAAGAAAATTTCCAAGCCAATCAGCCATTGTAAACTGTTCACAAAGCTCTTTTCTTGATAACGATACGGCACAACGCCGCCGCTACCTTGACATTCAGCATCCCACACTATCCATTTCTTAGGCGTGGCATCGTGTCGGCGACTGTATTGAGCAATCACATCGCCCGAAATAGTCACGGTTTGCCCAAATAAAACCTGCCCTACGTCCATCGTGATATTGCGGTGCTTGTTAAAGCCATCAATCAATTTTGCTGCCGCCGATGAAAAACCGCGACTGCCTTCGCTGCCGTAACCGTAAAATTGAATATGCGCTAAGTGCATCGGCAAACCTTGTGCGGCTTCCATGGTTGCAACGGCGGTATCTACGTTGTTGGGAATCCCTAAGTTATTACAATGCACATGAACAGGATGCGGCAGTTGAATATCACACGCCGCGCGTTGCAGCGTTTGTAAAATGTGCCGTGAACTGATGCCGTAATCAGGCACAATATCGTCTAAATCAAAACTGCGCACATTGGCTTTAAAGGCATGCGCACCACCTGCGTTAATCACTTTCAAGCCTAAACATTTGGTCGCGTGTAACGTCCACGCCACATAGTCATTGATTTGATTTTGACCCGCTTTAGCCCGCAATAAGCGCAATAAAAAATCATCGTTGCCCAAAATGGCTAAACCAGCGGTATCAATAATGGGAATATCCGCCATTTGTAAATGCGCGTCTAAGGCATTAGCGGGCAAAATGGCAGGTTCAACAACGGTGGTATAACCCATTTGCGCATAACGATAGCCGATTTCGGTTGTTGACCAATGCGCGGTGCTGAATGGATGGTGTAATTTTCTCGCCATCAAGTTACGGTGTTGTTCAGGCAATAATAAACGGGCAGTATTGACGTTACCGCCTGCAATATGACTGTGAATGTCAACCGCGCCTGCCATCACAATTTTACCCGACACATCGTAATCGACATCAGGCAGTTGCGAATTATCAGGCGCGCAACTCATCACGCCATCACGAAACCAAATATCTTGAATAGTGCCGTTTACATTTTGTGCAGGATCAAAAACCTGTCCGCCTGTTAAGCGTGTCAACATACATCAATCCTGCAACTGTCTAACGTGTCTTGTAGGCGTTGTTTGGGTAAATTGCGTCCGATAAAGACTAACACTGACTGAGGTGTTTCATCTCCCCACAGCACACCGATAGTTTCATTCAGTAACATATGCACACCTTGATAAATAACTTTTCTAGCACAGCCTGCAATATGCAAAATACCTTTGTAACGTAATAAATCATTGCCATACACGCGCATCATGACATCCATGAATGCCATAATTTTTGCGGCATCAAAGGCTTTGTCACTGCGATACACAAACGAGCTGATGTTATCATCGTGTTCGTGGCTGACATCCTCAAGAAAATCAGGTTCAATGTCTAAAATCGCATTGAGATTAAAGCCGCGAATATCGAGAATTTCAGCAATATCCGTGTTGCCAAAATGAACGTGAGCGATTGGCGCACGCGCATTAATAGCGCGTAAGCGGATTTCTAATGCTGCAATGTCTTCTGGGCTTATTAAATCGGTTTTGGATAATAACAAACGGTCGGCAAAACCCACTTGTTCTTCCGCTTCATGACAGGCATCGAGTTGCTGGTGTGCGTGTTTTGCATCCACCACGGTAATAATCGCATCAAGCACATAATAGTCATTAATGTCCTGTTCGACAAAAAAGGTTTGTGCGACAGGTGCGGGGTCTGCCAAGCCTGTGGTTTCAATAATGACCCGTTCAAAATGCAGTTCGCCGTTGGTACGTTTTTCGGCTAATTCGCCCAGAATACGCACCAAATCGCCCCGCACAGTGCAACAAATACAGCCGTTATTCATTTCCACGATTTGCTCGTCGCCTTGAATCAGTAAATCATTGTCAATGCCTGCTTCACCGAATTCATTTTCAATCACCGCAATACGTTGTCCATGTTCCTCGTACAAAATGCGATTTAACAGCGTGGTTTTTCCTGCACCTAAAAAGCCCGTTAAAATGGTGACGGGAACGGGTGAAAAACGACTTTCATCTAACATAAGAACCTCTTGTAAAAATAGACTGGTTTATTTGATGACTGCCAGTCCTTTAATGACTGGCAGTCATTATTAATGATTAAGCAAAATCTAACGTGAGTAATAAGCGGCGCGTCGATTCGGCTGATAAATGCGGTGAGCGGTGTACCGCGCCGTGTTGTTCATTGCCTTCCCAGCGTGAGCCTTTTAATAAGCCAATGGCATAACTTGGTATTGTGCCGACGGCATCAGGGTCTAAAATCAAGCCTGATAATTCATCACTTAAACCGCCTGAACGATTGCCTAACTTATTGCGGTCAACATAAGCATCTTCCAGCCACTGCGTACCGATACCGCCGTAAGTACACACTAACCGACAGGGAACGTGGTCAACATGAAAGCGCGGACACATGGCTTTATCCAGTATTCCCAAACGCAAGCCAATCGCTTCCAGTTCAAATAAATGGCTGAACATATCAATGACCTGTGTAATATCAGCACAAAAGGCTTCGTAACCTTGCAAATGCAGGTGTTGCGGCAATAACGTGATGGTATTAAATGACTGCACGTTGATGGTTTCAATGACATTCATAGCGCGTCCTGATGACAATAAATGCATCACAAACGTTTCTATTTCACTTGAAATACCACGCTCAACCACGCACACATTAATCTCATGGCGGTAAATTTCCGTTAAATCTGCTACATTTTTAGACAGATAAGTGTATGAACAATTAGGTTCTATATTGAGGGCGTGTGCAGTAGTCATAAATTAAGGAAGTAAAAATTGTTCTAAAACAATAATGGATTGCATAAAGCCGATACCCGCCGCGAGAATGGAGGTTTGCCCAAAGACATGGCGTAGCGTGGAATGTTCATGCAGTGCGGGCATCATGTCGGTGGTGGCGATATAAATAAAGCCGCCTGCGGCAATCGGCAACAAAAACACAAAGGATGATTCAGCTACTTGACTAAGTATCAAGGTAAATATCGCACCCAGCACGACACTCAGCGAGCCGTAAAAGTTATACAGCACGGCTTTTTTGGGTGAAAAACCACCGTAAATTAACGCGCCGACATCGCCAATTTCTTGCGGTATTTCGTGAGCAATAATCACAAACGTAGTGGTTGCGCCAATCACAGGGTCAACTAAAAAACTGCCGCCAATAAGAATACCGTCCACAAAGTTATGCACCGCATCACCGACTAAATTCATTTTTGCCATCGGACGAATGGCGTTTTTTTCGGGCTGCGTAAAATCAAAATCATGGTCATGTCGCCAGCGCACCACTTTTTCCAGCACGAAAAAAATAACCACACCCAGCAACACCATTAAACACACGGTTGAAATTGAGCCTTGACGGGCAACTGCATCGGGAATCAAATGAATAAAGGCATCGCCCAATAACACACCCACCGCTAAAGCGACTAGGTAGGGAATCAGGCATTGTAAGCGTTCGGGTGGTATCCATAAGACGAATAAACCACTGAACGAGCATAAACTCACCAGAAAACTTGCGGTAATTGCCCCGGCATAGACCTCAAATGAAAGTGTCATGTCAAATGCGAGCAGCAGTTAATGACGCATTAATCGCAATCAAAGTCGCCGCTGTGTAGACATTACAATGCGTCAACGGACTTGTTTGCGTGTCAATGAAAGTGTATTTCATAGTGTCTTCTTCAAATTCTTCCATAAACCACACAGGAAAATCATCACGATAATCTTGCCAAACCGATGCTCCATCGGCTAATTCAGCATCGGTCAATAAACAGATGTTTAATTGTGCAATGGCTTGAGCTTGATTGATATTCTGCCCGATAAAAACCAATTCTTGTCGGCAATCACCAAACGGTGCTTGCCAGTTGGCGCGTATATCAGCTTGGTAGTCAAGCGGCCATTCGCTTTCGGGTACAGAAGCCCACCAACGCCCCGCGCAACCGTGTTGCATCGTGCCGCCTGCTTGTGACCACGAACCGACCCATTCAGGGCGTGACGCTAACCAAAAGAAGCCTTTAGAGCGTAATAATGTGCCGTTTTCCCAATCATCACGGTGCAGATAATCATAAAAACGGGCTGGATGAAACGGACGGCGGGCGTTGTAAACAAAGCTGCTGATACCGTATTCTTCGGTTTCGGGCGTGTGCGTACCGCGTAATTCTTTTAACCAACCTGCGGCTTGTTCGGCTTTTTCAAAATCAAATTTTTGCGTATTCAACAATTTAGCCACAGGCACTTGCCCCATGACCATTGGAATAATGTCTGCGTCTGGATTAAAGCTGGTCAAAATTGCTGTCAGATTTTTCAATTCATCACGGCTGATTAAATCGACTTTGGAAATCAATAACACATTACTGAATTCAATTTGAGCCACTAATAAATCGGCAATATTGCGTTCGTCTTCTTCGCCTAATTTGACGTTAATTTCTTTCAGCGATTGGGCTTCTAAATAATTCTGCATAAAATTAACCGCATCAACCACAGTGACCATCGTATCCAAACGGGCAATATCCGATAAACTAACGCCGTCTTCATCACGAAAGGTGAAGGTTTCGGCAATCGGTAACGGCTCAGCAATGCCTGTGGATTCAATTAACAAATAATCAAACCGCCGTTCTTTTGCCAATTGCGCCACTTCAATGAGTAAATCTTCACGCAAGTTACAGCAAATACAGCCGTTGCTCATTTCAATCAATTTTTCTTCGGTGCGATTTAGCGTCATTTCATTTTTGACCAGCGCGGCATCAATATTGATTTCGCTCATATCATTGACAATAACCGCGATTTTTAAACCCCCTCGATTAGCAAGTATTGAATTGAGTAAGGTGGTTTTACCCGCGCCTAAAAAACCAGATAGAACGGTAACAGGAAGTAAGAATGAGGACATGGTCTGTGTAGTAAGAGTTGAAATTAATGTTATGTTATAACATAACGTATAATGCTTACAATAAGCAATGTCAGGACTGGCGGTTTCACGTTACCCTGCAAGCGATTTAAAATTTAGACAAGATTGTTGGGTTACGCTACGCTAACGCACTCTATTTTATTCCTTGTAACCTTAAAAAAATTCTTATGACTGAAGCCACACGTTTATTTGACCTAGCCAAAACCGTTATTGCAGGCGGTGTTAATTCCCCAGTTCGCGCTTTTAATGGCGTGGGCGGTACACCCGTTTTCATCGACCACGCCCACGGGGCTTATATTGTTGATAGTTTCGGCAAACAATACATCGACTACGTTGGCTCATGGGGACCGATGATATTAGGTCACGCCCATCCTGCCGTGATTGCCGCTGTTAAAACCGCCGCTGAAAAAGGCTTAAGTTTTGGCGCACCGACTGTGTGTGAAACCGCAATGGCAGCGCGTGTCTGTGAACTCATGCCCTCGATTGAATTAGTGCGCATGGTCAGCTCAGGCACAGAAGCCACCATGAGCGTGATACGTTTAGCCAGAGGTTACACGCGCCGCGACAAAATCGTGAAGTTTGAAGGCTGTTATCACGGGCATTCTGACTCCTTATTAGTCAAAGCAGGTTCAGGTACACTGACGCTCGGCGTACCCAGTTCTTTAGGTGTGCCTGCCGCAGTTGCCGCCGATACCATCACCCTGCCTTATAACGACAGCGACGCAGTAAAGCAATTATTCGCTGACATCGGCGAACAAATCGCCTGTATTATCGTTGAACCCGTCGCGGGAAATATGAACTGTGTGCCACCTGTCGCGGGCTTTTTAGAAACCCTGCGCCAAGTCTGTGATGATTATCAAAGCGTGTTAATTTTTGATGAAGTCATGACAGGCTTTAGAGTAGGCTTACAAGGCGCACAAGGCGTGTACAACATCAAACCCGATTTAACCACGCTAGGCAAAATCATCGGCGGTGGTATGCCCGTCGGTGCATTCGGCGGACGACGTGACATCATGGAATGCCTCGCACCCTTAGGCGGAGTTTATCAAGCAGGCACATTGTCAGGTAATCCCGTCGCAATGGCGGCAGGTTTAAAAACATTGGAACTGATTGCCCAGCCTGATTGTTATACGGATTTAAGCGCGAAAACGGCGTTTTTATGTGACGGTTTAACGCAACGCGCTCGGCAAGCAGGCATAGCTTTCACCACCAACCGCGTCGGCGCAATGTTCGGCTTATTCTTTAGTGAAGAAACCGAAATTTCCAGCTTCGCCCAAGTCATGCAATGCGACCAAGCCCGCTTCAAACGCTTTTTCCACGCCATGCTAGATGCATGTGTCTATCTCGCGCCGTCTGCCTTTGAAGCAGGTTTTGTCTCTGCAGCGCATAGCGAAGCTGATTTACAACAAACGCTGGATGCGGCTGAGGTGGTTTTTAAGCAATTGTAATTGTGTGTTGGGTTAGGCGATAGAGCTAACGCACAATAAAATGATAGCGTTCGTGGTGAGCTTGTCGAACCACATTCACACTTCGACAAGCTCAGTGCGAACGGTTTTGTAATCACTTTATTAGCTGTTAGCTATAGTAATGTGCTGAGATTGTCGGGTTACGCTAATCCGTCTACGAACTAAAATCTCTAAAACAAGAAGCGATATGAAAGGCTGGGTATATATAATTACTAACGAGGCTATGCCGAACTTACTAAAAGTTGGGTTCAGCACCAAAGACCCTGAATCAAGGGCAAACGAATTAGATAATACGGGAGTCCCTCACCGTTATGTTGTTGAATATAATGCTTTAGTCAATGAACCTAGAAATGTAGAACAGCAAGCTCATGTACTATTCAAAGCCTATCATGAAAATAAAGAGTGGTTTAGGTCACACGATTACCCACAACTCAATCAGAGTTAGCATAAACCGCCCTAGCGATTTCGATACCGAAAGCGTAATGCCTGACTTTTTCCATGCCTTCCCATAAGGTTTTAGCACCTGGGAAGCCATCACTTTTTCTACCTAAGA
>SHZG01000008.1 GCA_009692395.1 Methylococcales bacterium | reverse complement strand
GTTGCATTGCGTCCTGACTTGCCAATCTGGTTACTTTTACAGAATGGACAGGTGATTTCTTGGTAGCAGCTCATAAGGTCTTTTCGGTAAGTGTGATTTTATTCTGCCCGTGATTTTAATCTATCATCACAGATTTAACCCACTACCTTCTGTTTTTCCCCTGATGAACAAGGCGTAGCCTGAAACACAACTGATTTTGATGATGTGTAACAAGTATATACATCCACTTCTTCAGTATGAACTGAAGCAGTGATACCAATCAACAAGAGTAAAGTGATAATGTTCATGATGTTCTCCGCTATAAAATCAAGGCATTCAATCGTTTTAATACACGACCAAATAGCGAGTAAAAGTAGTATGCAGTGGCACACTGAACTTAATATGAATTCCGTGCAGTTTATCATGCTGTTAAAGTTCATCGTAATACGCGAGTTACTGGCTTTTTAAGTTGCCCATTTATTCCGATTCATCATAGAATGCTTGTTTTTTACAACTCTTTTCTTTCGAGATATTACAATGTCAGACACAATTTGGTTTAGAACGGGCGAAGCCACTGTATTTTCTAGTGATGATCAAGGCACCGATGCCATGCCAGAAATTCTTATCGGTAGCGTTAAAGGCCCAGCGGGTCATGCGTTTGCCAATTTAATGGGGCAAACTGAAGGGCATACGCGTATGTTTGCTATTCGTGCCTGTAATCAACAAGTACGTCCTGCTACCTTAATCGTGCCGAAAGTCACCATGAAATCAAGAGCTTATGTTGATTTATTTGCAGGCCCTGTGCAGTCTGCGGTTGCTGATGCCGTGATAGATAGCGTCATTGCTGGTGTTATTCCCGCTGACCAAGCCAATGATTTGTGTATTATTGCGATGTTATGGATTGCGCCTGAATGCGCGACTAATCCTGATTTAGATCGTAAAGATTTATACCGCACTAACTACGAAGCCATGAAACTGGCAATTTCTCGCGCTATGAGTAATTCACCTAGCATTGAAGATTTAATTGCCAATCGTCACAAAATTGTCCACGAAATGTATGACCCTGAAACAGGCGAGTCTCAGTGGTAACAATGGTAGAGATGCGATTCATCGCGTCTATTCACTAAGATAAAGCAATGGCTACCCACGACTACGATATTTGCCCTGAGTGTGATTTGTTACTCAATGCCGCTTTGCCAAAAATCGGTGAAAAAGCCCATTGCCCGCGTTGTGGCTTGCTCTTGTCACGTCCACGCAAACGCAGTATTGAACGCACTTTTGCATTGTCTATTGCAGGGTTCATTCTATTTTTCCCTAGCTTGCTATTGCCTATGGTCGGTGTCACTATCATGGGCAATATCAGCACGGGTGTCTTGTATGCAGGTGTGCTTGCGTTATTTAATGACGGCATGGAAGCGGTCGCTATCGTGGTATTTTTGGCTAGCATTCTATTCCCCTTAGTGAATATTAGTTTGGCTTTATTGATTAGCGGGCATCTTTATTTTAATCACTACCATCCTTATTTGGCTACTTGTATGCGCTGGATGCAAAATTTGAATGAATGGGGAATGCTAGAAGTGTATATGCTCGGTATTATTGTGGCGTGCGTTAAACTCATGGCATTGGCTCAACTCAATTTTGGTTGGGGTCTCTATGCGTTTGTTGCCCTGCTTATCATCACAACGCTATTAACCAGCAATTTAGATAATGTTTTATTCTGGCAACGTATCCATGAACTACGCAAAAACAAGCATCATGCAGGCTAAAGATCAGGGTTTTATACGTTGCCATGATTGTGGCGCGTTAAGTGAAACCCATCATAAACTATCGCATTGCCCACGTTGTGATAGCCTGTTACACGCCCGACACCCCCATAGTTTGCAACGCGCGACCGCCTTATTAATCAGCAGTTTCCTACTGTATATTCCCGCTAATATTTTTCCCGTGATGATTGTTAATCAATTTGGCGCGGGTGAGCCTAATACCATTGCAGATGGTATTATTGAATTATTTGACGCGGGCATGATACCTATCGGTCTATTGGTCTTAGTCGCCAGTATTCTCGTCCCTAGCTCAAAGTTAATCGGCATGAGTGCGTTAATACTGTGTGCGCATTTTCGCTGGCAAATCAATGCGCGTCGCTGGACAAAAATTTATCGCGCCATTGCCTTTGTCGGGCGATGGTCGATGCTGGATATTTTTATGATTTCCATTTTGGTCGATTTAGTTAATTTTAGTGGCATACAAATTATCGCAGGCTCTGCGGCAACTGCGTTTGCCTCCGTCGTAATATTGACCATGCTCGCTGCTGAAAATTTCGATCCCCGCTTACTTTGGGACAACCAACAAAACTTATGACTGATTTTATCGAACCCGAAGCGGCAGAGGCTGTTATCAATAAAAAACGTGAATTGCCGTTAATTTGGCTATTACCTTTATGTGCCTTATTAGTGACAGGTTGGCTTATTTATAAAAATTTGTCAGAAAAAGGCCCAGAAATCACCATCATTTTGTCTACCGCTGACGGTTTAGAAGTTGATAAAACTAAAATTAAATACCTAGATGTCGAAATTGGCAAAATCACTGATATTTCCATAAAAGATGAGACATCCATCGAAGTCACCGCGCAAATGGATAAAGACAGTAGTCAATATTTGACAAAAAACACTCAGTTCTGGGTAGTTAAGCCCCGAATCGGTTTAGGCGGTGTGTCTGGCTTAAATACCTTGCTTTCTGGGGCTTACATAGCCATTAAGCCAGCAAAAGGTGATAAAGAGCGGCACTTTACAGGACTTGCCATCCCTCCGACCTTCACAATGAATGAGCAAGGCACAAAATTTACCCTAGAAACTAGTAATATCGGGTCAATGAGTGCTGGTACGCCGATTAGCTTTCATGGCATTACCGTTGGTCAGGTACTCGACTATAACTTAGCGAATAACGCGGAGGACATCAAATTAAATATTTTCATTAACGCCCCTTATGACAAATTCATTCGCAAAAATACCCTGTTTTGGGTAGACAGCGGTATTGATTTATCAGCAGGTGCCGATGGCTTTAAAGTAAGAACAGGGCCATTAGTTGCGTTATTGGCTGGGGGCATTGCTTTTCGTAATCCAGACAATAATAATGCGGAAAACGCACCTGAAAATACGCTCTTTCGACTATTCGATGATTACGATCAATCGGCTCAAGTGCTTTATAACAAAACCGTCAGAATCATTATGTATTTTAGTGGCTCAGTACGCGGCTTAGCGATTGATGCCCCTGTGTTATTACGAGGCATTCCACTGGGCAAAGTGGTTGATATTAACCTAGAAATAGATAAAAAAACCGCTGAAATACTCATTCCAGTGACGGTTGAAATTGAACCTGATCGCGTTAAAAAGCTGAATCCACAAGAAAATAAAACCTTTAAAGAAAATGTAGCGCATCTGGTTAGTCAAGGCTTACGCGCACAATTACAAACGGGCAGTCTACTCACAGGACAGTTATTCGTAGCGTTAGATTTGTTTCCAAAAAGCAAAGTCGTTTTTCATGAAAATGCAACGGGCTATCCAGAATTTCCAACAACGCCTAACGCCTTGGATCAAATTACCAACTCTGCCCAAGCCATCATGGATAAAGTTGCCAAACTACCATTGGAAACCATGACGGAAGAAATTAATAAAACCCTAGTGTCCTTACAAGGCACCTCTAAAGCGGCAACGACGACCTTAGTGACTGGGACAGGCACACTGAAAAATGCCGATAAAACCCTGAAAGCTGCTGATAAAACGATGGAATCAACGCAACAAGTATTAAGCACCTTAGAACCTGGTTCAACCGTGCAGTTCGAACTCAATCAATTACTGCAAGAACTCACGCAAACCGCCAGTTCAGTGAAACAGCTTACCAATTATTTAGAGCAACACCCTGATTCTTTACTTCGTGGTAAAAAAGAGAAATAACCATCATGCCAAATAAACATTTACACGAATTAATAATGCTCTGCGCTGGTTTGTTACTCACTGCTTGCGCAGAAACCCCCGCGCCTAGTTTTTATTTATTGGAGTCACATAACCTGCCAGTTATTGCAACAACGACTGTTGAAAAAAAACAAAGGATTGGTTTAGGGCCATTGACACTACCCGCTGTACTGGATCGCCAACAAATTGTGACGCGGACAGAAAATCACGGCATACAACTGGCTGAATTTCACCAATGGGCAGCCCCCTTAAAAGGTAATGTCATTGATGTGTTAAGCAAAAATCTGGAAGCACAGCAAGCAAATAGTATCGTAAGAGGCTATCCGTGGAGTGCTTATGGTGATATGGATTATCGAATTATTATTGATATTAGTCGCTTCGATAGCCAACTAGGTAAGTCGGCAAACCTTGAAGCAAATTGGGCAATCATGGAAGAAAAAAAACACACCATTGTGAGTAATGGTCGAACCAATCTCACACAAGTATTGAATGATATGAGTTACCAAAGTGCCGTACTAGCCCAAGAAAAACTACTCAATCTATTTAGTCAACAGCTGTCTTTAGAACTGCATCGGCTACCCAAAAATTAGTCAGCGTTACCAAGCATTATTTTCCGATACAAAAGCTGGCAAATATTTTCCCCAATAAATCATCGGAGCTGAACTGCCCTGTGATTTCGGCGAGGCTGTTTTGCGCTAGGCGTAAATCTTCGGCAACTAATTCACCTGCTAGGCTGGTTTGTAATTGATTTAATGCACTGCTGACGGATTCATAGCCTTGATTGAGGGCTTCGATGTGTCGTCTACGGGCGATAAAGACGTTTTCAGTGTTTGCGTTAAAATCAACGCTTTGTTTGAGATGTTCGGTGAGTAGCTCCATGCCTTGCCCTGTTTTGATGGACAAGTAGATTTCGCTCTGGTGTTCGTGTTGTTTAATTTCAGGCGCGATGCCTAGTAGATCAATTTTGTTGTAGATTTTGGTGATATTGATATGACTGGGCAATGAAGCGAGTAATTCTGGGTCTTCGTCTGCTCTGGCATCAATGAGCAACAAAATTTTATCCGCTTTTTCAATTTCTGCCCACGCGCGGCGGATGCCTTCTTGCTCAATGGCGTTATCGCTGTCGTGTAATCCTGCGGTGTCGATGATATGTAGTGGCATTCCATCCAGTTGGATACGTTCACGCAGTACGTCACGCGTTGTGCCTGCTATGTCGGTAACGATGGCGGCTTCATGTCCTGCTAACGCGTTTAATAAACTGGATTTGCCTGCATTAGGCTTGCCCGCTAACACGATAGTCATGCCCTCATGCAGTAACCGTCCTTGGTTGGCAGTTTTTTGAATTTGCGCAAGTCGCTCTAGTAAGCGAATAAGGCGATTTTCAACGATGCCATCACTGAGAAAGTCGATTTCTTCATCCACAAAATCAATCGCCGCTTCCACATAAATTCTTAATTCTGTGAGTTCTTCGACCAGTTGGTTGATTTGCTCTGAGAATACGCCCTGCATGGATTTTTGCGCAGAACGCACCGCTTGTTCGGTGCTGCTAGTAATCAAATCAGCAACCGCTTCGGCTTGAGCTAAGTCGATTTTGTTGTTTAAAAACGCGCGTTCGGTGAACTCGCCTGCTTGCGCAAGTCTCGCCCCTAAGCTAATAACGCGGCGTAATACCATATCCAATACCACCGAGCCGCCGTGTCCTTGGAGTTCAAGAATGTCTTCGCCAGTGTAAGAATGCGGATTAGGAAAGTAGAGGGCGATGCCTGAATCAATCACGCTGCCATCGTTATCAAGAAATGAAGTATAGACGGCGTGGCGTGGAGTTATCGGCTTGTTGAGTAGTTGACTAGCAATGCGGGTCACTAATGTGCCTGAGATACGAATGATGCCAACACCACCATTACCTGAGGGCGTAGCAATAGCGGCGATAGTTTCAGTGTGATTTAACATTCTCGTGCCTCAATATGAAAAAACCGCCGAGGTTTTAAAAACTTCGGCGGTTTGGGCTTGTTTTGGTAGCTAAAAAAGCCGTTAAGGTGCTTTTTCTATTTGCTTGGTAATGATGGTTTGTTGAATGATTGATAGGGTGTTATTGATAACCCAGTACAACACCAAACCCGCAGGGAAGAATAAAAAGAACACGGTAAATACGATAGGGAACATTTTCATGACTTTCGCTTGAATAGGATCAATCGGTGCTGGATTGAGTCCTTGCTGAATTTTCATGGAGATGCCCATCACGATTGGCAAAAGATAGAACGGATCTTCTATGGATAAATCTTGTATCCATAACAGAAACGGTGCTTGACGAAACTCAACGGTTTCACTGAGTACCCAATACAATGCCATAAACACAGGGATTTGTATCAATATCGGTAAACAGCCGCCTAGCGGATTAACCTTTTCCGTTTTGTACAGTGCCATCATTTCAGTGTTAAAACGTGGTCTGTCATCTTTAAAACGGTCTTGCAGTTCTTTTAAGCGCGGTTGGATTTTACGCATTTTCGCCATTGATTTAAAACTGGCTTGCGATAATGGGAAAAATAACAACTTGATACACATGGTCACGCCGATAATCGCAAAACCCCAGTTACCAACGAAGCTGTGAATTTTATTCAACAGCCAGTAAATGGGTTTACCAACAAACGTTAACACGCTGTAATCAACGGTTAACTCAAGACCTGTAGCCACTTTTTCCATCATGGGCTGAATTTTAGGCCCTGCAAATAATTGTGCAGAAAATTGCATTGCCGCATTGTTCTGCACAGTCATTGCAGGTGAATAAGAGCCGATGAGATAACGCCCATCTTTTAATTCTTTGGAGTACAAATTATTTTCTTGGTCAGCAGGTGGAACCCACGCAGAAGCAAAATAATGTTGAATCATTGCTGCCCAACCACCTGTAGTGGTGACTTTAAGTGCTTCTTCACTCATGTCATCAAAGCTGACTTTTTGGTATTTATTCTTTTCAGTATAAACAACACCGCCATCATAAGCTCTCATACCACCTGTCAGCATATTGCCTTTGCCTTCGGTGTTAGGTATGCGTAAGAGTTGGCTATATTGTCTGCCTGCCCACGCTTTACCTGTATTATTTTGTATGCTTTGATCCAATGCGATGGCGTAGCTACCACGTTTAAAAGTGAAAACCTTACTCACTACCAAGCCATTATTATCTGTCCACGTTAATGGCACAGAAAGGCTGTCTTGTCCTTCGGCTAGAGTATAACTGTCTTGCGCACTACTAAAAAGACTGTCGTGATTAGGTGCGCTTACCGAGTCTTTTTCAGTGATGAAACCACTTTGCGCAATGAATAGTTTTGCTTGATCACTATTAAATAATCTAACAGGCGCGGTGTTTATTTCTGAAATAGACATTCCAACTAAGCCACGTAATTTGTTGACTGTGGTATTCGCTTTTTCTACGGGATAATTAAGCAAATCCAAATTAACAATGCTGCCGCCTTTTACGTCAATTTCCAAAGCAATCACGTCAGTTTTAACTTTGATTGTTTTACCAACGACTGGCAGTACTATGACAGGTGTAGTGCTTGGCGTTTCGCCATTAGTTCCCACTTCTGCGGGTGTGCCGCTAGTCGTGGGCAACGATTCCACATTAATGGTCGTGCTTGCCTCTTGGGCAACAGGTGCTTTAGGGCCATAGTCAATTTCCCACGCTTGAACTAACATAAAAACAAGCATTGAAAATGTAACGACCAGTATAAATCTTATGTTATCCATTCTTATTACCAAATTTTTCTGGAACGGGATCAATGCCACCCTCATGAAAGGGATGGCATTTAAATAATCTTCTGAGAGTGAGATAGAAACCAATCACCGCACCGTAGCGCGTCAATGCCTCTAGGGAATAACTTGAACAGCTTGGATAGAAACGACAGTTAGACCCAAGCAAGGGGCTAATAAAGTATTTGTAAAACTTTATAAGTGCTATGAGTGCGAAGCGCATCGGGCAACCAACTTAAGCCAATGCTTTTCCAGAGACTTTCTTAATAATTCTAGCGGCACACCGATTGCTTCCCTACGAGCCAAAACGACAACATCTATACTTCCCAAATTTTCTTGTAGCCTAAAGTTTTCCCTCACAGTGCGTTTAATGATATTTCTATGCACTGCTTTTTTTATACTTTTTTTGGCGATTGCCAAGCCTAGCCGTGAATGATCGAGCTCATTTTGAATGGCTAACAGCGTAAAATAGGTATCACTGGATTTTACAGGCTTAGCAAACACTTTTTTATAGTCAGCGGGTTTTTTTAACCGACGCTGTGGGGAAAACCCAAAAGTGGGTTGGTTCACACACGCGTTAATTGTGCGCGCCCTTTCGCTCTGCGTGCTTTGATTACGTTACGACCACCGACTGTTGCCATTCTGGCACGAAAACCGTGGGTTCTAGCGCGTTTTAATTTACTGGGTTGGTATGTTCTTTTCATATTACTTAAAGCCTACGAGTGAGTGATAACAAAAACGGATAAAAAAGACTGCCGATGATAAAATAAACCACGCACCCTGTCAATTCTGTAGCGCAATGATTTACTGCGGTATAGTGGAAAGTCTCTTTACACACATCAAACTGTTATCGACCGCACATGAATTCAATTTGGAATAACTGTCTTGCTAAACTTGAAAATGAAATATCTAGTTCAGACTTCAGCACATGGATACGCCCACTTCAGTCGATAGAAAGTGAGAGTCAAATCAAATTACTTGCCCCTAATCGCTTTGTGCTGGACTGGGTAAAAGAACACTATTTTGTCAAAATCGAAGACTCTATTCGTGAGTTTTCCAACGGCACAATGGATTTAAATCTCGAAATTGGCTCTAAAAGTTCAGCCACACCTGCCGCTGTTATCGTTAAAAAAGTAAGTAAACCTACTGAAGTTAAAAAAGTCGGTCCTAACTTTCTGAATAAAGCCTTTACCTTCGATAATTTTGTTGAAGGCAAATCGAATCAATTGGCCAGAGCCGCGTCGCTTCAAGTCGTTGAAAACATGGGGAGAGCCTATAATCCGCTATTGATTTACGGCAGCTCAGGCTTGGGTAAAACTCATTTAATGCACGCCATCGGCAATGCCATTTTAGCTAAAAACCCAGCGGCAACCATTGTTTACCTGCATTCTGAAAAATTCGTGCAGGATATGGTCAGAGCCTTGCAACAAAACGCAATTAATACCTTTAAAGAATATTATCGCGCCATTGATGTGCTGTTAATTGATGATATTCAATTTTTTGCGGGTAAAGAGCGTTCTCAAGAAGAATTTTTCCATACCTTTAATTCACTTTTGGATAAAAAACATCAAGTGATTTTAACCTGTGATAAATATCCCAAAGAAATTGTCGGGCTAGAAGAACGCTTAAAATCACGCTTTGGCGCAGGCTTACCTGTGTCAATTGAACCACCTGATATGGAAACACGAGCGGCTATTTTGATGAAAAAAACCGCACAATCCAATATCAATCTACCGCAAGAAGTGGCTTTTTTTATTGCTAAACGCATTCCATCCAATGTGCGAGACCTAGAAGGCGCGTTACGACGTGTTATCGCCAATGCGCAATTTACAGGGCGTGACATCACCATTGAATTTACCAAAGAAGCCCTACATGATTTACTTTCTTTGCAAGAAAAATTAGTCAATATTGATAACATTCAAAAAACCGTTGCCGATTATTTCAAGATTCGCATAGCCGACTTATCCTCTAAAAGCCGTAGCCAATCAGTGACACGCCCACGCCAAATAGCAATGAGTTTAGCCAGAGAACTCACCCCACAAGGCTTATGTGCCATTGGTGATGCCTTTGGTGGACGCGATCACACCACGGTCATTAACGCCTGTAAAAAAGTGGAGGAACTAAAAAAATCTGACATGAAAATAGCAGAAGATTATGAAAATATATTGCGGTCTTTATCCCATTAAACAAGTGAGTGTGTTATGTATTATCAGGGTATAAAAAAAGCTATTACGCAACGCACTATCAACAAAAAAAACGTTTCATTCGGCGATATTCATCCCTTATTAGCGCGTATTTATGCGGCTAGAGGTTTAACGTCGATAGATGAATTGGACAGAAGCCTCGCCAAATTACCTTCACCTTGGTTGTTATCGGGGATGACGGACATGGTGGCACACTTAATAACGGCAATTAATGAACAGCAACGCATTTGTATCGTGGCTGATTTTGATGCTGACGGTGCGACCAGTTGTGCGGTGGCTATTAAAGGTTTGCAATTATTAGGTGCAAAAAACGTATCTTTCGTTGTGCCTAACCGTTTTGAATACGGTTATGGTTTAACCCCTGAAATTGTCGAACTGGTTAAGTTACAACAGCCCGATGTGATTATTACCGTTGATAATGGCATATCCAGTGTTGAGGGTGTAAAAGTCGCCAAAGACGCGGGCATCAAAGTATTAGTAACGGACCATCATTTACCGCCTGCTGAATTACCAGCAGCCGATGCAATTGTTAATCCTAATTTAGTGGGTGATAAATTCCCTAGCAGGGCGTTAGCAGGTGTAGGCGTGATGTTTTATGTCTTGATGGCGTTGCGGAGTCGATTAAGAGAATGTCACTGGTTTGAAGAGCGACAACTGGCAGAGCCGAATCTGGCGCAGTTATTGGATTATGTTGCTTTAGGGACTGTTGCTGATGTCGCGGCACTGGATCAGGTCAATCGAATTTTAGTGCATCAAGGTTTACAACGCATCCGCACAGGACGAGCGCACATCGGCTTAATGGCATTGATTGAGGTATCGAGTAAAAACCCACACACCCTCGTGGCGACTGATTTTGGCTTTTCGCTAGGGCCACGGCTAAATGCCGCTGGGCGCATGGATGATATGGCGTTAGGGATTGAATGCCTGTTGACTGATGACCCTCGGCTGGCAAAAGACATGGCGAATCAACTCGATGAGCTAAATCAGGACAGGCGTGACGTTGAAGGCGTGATGAAACAACAAGCCATGACTTATTTAAGCGCAATGAAACCGTTAGATGAGCGGCATCTGCCCGCAGGGTTTTGTTTGTATGATAAAGACTGGCATCAAGGCGTTATTGGTATTTTAGCTTCGCGAATTAAAGACCGCATTCATCGCCCTGTGATTGCCTTTGCACCTGCTGGCGACGATTTAATCAAAGGTTCAGCGCGTTCCATTACAGGCGTGCATATTCGTGACGTTCTCAGTGACATTGCCAGTAGCCACCCGCATTTGCTCAGTAAATTTGGCGGTCATGCAATGGCGGCAGGGTTAAGTTTAGCTATGCACGACTACCCTGCATTTGCACTGGCATTTGATGAGATGGTTGCTAAGCGTCTCGCCAGTGTCGATTTAGAACAAAAAGTCTATTCCGATGGTGAGTTATCGGAACAAGAAATGACGGTTGAGTTTGCCGAATTGTTACAATCCGCAGGGCCGTGGGGACAAGAATTTCCAGAACCACTGTTTGATGGCATATTTGATGTGATTCAAGCGCGAATTGTCGGACAACGTCATCTTAAATTAGTGTTAAGAAAACCAGACGGACAATTATTGATTGATGCGATTGTATTTTTTATCGACCAGCCTGAAAACTGGTTGGGATTAAGGCAAATAAAAGCGGCTTATAAATTGGATATTAATGAGTTTAGAGGTAAACGTAGCGTGCAGTTTATTGTGCAGTATGTGGAAAAAATCATTTAAAAAAAGGGCGAGTTAATCGCCCTTTTTTGATTAGCTGATTTACTTTTTGTCGCCTTTTTTAGCGTCTGGCTTTACATTCAGTGTGTCATGATGCTTTTCAGGTTCTGCGGCTTTATCAGTCGCTGGTGTTTCTTTGATGACCTCAACTATTTCAGCAACAGGCTTACCGTCTGCTGTTTTTTCTTCCACGACATCAACGACTTCTTTAGCAACTGTTTTTCCATCCGCTGTTTTTTCTGCGATAACTGCGGCGGCTTCTTCTACTACAACAGGTTCTCCAGCCGCCGCTTTATCAGTTGCCGCTTTTGGTTTTTCATCCACTAGCGGTACTAAAATTTCTACTTTCGCTTGTTTACGCATATCTTCGACCATTTTTTGGACTTTTTTGCGTTCTAACAGTGGTTTTAATTGCTCTTTAACAGCATCAAACGGCGGTGGCGTTTGAGCGCGTGAATCTTCTCTGAAAATGATGTGATATCCAAACTGAGTTTTGACAGGCTCTTTTGAGTATTTGCCTTTTTCTAATTTAGCCACCGCTTCAGAGAACGGTTCAACCATTTGACCTGCTGCAAACCAACCTAATTCACCACCGTTTTGTGATTCTTTCGCGTCTAACGAATTTTTATTCGCTACATCAGCAAATTTCGCGCCTTTGTCTAACTCAGCAATCAATTTTTTGGCTTCGGCTTCCTCTTTAACCAAAATGTGACTAGCTTTGTATTCAGTCGCATTAGTACCGCCTACTTTGCTGTCATATTCTGCTTTCAGTTCGGCATCAGTAACAGGATTAGTTTTTAGGAAGTTCTGTAGGTCAACTTGTGTTAAGAACGTATTGTTAGCGGCTTCAAGTTGAGTAAGGACTTCAGGTGATTGATCCAATTTCTTTTGCAACGCATCTTGAATTAATAACTGACGTTGTACCAATTCTTCAATCAATTTTTCCTTAGGAAATGTTTGCCCTTGACCACGCACGGCAATTTCTTTTTCCAAATCAGCCAATGTTGATTTAGCGATGTACTGACCATTAACAACGGCAACAGCATCGGCTTTATCAACAACAGCAGCAGTAGCGGGTGCAGACGTGGCAGCAGGAGCACTACCAACAGCAGCAGGTGCTTTGTCTTGGTTACAACCTGCAATCAGTGCAGTGCCAACAATTAACAGCGGGACAATCGTTTTCTTCATGGTTTAGTTCCTTTACTAGCAGATTCAGCCGCTGGTGCAGGTGTAGTAGCAGGCGCAGATTCAGCCGCTGGTGCAGGCGTAGCAACAGGTGCAGATTCAGCCGCTGGTGCAGCCGCAGTAGCAGGTGCAGCCGCAGCCGCTGGTGCTTTCTCTTGATCACAGCCCGCAATAATTACAGTGCTAGCTATTAGTAAAGCAATGATATTTTTTTTCATGGATTGATTCCTTTAGTTTCTTCAGAGGGTGAGAGAGCATTAATGCCTAAGGCATGAATTTGTTGTTTCATTAAATCACCTAAGGCTTGGTAAATCAACTGGTGACGTTGCACTAGGCTTTTACCTTCAAATACGTCGGCAATAATGGTGATATTATAATGACCGCCACCACTACGCGCACCCGCATGACCTGCGTGTGCTGCGCTGTTATCGATAATTTCTAATGTCTCAGGCTTAATTGCCTCAGTCAGTAAACGTCTAATTAATTCAGTTGTCATTGAGGAAAGACCTTTTTAAATGGTTTAACAATGACTCTAGCGTAAACGCCAGCATCAATGTAAGGATCAGCCGCTGCCCATTGTTGGGCAGCGGCTAAATGAGTAAATTCGGCGACGATTAAACTACCCGTAAAACCTGCTTCGGCGGGGTTTTCGCTATCAATTGCAGGATGAGGACCTGCTAATAATAAGCGACCTTCATTTTGTAATACTTGTAATCGCTCAAGATGGGCAGGTCTTGCGGCTAGTCTGTTGCTTAAACTGTCAGCGACATCTTCGCTGATAATAGCGTATAACATGAGTTATTCCTTGGTTTCGTTTGAGTCGGGAATATATTTGTACAAAAAAGCCATTTGTAACACGATAAATATCAACATCAGCGCAGGAGCGATAAAGGTTTTAAAATAAACCCAGTCATCAGTATTATAGTTATACATGACATAGACATTGATAAAGCCAACACTGATAAAAAAACTTGCCCACAGTAAATTTAAGCGTTTCCATATCACAGCGGGCAACGTCATATTGTCAGACATCATGCGTTCGATAAATGGCTTTTTGCCAATAAATTGACTACCCAAAAATACTGAACCGAACAGCCATTCAATGATGGAAAACTTCCATTTAATAAAGGCTTCATTCTGAAAATACAGTGTTGCACCGCCCATTACTAACACTAATCCCAATGTCACCCATTGCATAGTTTCTACTTTACGATACCGAAACCATATGAACGCAACCTGAACAACGGTAGCTGCAATGACTACCGCCGTAGCCACATAAATATCATAAACTTTAAAGGCGATAAAAAATAACAGGATAGGGAAAAATTCTAAAAATTGCTTCATAAGTGATTGGTCGTAGCGGTAGGCAACAAATTAAGATGATTACATCAGGGGGCTGAATTGGTTTTTTCAACGTGAAGGATTTATTCAGTCAGTTAATAAGCCGTCATTGTAAAATTTTTACCCGTTAATGTACATGATAGCCGATGTGTTTCTGCTAGAATGCTCCGTTATTTTTGGAGAATCATCGTGGATAAAGCTATTCAAACTGAACTAGAAGCCGCTGCCTTTAGACAATTAATCAGTCATTTACAACAACACCCTGAAGCACAAAACATTGAATTAATGATTCTGGCAGATTTTTGTCGCAATTGCTTAGCAAAATGGTTAGCCGTTGCCGCTAAAGAGCGTGATGTTACACTGGATTATGAACAAGCCAGAGAGCTGGTTTATGGAATGCCCTATAACGAGTGGAAAGACCAATTTCAACTCGAAGCCACTACAGAACAGCTTGCCGCTTATCAACATAAGCAACAAGCAAAAAATGCGTAGTCAATAATATTGCGGGAATTAAGCGTAGCTAGCTCCGCAAAACTTGCAATCCACACTAACATCTAGCACAAACAATCTAGGCTTTGAGTGGTGCGTGTCTGTTATAATGCAATCCTTTTCAAATTATGCTGATGTCAACCCGCTAGCATAGCCTCTTAGAACCTCACTACTTGAAAACACCGTGGATTTAAAACATATTCGTAACTTCTCCATTATCGCGCATATCGATCATGGCAAATCAACGCTTGCCGACCGTTTTATTCAACTTTGCGGAGGCTTGAGCAATCGCGAAATGTCCGCGCAAGTGCTGGATTCTATGGACATTGAAAGAGAGCGCGGCATTACTATTAAGGCACAAAGTGTCACCTTGGATTTTAAAGCCAAAGACGGTGAAACTTATCAGCTTAATTTCATTGATACACCCGGCCATGTGGATTTTTCTTATGAGGTATCACGTTCTTTAGCCGCTTGTGAAGGCGCGTTGTTAGTGGTCGATGCCGCACAAGGCGTGGAAGCACAAAGTGTGGCGAATTGTTATACCGCTATTGAACAAGGGCTGGAAGTTGTGCCTGTGTTGAATAAAATCGATTTGCCGTCGGCTGAACCTGAGCGTGTGCTGGCAGAAATCGAGGAGGTAATTGGTATTCCAGCTGATGAAGCCTTGATGATTAGCGCGAAAACAGGTTTAGGCGTTCATGATGTGTTGGAGCAGTTGGTGCTTAAAATACCACCGCCACAGGGCAATATTGATGGCCCGTTGCAAGCTCTGATTATTGATTCGTGGTTTGATAGTTATTTAGGCGTAGTGTCGCTGGTGCGTATTGTTCACGGCAGCATTAAACGGAAACAAAAAATTACCATCATGTCTACGGGCAAGTCATTTTTTGCTGAAACCGTTGGCGTATTCACCCCTAAACGATTAGAAAGAGGCGTGTTAAACACGGGTGAAGTCGGTTATGTGGTTGCGGGGATTAAGGATATTTTCGGCGCACCTGTCGGCGATACCATCACTTGGACGGATAAACCTGCGGCTGAACCATTGGTCGGTTTTCAACGCGTACAACCGCGTGTGTTTGCAGGCTTGTATCCTGTCAGTTCCGATGATTATGAAAATTTACGCGAAGCCCTGAACAAATTAAATTTGAACGATGCCGCATTACAATTCGAACCTGAAACTTCACAAGCCTTAGGTTTTGGCTTTCGCTGTGGATTTTTAGGAATGCTGCACATGGAAATTGTGCAGGAACGTTTGGAACGCGAATATAACGTTGATTTAATCACCACCGCGCCCACGGTTATCTATGAAGTCATCACCCAAACGGATGAAATTCTTATGGTCGATAATCCTGCTAAATTGCCTGAAAACGGCACGATGAAAGAAATTCGTGAGCCGATTATTCGTGCCAATATCTTAGTACCGCAAGCGTATTTAGGTAATGTCATTACCCTGTGTATCGAAAAGCGCGGCGTGCAGAAAGATATGCAGTATGTCGCAGGTCAAGTGTCGTTACATTATGAAATGCCGCTCAGTGAAGTAGTGCTGGATTTCTTTGATAGATTAAAATCGGTAAGTCGTGGTTTTGCGTCGTTTGATTATGAGTTTTTGCGCTTTCAAGAAGCCGATTTAGTGAAATTGGATGTACTGATTAATGCGGAAAAAGTCGATGCTTTGTCCATTATCGTCCACAAAGATTTAAGCCACACACGCGGACGGGCATTAGTCGAAAAAATGAAGGATTTAATTCCCAAGCAAATGTATGAAGTGGCAATACAAGCGGCGATTGGTTCTAAAATTATCGCCCGTTCTACCGTTAAAGCCATGCGTAAAGATGTGACGGCAAAATGTTATGGCGGTGATATTAGTCGTAAGAAAAAATTATTGCAGAAACAGAAAGATGGCAAGAAACGCATGAAACAAGTGGGCAATATTGAGATTCCTCAAGAGGCGTTTTTAGCCGTATTGCAATTGAATAAAGAATAAGCCTGAGGACGTTATGGATTTTGATTTTTCCTTTTTTTTGTTGTTAGCAACTGTTATCACAGGAATAGTATGGGGTAGTTCTTTGCTATTCCTTAAATCCGAAGGACAAGTTTTTGATGCAGCCAATGAGCCGTTAATCGTTGAATATGCGCGGTCTTTTTTTCCTGTGGTGTTAATTGTATTACTGTTACGCTCCTTTTTAGCTGAACCGTTCCGTATTCCGTCTGCGTCCATGATGCCGACCTTACTCATCGGTGATTTTATTTTAGTAAATAAATTTACTTATGGTATACGTCTGCCAGTTATCAATACCAAGATAGTAGAAATGAATACGCCTGTTCGCGGTGATATTGTGGTGTTCCGTTATCCTAAAGACCCTACAGTTGATTATATTAAGCGGGTGATTGGTTTACCAGGTGATAAAATCACTTACGACAATAAAAAACTTTATATAAATGACCAACCAGTGAACTATAAATCACTGGGGCTTTATCAAGGTGTAGGGCAAGGCGAAGAAATGACAGGGGCTGAACAGTTACTGGAAAATCTAACGGGTGTTGAACATAACATTCTTATCAGACATGACGCATTATCAGCCGAAGGTGTTTATGTTGTTCCCAAAGGTAGTTATTTTGTCATGGGCGATAACCGTGATAACAGTAATGACGGTCGCTATTGGGGCTTTGTACCCGAAGAAAATTTAGTCGGTAAAGCCTTTTTTATCTGGATGAGCTGGGATTGGCAACATAAAGGCGTGGGGCTTGATCGCATCGGCACCGTATTAAAATAACATTATTTTTATAAATTATTTGGAGATAACATGACACTATCACCTAAAAAGCAACAAGGTATCCTCATGATTTCAATGGTTTGTATCGGCAGTGTTATTGGATCTATCTTCTTTTTAGCGATTGCTATTTTTCCTATTTATATAGATCACAATAAGCTAACAGGCGCGTTAAAGTCACTTAAAGAAACGTCTGAGGCAGGTGGAAACAATGAAACACCTAAACAACTTTCTGAGAGACTGTTTAAAATCATGAGTTCGAATTATATCGACAATCTAATAGGTACCGACAACATAACTATCAGTAAACTAGAAACTGGACAGACAAGAGTACATATCGAATATGAAGTGGTTAAAAAACTGGTCGGCAATGCCAGTATTTTAGTTGAGTTTGATGATACGGTTGATATTGGTAGATAGAGGTCAATAAGTAGTGATAAAAAAGCCAGAAATTTTATGTAAAAAACTGGGATTGACGTTTAATAATCCCACGTTTTTTACTATGGCATTAACTCATCGCAGTTTCAGCGCCAAAAATAATGAACGCTTAGAGTTTCTGGGTGATTCAATTTTAGGATTTGTTATCGCTGAGCAATTGTATGATTTATTTCCAACTGCCTGTGAAGGTGTGTTAAGTCGCCTTCGTGCCAGTTTAGTCAACCAAAGTTCATTAGCAGAACTGGCTAGAAAACACCAACTGGGGGATTATTTATTATTAGGCTCGGGTGAATTGAAAAGCGGAGGTTTTCGCCGTGATTCCATTTTGTCAGACGCATTGGAAGCCGTTATCGCAGCGTTATTTATCGATCAAGGTATCGAAGCCTGTCAACAATGGATAGGTCGATTATTTGCTGAAAAACTACAAAATCTATCCTTGGATAATTGGCAAAAAGACCCAAAAACCCAGCTACAAGAATTGATGCAGGCAAAAAAAATGGACTTGCCAGATTATGAATTAATCACCATGTCTGGATTAGCACATGAACAAACCTTTGAGGTGAAATGTACCGTGCCGTTAATAGCAACTGCGTGTATTGGTACGGGTATTTCCAGAAAAAAAGCTGAACAGTCAGCGGCAGAGCAAATGCTCGAATTATTAAACAAGGATAAGCAATGAATTGTGGTTTCGTCGCCTTAATCGGTCGTCCCAATGTGGGTAAATCAACCCTAATGAATCATTTGCTGAAACAGAAAATCAGCATTACCTCGCGTAAACCGCAAACTACCCGCCACCGTATTTTAGGCATTAATACCACCGAAGCAGGGCAAGCCATTTACATGGATACGCCGGGTATGCACAACGATGAAAAACGCGCCTTAAACCGTTATCTAAACCGCACGGCGGATACGTCGCTGTTGGGCGTGAATGTGATTGTTTGGCTAATTGATGGGCTATCGTGGCATGAATACGATGAAGTGATTTTCAAAAAATTAGAACAAGCAGGTTTGCCTGTCATTTTGGCAGTCAATAAAGTTGATAAAGTGCAAGATAAAGAAAAGATTTTGGAATTTTTTGCCACTGCACAACACCGTTTTCCATTTCAACACTTAGTGCCTATTTCAGCATTAAAAGGCACTAATTTGACTGAATTGGAAAGTTTAATCATGGGCTTATTGCCTGAAAGTGATTTAATTTATCCTGAAGATCAAATTACTGACCGCTCTGAACGTTTCTTAGCCGCTGAAATTGTGCGTGAAAAACTTACGCGTCGCTTAGGTGCAGAACTGCCCTACTCACTCACAGTGGAAATAGAACGCTACGAAGAAAAGCCTACTATCTCTAAAATTTACGCGATTATTTGGGTAGAACGTATGACCCAAAAAAATATTGTCATTGGTAAAGACGGTGAAATGTTAAAAAGTGTTGGTACTGAGGCACGCATCGACATAGAAAAACTGATTGGTCAAAAAGTCTATTTACAATTGTGGGTTAAAGTGAAAAAAGGCTGGTCAGACAGTGAACGGGCATTACAAAGCTTAGGCTTTAATGACTGAGACAAGCATGGAAAAACAATTGATTTTATTAGGTGTCAATATTGACCACGTTGCGACACTAAGACAAGCACGCGGTACGCTATACCCTGAACCCCTACAAGCGGCGTTAATTGCTGAACAAGCTGGGGCTGATAGTATTACTGCGCATTTGCGTGAAGACCGTCGCCATATTCAAGACCGTGATATTTTTCTGTTAAAAGAAATGATACACACGCGCTTGAATTTTGAAATGGGCGTTACCGATGAAATGCTTGCCATCGCCCTTAAAGTCCAACCTTACGCCTGTTGTTTAGTGCCTGAAAAACGTGCAGAACTAACGACTGAAGGCGGTTTGGATGTCTCAGGTAACTTGCTGCGTTTACAATCTGCTTGTGATAAATTAGCTGAGGAAGGCATTGAAGTGTCGTTATTTATAGACCCTGAAGAAGCCCAAATTGATGCTGCAATCAAAGCAGGTGCGCCTATGATTGAACTGCATACGGGGTGTTATGCGGATGCTAAAACGCCTGTACAGCAAGCCGAAGAATTTGAGCGGATTCGACTTGCCGCGCATTATGCGTACAGTGCTGGACTACAAGTGAACGCGGGGCATGGGCTGAATTTTTATAATGTGGAGGCGATTTGCGCAATACCTGAAATTGTAGAGCTAAATATCGGACATTCAATTATTGCCCAAGCGTTATTTTCAGGTTTAGCGCAGACGGTGAAAGACTTAAAACAACTGATGAGACAAGCAAGACTGCTCAGTTTTTAGTGATGGTCGGAGTGCAAACCTAGGTTTGTACTCCGATAAACAGTTAGTGTGTAGCCACACCGTGTTTCTGCATACGATAAATCAATGTATCTCTGGAAAGCCCTAATAATTTAGCCGATTTGCTTCGATTACCCTGTGTCCGATTAAGGGCTTGATGAATTAAATTTGCCTCTAAGTCATCCAGATGCAAGCCTATTTCAGGTAAGATAAAGTCTGTTAATTGAGGCGCACTATTGATGGCTCTAACAAACTCTAACGGCAGATTTTCTGGTTCTATAACTCTACCTGCTAACAAAATACTCAGCCGTTCACACAGATTACGCAGTTCACGAATATTACCCGGCCATGGGTAGGAGTTCAGCATTTTTAATGCCGCCTTACTGAATTTGGGCGCGGCGATTGAATAGGTCTCCGCAAACAAGCCCAGAAAATGTTTAATCAGATGTTCAATGTCTTCGGTGCGTTGCGCTAATGGTGGCAGCTCTAACGGCACAACATTGAGCCGATAATACAAATCACGTCTAAAGTCACCTGCTTCAATTTGACGGTTGATATCAGCGTTAGTCGCGGCAATCACGCGTACATCCACTTTGCAGGGGTTCACATCACCGACCGCAAGGCATTCGCCTGATTCTAAAAAGCGCAATAATTTGGCTTGAATAGCGAGCGGTAATGAATTAATTTCATCGAGAAACAAAGTGCCGCCATCTGCGGCGGGCAAAAGACCTTGCGTGTTACAAGTCGCCCCTGTGAATGAGCCTTTTTTATGACCAAACAACTCAGACTCAATCAAACTTTCAGGCAATGCGGCACAATTAAGCGTGATGAAAGCCTTATCAGCCCGCGAACTTTGTTTTTGTATCGCGTTAGCCAGTATTTCTTTACCTGTGCCAGTTTCACCTTTCAATAGCACGGTCACATCAGTGCTGGCAACTAATCGCGCACTACGAATTAAGGAATCCAATGCGGGTGATTGACCAATAATTGTGTCGAAATAATCCATAATTGTCTCGTTAATGTGTTTGCGGGTGAAGAAAAGCCATTGGGTTAAGCCACGGCAGAGCGGCTAACAACGCTAGGGCAATCATAAATAAACCGATAATTTGTTTAAAACGTTGCGTGCGCGATAACCTTGTTAATATGCTGGTCATTATACCAACTCCCATGACAGCGGGTAAAGTTCCCACGCCAAAAGCCAGCATTAACAACGCACTTCTAGCTACATCACCCGCAGTCGCTGCCAGTGCTAACGCCGAATAGACCAAACCGCAAGGCAACCAACCCCACACCATACCAAATAAATAGGCGTGGGTATGGGTTTTAACAGGAATGAGTTTACGACCAAACGGTTCTATTTTGTTCCAAAAATGTCTGCCAATTTTTTCAATATAAGCAAAACGCGGAAACCAGCCCGCTATGTATAAACCTGAACCTGTCATGACTAATGCAGACAGTAATTGTAAAATTCGATGCCCGTGTAGCGACCCAAATGGCATTGCCATTAACACGCCAATAATACCCGCTAAGCCACCTGCAATCGTGTAACTGGTGATACGCCCCAGATTATAATGAAGCACAAAAGGCACTAATAACACTTTGTTATTACGAATGTCTGGACTGAGACTGAGTGTCAGTGTGCCGATAATAGAACCGCACATACCGATGCAGTGCATACTACTAAATAGCCCCATTGCAAAAGCAACAAGATATGAACTGGTGAACTCAGGGGAAAATGGCATGAATATCGTGCAGTAAATTAAGAAAATGGAGCAAGAATTTGCGACTGAATTTTTTCTGCCATTGCTTTGCGGTCACTATCATCACGAATGGGACGACCAACAACAATATAATCCGCGCCATTTTGAAATGCCATTTCTACGCTAACAACGCGTTTTTGATCGCCGTCTTCACGGTTATCGACAGGACGAATACCAGGGGTAATGACTAATAATTTGTGATCTAGTTCGCGTCTTAATAATGAGGCTTCTAAGCCTGAAGACACAATACCATCACAGCCAATCTGTAATGCCCGTTTAGCGCGTGATAACACCAATGCCTGCACATCACATTGAAAGCCTAAATCATCTAAATCACCACGGTCTAAACTGGTTAATGCAGTGACGGCTAATACTTTCAAATCGCCTTTTGCAGCGGCGGCGGCTTCCATAATGGCATTGTTACCGTGAATAGTCGCAAAATCCACGCCTTTACCGCTCAAGGCTTTAATCGCCCGTCCAACGGTTTCAGGAATATCAAAAAATTTTAAATCGACAAATACTTTTTTATTCTGTTGTTTCAACCAGTCAATAAAGCCGAAATAATCGCCTGACATAAATAATTCCATGCCGACTTTATAAAAAATCACTGAATCGCCCAGTTCTTCAACTAATGCCCGCGCCTCAGAAAAATCAGACACATCTAACGCCATAATTAAGCGTTCACGAACAGGAATAGGTTTAGTTGAGATAAAAGAATCAGTCATAGTGGCAAAATGTATTAATAATTAAAATAGCGTGTACTTTATTGGGCAAGCATCATAGCCTTTTTCAATTTGAAAAGTCCAGTATGATAGTCTTAAGCCTTATATATTTTAATATGACGCCTATTTATTAGGCTTGAATTAACCATTTTTAAACCTAATAGTCAGCAGATACTCTCACACTTCATGGAAAATCATCATGAATCGTAAATTAATTAAACAACTGCTATTGATGACGCTACTACCGCTTTCCTTGTGTCTGCATATGCTCGCTTTTGCAGCAGGATTTCCGCCTGCGGTTGACGCAGCCCATGCCATCCTTAGCTCCGATGTTGGAACGTAGCACGCCTGCGGTTGTTAATATCGCCACATCAACCAACATTGAGATAAAAGAAAACCCGCTCATGCAAGACCCGTTTTTTCGGCAATTTTTTCAAATCCCCAATATGCCGCGTCAACAACAACGCAACAGCTTAGGTTCTGGGGTGATTATTGATAGTCAACAAGGCTTGGTATTAACCAATAACCACGTTATTGCGAAAGCCAATAAAATCAAAGTCACCTTACAAGATGGTCGCCAGTTAGCCGCGCAATTAGTCGGCGCGGATGCAGAAGCGGATGTCGCTATTATCAAAATTCCTGCGGAAAATTTAACGCAAATACCGCTTGCGGATTCCAGCCGCTTACGCGTCGGTGATTGTGTCGTCGCCATCGGTAATCCATTTGGCTTAGGGCAATCAGTGACATCGGGTATTATCAGTGCGTTAGGGCGTTCTGGTCTGGGCATAGAAGGTTATGAAGATTTTAGTCAAACCGATGCCTCGATTAACCCTGGGAATTCGGGTGGTGCGTTAGTGAATGTACGCGGTGAATTAGTTGGCATGAATACCGCAATTCTCGCGCCTAACGGTGGTAATGTTGGTATTGGTTTTGCCATTCCCACACTAATATGGCAATGACTATTAAAGACTCCTTAGTAAAACACGGCGAAGTCAGACGGGGTTTATTAGGTGTTACCACCCAAGATTTAACCCCTGAATTAATGACCGCTTTTAATATGACTAACCAACAAGGCGCGGCAGTCAGTCGGATTGAAAGTAATTCACCCGCTGAAAAAGCAGGTTTACAAGCAGGTGACGTGATTATTGCCGCGAATGGACAAGCGATTAAAGACAGTCATGATATTCGTAATCTCGTTGGTTTATTACAAGTCGGTGATAACGTTGACATAGAATATTTCCATGGTAACGAAAAAAAGACCGTCACGGCGACCATTAGCAAACCTGAACAAGCTCAATTGGCGGGTGAAAAACTACACCGTACACTAAAAGGCACAGCATTAACCGCTACGCAAAAAGATCAAATCGAAGGTGTAGCATTCCGCACTATTGCCCCGAATTCTTATGCAGCACGTGTTGGGTTGCGTGTAGGCGATGTAATTGTCTCAGCTAATCGTTATCGTGTGCGTAATCTTGATGAATTAAAACAAGCCGTGAATTCCAATGGCGCGTTATTGATTAATCTTCAACGCGGTGAAGAAGGCTTGTTTGTTGTGTTACAGTAGCATCAACTGATAATTTGTGGGGCGGGTTAGGCTTGCCGTAACCCAACCTACATGGAGAGACTCATGACCACCCAAAAATCCTTCATCCCGCTCAACATCGCCCTGTTAGTCATATCCGACACCCGAACGGAAGCCGATGATGTTTCAGGCAGCATTCTCGCCGAGCGCGTTTTAGTCGCAGGACACCGCGTCAGCGAAAAAAAAATCGTACCCGATAACATTTACGCCATCCGCGCCGCCGTGTCCAATTGGATAATCAATGACACAGTGAATGTCATCATCAGCACAGGCGGCACAGGTGTCACAGGTAGAGACGGCACACCCGAAGCCATATTACCGTTGCTTGATAAAGTGCTAGACGGCTTCGGCGAAACCTTTCGGATGCTGTCTTACGCCGACATAAAAACCTCAACGATTCAGTCCAGAGCCATTGCAGGTGTAGCGAATGGAACGTATATTTTTTGCCTTCCTGGTTCAATGAATGCCTGTCGTACCGCATGGGATTTACTCATAAAAGACCAACTAGACCACCGCACCCGCCCTTGTAATTTAGTCCAACTCCTGCCGCGCTTGCTGGAGAAATAATGCAAACCACCTTATTATTGGGCGCGTTATGTGCCTTCACAGGCGTAGCGTTCGGCGCATTCGGCGCACACGGTTTAAAAGCCATACTCAACCCAGAAATGCTAACCGTTTATCACACAGGCGTAACCTATCAAATGTGGCACGCACTGGGATTAATACTCGTGGCGTTATTACAGCAACAATCCCCGACTGCAAAATTATTAAGCTGGGCAAGTCACTTGATGTTCATAGGTATTCTGTTATTTTCAGGCAGCTTATACGTACTGGCAATCCTTGATATAAAAGCATTGGGCATCATTACACCGTTTGGCGGCGTGTGTTTTTTAAGCGCGTGGTTGTTGGTGGCGGTGTATGCGGTCAAGAAAAAAACGCATAACCGCTATAGCTAAAAGGTACAAAATAAAACGCGTTTTGCGTTCAGTAACAATAAAAAATATACAACGGTAAAGTGAGTGAAAATTATTATAAAAAACATTCTAGCCAGTACCAAAAGAAAGGATATAAGAGACTTTCTGGAACCAACAATTAAAGGTAATTGGCTAAACAAACCTAGACAGATAAAAAGCATTTCAATCGTACCACTAAGAAATACTCGAACCCGCATGATTCATTACCATGGTTTAGTTGAGATACTTCCTGATGTAGTTGCCGAAAGAGTGATAAAAAAACGGTAGTGGATTAAATCTGTGATGATAGATTAAAATCACGGGCAGAATAAAATCACACTTACCTAAAAGACCTTATGAGCTGCTACCAAGAAATCACCTGTCCATTCTGTAAAAGCAACCAGATTGGTAAGTCAGGACGCAATGCAACGGGAGAGCCACGTTACCGT
>SHZG01000007.1 GCA_009692395.1 Methylococcales bacterium | reverse complement strand
TGCATTGCGTCCTGACTTGCCCATCTGGTTACTTTTACAGAATGGACAGGTGATTTCTTGGTAGCAGCTCATAAGGTCTTTTAGGTAAGTGTGATTTTATTCTGCCCGTGATTTTAATCTATCATCACAGATTTAACCCACTACCGAATAATTTACTTACGTACAGCATTTTGATTAAAAAAGAGATGACTGTCCATAATTAAATAACTAAACAGTATACTTTTATATATAGGACTTTCGCTACCCAGCTAAAAAGCCTGAATTCGAGGTGAGCGTAACTCGTTTTTCAAAAACTCAGAAAACAAATGAGAGCGGACTGTGTAAAGAGTTGTTGAGGTTTTCTGGGCATATACTTTCAATGACAACCAAGGATGATAACAACAAGCGAGATGGTTACGTTGGGAGCTGTCTTTACGGCATTGGCACTTTTCACTCCCTGTGAGCTGTCTTAATTCACGGTGAAATGCTTCTACTTTCCAGCTCGGTAATTTTGGTGCGGTTTTTTGCAACCCAACAAACACGATGAACACATAACAGTTGTAATTATAATCGTGCGTGGTTGTGTTGGGTTGCCAAAAAGACGGCAACCCAACCTACGCGGCTAAAAACTGGTCGCAAGAAGAAATGGCAGAAAAACTAAATATGTCACCAAGCGGTTACTCAAAAATTGAACGTGGTGAAAAAACCAGCTATTCCTCAGCTAATCAAAATTGCTGAAATATGTGAAATAGATTTAATTGAGCTTATCCCGTTAGATGGGAAAAATGTTTACCTAATAGGCACTAATAACGGCAACAATAATAATGGAAATGGTTGCCACATTTTTAATTCACATTCTGAATTAGCTTTTGAAAATCAAAAGTTGCAATGACAACGTGCATTAAAAAACAAAGAACTTGCCATGAAAGACAGAGAAAATGACAATTTAAGAGAAATCATTTCTTTGTTGAAAAGAGAATCACTCCAGCCGATTTAAACAGCAGTCAGTATAAATGCTGGGGTTCGTACCTCACCCCAACCTACAATCCAATCACCCCACCACATACCGCTTCGACTCCGCCCCCGCGACTTCTTTAACCAACTTAGGCACAAGATAGCCCGATAGACTGGCTTGTACCCGCTCCATTAATAATAAAGCCTCCGTTTCTGACACCGCAAAATGCCCTGTACCTGTGGCTTTATCCAATAGATGCAGGTAGTAGGGAATCACGCCATGTTGGAATAAGCGTTCGCTGAGTTCACAGAGTACCGCCGCATCGTCATTAACTCCTTTTAACAGTACCGATTGATTTAATAAGGTGATGCCGTGCTTTTTGAGTGCTTGGCAGGCGGTGATGACGCGCTCGTTGAGTTCGTTGGCGTGGTTGCAATGTAGCACTAGGATGATTTGTTTGGGGCTTTGCGTTAGGATGTTAATGAGTTCGGGGGTGATACGCGCAGGCAATACGATGGGCAGGCGGCTATGGATGCGGATGCGTTTGATGTGGTCGATTTGGTTGATTTGTTCGATGAGGCGGGTGAGTCTGGCATCGTTGAGTAATAGGGGGTCGCCACCGCTGAAAATGACTTCTTGGATGCTGGGGTCGTTTTGGATGCTGAGGATGGCGGCGTGTTCTTGTTGTTTGCTGAGTTGTAAGTCGGCGTAGGGGAAGTTACGGCGGAAACAATAGCGGCAGTTTATCGCACAGCTACCTGTGTTGATGAGTAATACGCGCCCTTGGTATTTGTGCAGTATGCCTGTTTGGGTGGCAGCGGGTAAGTCGCCGACGGGGTCGTTGCTATAGCCTGCATAAAACGCGAGTTCGTCTGTGATGGGTAAAACTTGGCGCAACAAGGGGTCGAAAGGATTGCCTTTTTCCATGCAGGCGGCAAAACTAAGTGGTACACGCATGGCGAACTGTTGCGCGGCGGTTGCTGATATAGGTAAGTCACTGGGATTTAAGTCTAAATACCGACATAGGTCGTCTATATGGGTGAATGCTTGGGCGAGTTGTTGTTGCCAATTTTGGCAAAAATGCGTGGTTTCGTGCGTTGATTCTGTCATGTGTCGAGGTTTTTAGGTTTCTATTCGGTAGTTGCCTCTATTATAATGGTTCGTTTACATTGTTGATCATCTTGAGGATAAAATGGCTAGTTATAGTACGAGTGAGTTTAAAGCAGGGTTAAAAGTCATGTTAGATAGTGACCCATGTGCAATTATTGAGAATGAATTTGTTAAACCGGGTAAAGGTCAGGCGTTTAACCGCGTTAAAATTAGAAACTTGAAAACAGGTCGGGTGATTGAAAGAACGTTTAAATCAGGCGAGTCGTTGGAAGGCGCGGATATAGTCGAGATGGAGATGCAGTATCTGTATAACGATGGCGAGTTCAGACATTTCATGAACAATGAGAGCTTTGAGCAGTATCAATGTGATGAAAACATCGTCGGTGATGCGGGTAAATGGTTGAAAGATCAAGATGCTTGTACAGTTATGTTATGGAATGATGCGCCGATTGGTGTAACGCCTGCCAATTTTGTGGAATTGAAAATTGTGGAAACGGATCCGGGTGTACGCGGTGATACGTCTGGCGGCGGTGGTAAACCAGCTAAATTGGAAACTGGCGCGGTAGTGCGTGTACCGTTGTTTGTAAAAACCGAAGAAATGATTAAAGTCGATACCCGCACTGGCGAATATATTTCGCGCGTTAAAGAATAATGCAGTCTGCGTGGCAGCCGAGTTGCTCTATTGACGCACTGCATTTAAGAGCGCGGCTGCTGGCAAAAATTCGCACTTTCTTTTTAGAAAAAGCAGTGTTGGAAGTGGAAACGCCGCTGTTGAGTCACACGATAGGCACTGATCCGTCTTTGGCATTTTTTGCGACTGATTATGATTTGCCGCATTGTCAGCATCGCTTATTTCTGCAAACCTCTCCTGAATTTGCCATGAAACGCTTGCTTGTCGCAGGTTGTGGTTCTATTTATCAAATTGCTAAGGCGTTTAGAAATGGTGAATCAGGTCGGTTTCATAATCCTGAATTTACGCTGTTGGAATGGTATCGAGTGGGTTTTACTTTGTCAGAGTTGATGGATGAAGTGGCTGAATTGATTGTGTCGCTGTTTGCTGAATATCAGCCATTATCGGGTGTGGAGCGGTGTAGTTATCAGGCGATTTTTCAGCAATACACGGGCTTAGACGCGCTGGTGTTTTGTTATGATGATTATTGTGCTTACGCGCTGTCTAATGAATTGCCTGAGGCGGTGGCGTTATGTGAACACAATCACGCGTTGTGGCTGGATGTGTTATTTAGCCATAAAGTTCAGCCGTATTTGGGCGATAATGCCTTGTGTATGATTTATGGCTATCCCGCTTGTCAGTCTTCATTGGCGCGGATTAATGCCGATAATCCATTGGTGACGGATCGTGTGGAGTTGTTTATTAATGGCGTGGAATTGGGTAATGGTTTTTATGAGTTGACCGATGCGGTTGAACAAAATCAACGCTTTGAGAATGAAATAGCAGTTCGACAACACGCTAATTTAGCGGATGTGGTGAAAGATGAGCGATTGATAGCCGCTTTAAATGCTGGCTTGCCTGAGTGTTCAGGCATTGCTATAGGCTTGGATAGATTACTGATGCTGTTGTCAAAAAGTGCCTCTATAGACGAAATTCTGAGTTTTTCAATACACAGGGCTTAAGCAGTTTAAATATTTACTGTGATATAATCGCAACAGTTTTTACTATTCGCTCATAGATGCCGTATTTTTTAGATACTTACATGCAACCAAATACTTTTTCTCGCTTGTTATTATTATCCTTGCTTGCATCACAAGCTGTTGAAGCGGGGGATGAATTCATTGTTAGAGACATTCAGGTCAAAGGTCTGCAACGGATTTCTGCGGGTACAGTTTATAACGATTTCCCTGTGAATGTCGGTCAGTGGTTTTCTTTAGATCACTCTGCTGCCGCGATAAGAGCCTTATTTAAAACAGGGTTTTTTAAAGATGTGTCGCTATCAAGAGAAGGCTCAACGCTGATTGTTAAAGTGGTCGAGCGTCCTACTATTGCAAAAATTGCTTTTGAAGGTAATAAAGACCTCAGTAAAGACGATTTAACCAAAGCCTTGGATAAAATTGGTTTAGCCGAAGGCAAAGTATTTGATAAGCAAGTATTAGATAAAGTGGAGCAAGAATTAAGTCGCCAATATCTCAGTCATGGTAAATACGGGCTACAGATTAAAACCGATGTAACCACCCTGACGCGTAATCGTGTCGGTATCAACATCACTATTTCTGAAGGGCGCGTCACCAAAATAAAGCAAATAAACATTGTCGGTAACAATGCGTTTGATGATACAACCTTGCTCAGTAAATTTGAGTTAAGCACGTCTAATTTATTGTCGTTTTATACTAAAAATGATCAGTATTCTAAGCAAAAATTGGGTGCCGATTTAGAAAGTTTACTGTCTTATTATTTGGATCGTGGTTATATCAACTTTGCGATTGAATCCACACAAGTGGCTATTACACCTGACAAAAAAGATATTTATGTCACCATCAATGTCAAAGAAGGTGACGTTTACACGCTGAATAAAGTTAAATTAGCGGGTAATTTGGTTGTTAAGCCTGAGGAACTTACTAAGTTAGTCAGCGTAGGGCCAGGGGAAATTTTTTCTCGCAAAAATGCCACCGAAACCTCTAAAGCCATTCAAGACCGTTTAGGTGACGAAGGCTATGCGTTTGCTAACGTCAATATGGTGCCAGAAATTATCGAGGCGACTAACACCGTTGATATGACGTTTGCGGTCGATCCAGGTAAACGTGTTTATGTAAATCGTATCAATATACGCGGCAATTCGACTACGCGCGATGAAGTATTGCGCCGTGAAATGCGCCAAATGGAATCGAGCTGGGCTTCCAGTGCAAAAATTGAACGATCAAAAGTCCGTCTGGAACGTTTAGGGTATTTTGAATCAGTGAATGTAGAAACTCCGCCTGTTGCAGGTACTGCTGACAAAATTGATGCTAATTACACTGTAGTAGAAAAAGCATCGGGTAATTTATCAGCAGGGGTTGGCTACTCTCAGGTGCAAGGCATTATCTTAAATGCCAACGTGTCACAAGATAACGTGTTTGGTTCAGGCAAGCGTATAAACCTTGCCTTTAATAACAGTACATATACCACTAATTATCAATTCGGATTTTTTAATCCCTATTTTACGGTAGACGGTGTCAGTCAAGGCTACAACTTGGGCTATGCCAAACGTAATGCGGGTGCAATCAATTTAGCCAACTACACCACTGATGTCGCGAATGCTAGTACTAATTTTGGTATTCCGTTAAATGAATTTGATTCGATACGTTTTGATACCGACCTAAGACACACCAATTTAAAAATTAACCAATTCAACAACGGTGAGTTTGGGAATGACAGCAGTGTTTATAGTTCTAGGCAAATCCGTGATTTTTTCCAGCAGGAAGGCTGTTCGCACCCCGTATTTTTAAACGGTGCTACTGTCTCTATTCCTGACAACAGCTGTAAGTTTTTGACTTTAGGCGAAACAGTCAGTTGGACGCACGATACCCTAAATCGAGCCATATTCCCTAGTGAAGGCGGTCAGCAACGTGCATCTGCACAAGCAACCATTCCAGGTAGTGATTTAACTTATTTTAAACTAGGCTACAGACATCAACATTATTTCCCTATTGCCAAAGATTTTACCTTTAAACTAAATGGTGAAATCGGTTATGGTGATGGTTATAGCGGTACTCAGGGCTTGCCGTTCTTTGAAAATTATTTTGCTGGGGGTACAGGATCAGTACGCGGCTTTAGAAACAATACGCTTGGTCCTGCCGATACTCAAGATAATCTATTAGGCGGTGCAGTTATTCAAGGCAACCCGATTGGTGGCTCTGCTAAAATCATTGGTAATGCGGAATTATTCTTTCCAGTGCCTTTTATGACAGAGACAAAATCAGTTAGATTAGGTACATTCTTTGATGCTGGAACGGTCAGTAATGGTTTTTCCGTCAGTGAAATGCGCTATTCTACAGGGCTTTCAGGTGAGTGGTTATCACCCTTTGGCGCATTATCTGTGAGTGCGGCATACCCTCTAAACTCTCAAGCCACTGATCAAAAACAAGCGTTTCAATTTAACTTCGGTCAAAATTTCTGAGAAGTTATTTTAGTTTAATGAACTTATCCCCTATAATTTCATGTCTTGTTAGTAACTATTTATTTTTTACCCATAATTGGAGATCGATTTAACAATGAAAAAGAAAATTGCTTTATTTTTAGGATTATTACTGGCTAGCAGTGTCAGTTACGCTGATTTAAAAATTGGTTTCGTTAACATCCCTGCTGTACTTGAAAAAGCACCACAAGCCGAAAAAGCCAAAAAACGGTTGGAAGTAAAATTTTCGCCGCGTGACAAACAATTGGTTGCACAGCAAAAAGAAATTACTACCATGGAAGAAAAAATGACCAAAGATGCGGCGGTCATGAGTGAATCAGAAAAAGCTAATTTAGAAAGGGATCTTATGAACAAAAAAAGAGATGCCAAAAGATCACAACAAGAATTTAGCGAAGACTTTAATGCCAACCGTAATGAAGAATTAGGCAAATTACAAAAACATATTATTGAAGCAATCCGTGAAATCGCTAAAGATCAAAACTTTGATTTGTTATTAACAGAAGGTGTTATTTACGCCAACGACAAAATTGATGTCACTGCCCAAGTTCAACAAAAACTGTTAAAAATACCTGAATAAAATATTGTCTTCAAGCAATATCCCCCAACCTTTAATAAAAATTCTCCCTACGCCATGTCTATTACGTTGGATATTTTACAAATACAAGCTTTCTTGCCTCATCGATACCCTTTCTTATTGGTTGATAAGGTCATTGAGTGTGAACCTGGAATCAGGCTATTAGGCGTAAAAAATGTTACTTATAACGAACCTTTTTTTCAAGGGCATTTTCCGCAAAAACCCATTATGCCAGGCGTTCTTATTTTAGAATCATTGGCGCAAGCCACTGGTTTACTTGCCTCAGAAACGGCAGGTGATGAACTAGAAGGCATGATCTATTATTTGGTGGGTATTGATAAAGCCAAATTTAAAAGACCTGTTGTGCCAGGAGATCAACTTATGTTGGAAGCAAAATTTATCAAAAGTAGACGTAATATTTGGGCATTTGAATGTCGTGCCGAAGTGGATGGTGATTTTGTAGCGAGTGCAGAAATCCGATGCGCAGCGGTAGTAAATTAATTTTGATTCATCCATCTGCCATTATTGATGGTCGTGCTGAACTCGCCGAAAATGTGTCGGTGGGTGCTTTTTCTGTTATTGGTGAGGATGTCAAAATAGATTCAGGTACAGTGATAGGTCCTCATGTCGTTATCAAAGGACCTACTTCTATTGGTAAAGACAATCGCATTTACCAATTCACCTCTATCGGTGAAGATCCGCAAGATAAAAAATATGCGGCTGAAATCACGAGGCTTGAAATTGGCGATAGAAACACCATTCGCGAATTTACCTCCATGCACCGAGGCACAGGTCAAGATAATAGCATCACCAAAATAGGCAATGATAATTTGTTTATGGCTTACACCCACGTTGCTCACGACTGCATTATTGGTGATCATGTCATCATGGCAAACGGCGCATCATTGGCAGGTCATGTACATTTAAATAGTCATGCTATTTTGGGTGGTTTTACATTAGTACATCAATTTACCCAAATAGGTCAATACAGCTTTGCCGCAATGGGTAGTGCGATTACTCAAGATATTCCCCCTTTTGTGATGGTGGGCGGTAAACCCACTAGACCTCACGGTATTAATTCGGTGGGTATGGAGCGCGGTGGTATATCAGCCGACGATATTCGCTTAATTAGAAATGCCTATAAAATCATCTACAAAATGAATTTACGCTTAGAAGATGCTATAGAAAAAATCGTAGAACTAGCCGCTGACAGCCAAGAATTAGCCGACATGGTTAATTTTTTGCGTAATGTTCGTCGTGGCATATTGCGCTAGCCGTTTAACACTTCATGGATGAAATGCCCGCGAATTTTCTAATTGCAGGTGTTGATGAAGTCGGACGTGGCTGTTTAGCGGGTTCTGTCGTTGCCGCCGCTGTTATTTTAGACCCCAGCAAACCGATTACTGGATTAGCAGATTCTAAAGAACTCACTGAACGCAAGCGTGAACAACTCAGTAAAATTATTCAAGAACAAGCCTTAAGCTGGGCTATAGCAGAAGCCAGCATCATCGAAATAGACAGCCTCAATATTCTTCAAGCCACCCTACTTGCTATGCAACGCGCTATTGAAGGCTTGCACATAACACCTGATAGCGTGTTAATAGATGGCAATCAACTACCGTACTTAACCATTCCTGCGCAAACCATTGTTAAAGGTGACAGTAAAATACCCGCCATCAGTGCGGCTTCCATCATCGCAAAAGTCTATCGAGATCAGCTCATGGGTGATTATCACCAACAATATCCGAATTTTTCTTTTCATTTGCATAAAAGCTACGGCACAAAACAACACTTGTCAGAAATTGAACAATTTGGGTTTTTAGATATTCACCGAAAGAGCTTTAACCCCGTAAAAACATTGATTGCTTTGCATAAAACTTAAGGCAATAGTGCGTAATCAGCCAACTGAATGTAAAATAAAACATTCAAGTCTAAGCATACATTTTAAGCAATGAATAAGCCCTTATTGTCTGTCGAACAACTCAGTGTTACTTTTAATCATTCACAGACAGTAGTCGATGCCATTAGTTTTACTATTCAGGCAGGTGAAACGTTTGCTTTAGTGGGGGAATCTGGTTCAGGTAAATCCATGACTGCATTATCGGTGCTACGATTATTACCCAATAATGCCAAAATTTCCGCACAGCGTATTGATTTACAAGGTGATAACCTATTAACGCATTCAGAATTCGAGCTGTGTAAAATTCGCGGTCGCCGTATTGGCTTGATTTTTCAAGACCCCTTATCATCACTAAATCCTGTCATGAGCATCGGCAGTCAAATTGCTGAAGTCATTAATATTCATTTCAATTTATCTAAAACTGAGCTAAAGCAACGCGTACTGGAACTGTTACAGCAAGTGGAAATCCCTAATCCAGAGCAGCGTTTGAAAGATTATCCGCACCAATTATCAGGCGGTCAGCGGCAACGCGTGATGATTGCTATTGCTTTGGCAGGTAAGCCAGATTTACTCATTGCTGATGAACCGACGACCGCATTAGATGTCACCATACAAGCGCAAATTTTGGCGTTGCTAACCAACATTCAACAGCAAACAGGCATGGCGTTATGGCTGATTAGTCATGACTTGGCGTTAGTGTCTACGATGGCGGATAGGGTTGCGGTGATGCAGCAAGGCAAGATAGTCGAGACAGGCTTAACGGCTGAATTATTTGCTAACCCCAAACACCCGTATACTCAAAAGTTATTAGGTGTGTTGCCATCCATACACAATGCGGGTAAAAATTTGATAACGCGTATTTCTACGCCCTTATTACAAGTCAGTGATTTTTATTGTCACTATCCAATACGCAAAGGCATTTTTAAGCGCGTGGTCGATTACGTCCGTGCAGTCGATGGCGTGAGTTTTAGTATTGAGCAAAGGAAAACGCTGGCATTAGTGGGTGAATCTGGGTGTGGTAAAACCACCTTGGGTAAAAGTTTATTGAATTTATTACCCAGTCAGGGCAGGGTGGTGATGAACGGCATTGAATTAAATACCTTGACGGGCGAAGCCTTACGCCAACAACGCGCCAATATTCAAATTGTCTTTCAAGACCCGTTTTCGTCAATGAATCCGCGCTTGCTTGTCGGTGATATTATTGCCGAAGGTATTCGTGCCTTACATCCAGAGATAACAGCCGATGAACGCATAGCGCGTGTTAAAAAACTGTTACAACAAGTCGATTTACCTGAAGACTCGCTGTATCGTTATCCGCATGAGTTTTCAGGTGGGCAACGGCAACGGATTTGTATTGCTCGCGCCTTAGCCGTCGATCCTAAACTCATCGTCTGCGATGAACCGACCAGCGCGTTAGATGTCTCCGTGCAGGCGCAAATTATTCAGCTATTAAAAACGTTGCAACAGGAACAAGGCGTCAGCTATTTATTTATCACGCACGATTTAGCGGTAGTAGCTGAAATTGCCCATGAAATTGCGGTGATGTATCAAGGAAAAATCATCGAGCAAGGCACAGCAAAGCAGGTCTTAACCCAACCGCAACACGCTTACACCCAACAATTATTGAATGCCGTTCCCGTGTTAAAAACCGCTTGATGTTATACGTTAAAAGTAAACACAGTACCGAAGAAATAATCAAAAAATCGCGGTTTATCGGCGTTATTGCGCCGTGTGCAACTGAAAATGAAGTTTTACAGCAACTTAAACAGCTGTACCAACAGTATCCCGATGCCAGTCATATTGCCTTCGCCTATCAGCTAAAAACTGACAACGGCTTGGTGTATCGTTTTCATGATGCAGGCGAACCCACAGGTACAGCGGGCAAACCCATTTTTCAACATATCGACGGTAAGCAGCTTATTAATGTGTTGGTTGCAGTGATTCGTTATTTTGGTGGCGTGAAATTGGGGGCAGGGGGCTTGACTCGTGCTTATGGTCAGACGGCTAGGCAAGTTATTGACGCGGCTGAGATTTATCCCTATATAGAAATGGCGACGGTCAATTTAACGCTGGATTATAAACAAATCCAGCCATTAGAATACGCATTAAAAAAACTGGATGGACAGATTATCAAACAAGATTTTGCTGAGCAGGTGAGGGTGGTTGTCCAGTTGCCTGCCGAACAAGTGGCTGTTTTATTGCAATCGTTTACAGACAATTATTAAACAGGGGCAGATTATGGCTAACCTTAGCGACAGTCAAATAAAAAGCTGGATAAAAAATAATGACCGCTTTGAAGGTAAAGCGGATGGCAATGGTCTGTATCTGAGTTATCGAAAAGACTTTATAACCCCACGGTGGAATTTTCGTTATCGGTTTGCGGGCAAGCAACGCATTATGACTATTGGCTTATATGGGCAGTTGTCATTAGCCGAAGCGCGTAAGAAAGCCAAAGAATTGAGAGCCAGTGTGACACTGGGTTACGATGTCGCTAGTGAAAAGCAAGAGCGCAAAACCCAAGCACTGGCAAAAATGAACGCCATGACTTTTGGACAATTAACCGAGGTTTATTTTGAAAAAATGATTGTCGGCAAATGGAAAAACGCGCTGGATTTGAAAGTGCGGATTGATAAAGACATTAAACCCCATCTTGGTGATTTAGCCGTTGAAGACGTGAAGCCCGTGCATATTGATAAAATGCTGCACACTATTATCGAACGTGGCTCACCCACTATTGCTAACGACATATTAAAATGGACGAAGCGTGTATTTGATTACGCAATTAAACGCCATATTGTGCAATACAATCCTGCATCGGCGTTTAGTGTTTCAGATGCTGGTGGCAAAAGCGTAGCGCGGGAGCGGGTATTAGCTAAATCAGAATTAATTGCCTTATTTTCCGCTATGCGTGACACCGAGGGTTTTACCCAAACCAATTTATTGACCGTTAAATTATTGCTTTTATTAGCAGTGCGTAAAAGTGAATTAATCAAAGCAAAACGTGAAGAATTCGACCTTGATGCTGGACTGTGGTATTTACCCGCTGATAGAACCAAAACCAACGCCGCCATCACCATTCCGTTATCGCTCCACGCGGTGGACACTTTACACGCTCTTATGGCTTTATCGGTAAACAGTGAATGGCTGTTACCCGCGCGTAAAGTACAACAGCACAAAATCCCACACATCCACGAAAACACGCTTAATATGGCATTAGCAAAAATAATGCCATTTATGAATGAAAGTTTTTATGTGCATGATTTCAGACGCACAGCCCGCTCACATTTGGCTGCGCTGGGCATTGAATCTCATATTGCCGAACGCTGTTTAAATCATAAATTAAAAGGTATTGAAGGCGTTTACAATCACCATGATTATTTAGATGAACGCCGATTAGCCTTAGATTTATGGGCAGGATTATTGACGGCTTGCGAACACGGTAAAGACTGGAATGTAACACCCATTAGAAAAATTCGTACCCGCTAGTTCAGGCGTTCGTGGTGAGCTTGTCGAACTATGAACGACTGAACTTCGAGGATTCGTATTTTTACATCCACCCTTAGACAAGCTCAGGGCGAACGGAAAAATCATTAACTTAATGGCAGTGACTCGTTAGCACCCTAATATTTCGTGTACCAAAGCGTGTACCAGAAAATTAACCTAAAAACTAATCCCTTTATCAATCAACTTATTATCTTAACAATGTACATTCCTGTACGAAATATACATTAGCGTCGAAGTCAGCATATATAATACGGGTGTTAATAACGGTGTAACCGACATACATAATACAGCGTCAAGAAACACAAAACCCAACAATTTATATAACGCATTTTGATGTTTAGTTGTTAAATCACCACCCACTTTCTTGGCTACACTCCAGCTATAACCCTTAAATAACATCAAGCTATGGCTATACCAACTGGCAAAAGTAGTCATCATGAATAGCGTAAAAACCAGTGTGATATTCGCATAACCATACAGCCAGCTTGCTAATTCATAGCTATATTTATAAGCTAAGTCAGGCGGTGCGTGCCAGTCAAAAAAGAACTGTCCGATTTTTTCGGGTTCACCAGAAAAAATATTAGCCAGTGCCATAAACACAAACCAGCACAACACAATGACACCCGCCTCCAAAATCGCCAACGGCAGACTTTTAGTAATGGCGAATGACAAACTAATGCGCTGTTCGCTGGATTTCACATCGATATATTTAGCAATACCCACGCCGACAAATAAGCAAAGCACCGCTAAAAAAATTCCCAGAGCAGGGGAGACGCGACCAATCACCAACACTACACCCATAAATAAAGTGTAACCAAACCAAACCAGTGGATCACGGGTGATAAACAGCAACGACTGCTTTAACCATTCGCTGAATTTTTCTGATTTCACGTGCCTATCCTAGCAATACCGACTGCTTTGCGTAGTTCCTTCATAAATGGCACGCTTATTGCTAGCGCTTTTTCCGCACCCTCTTGTAATTGCATTTCAATGTGTTCAGGCGCATTTAATAGAGCTTCGTAACGTTCTCTAGCAGGCGTGATGTGTTCGTTAATCTGTTCAAATAATACTTGCTTCATTTCGCCCCACGCAATGCCGTCAGCATACCGTTGACGAATTTCAGTCACTTGAGCAGGTGTTGCAAACGATTTATAAATACTGAATAAAGCACAACCCTCAGTATCTTTAGCTTCACCAGGTTCTAATGAATTAGTTTTTATTTTATTAATCAGCTTGCGTAATTTCTTTTCAGGTTCAAATAGCGGAATCGTGTTGTTATACGATTTACTCATTTTTCGTCCATCTAAACCCGTCAGTGTTGCACCATGCTCATCAATGACCGCTTCAGGCAATACAAAATGTTCACCATAAATATGATTAAAACGACCCGCTATATCGCGAGCCATTTCAATATGCTGCACCTGATCTTTACCGACAGGCACTTTATTCACATTAAATAACAAAATATCCGCTGCCATCAACACAGGATAACCAAATAGACCCAAGGAAATTCCTTTATCAGCATCATTTTCACCACTTTGCTCATTGTCAGCGACAGCCGCTTTGTAAGCGTGCGCGCGGTTTAACAAACCCTTGGAAGCGACACAACTCAACATCCACGATAATTCCAAAATTTCAGGTACATCCGATTGGCGATAAAACACCGCATTAGCTGTATCCAAGCCTAACGCTAACCACGTTGCGGCGATTTCCAAACTTGATTGGCGAATACGCTCAGGCTCTTGGCATTTAATCAGCGCGTGATAATCAGCTAGAAAATAGAACGGCGCGACCGTAGGGTCTTTACTTGCTGCGATAGCGGGTCGAATCGCACCCACATAATTACCTAAATGTGGCGTCCCTGTCGTAGTAATGCCCGTTAAAACAATGGTTTTAGTCATAGTAAGTTCTCATAAGTCCAGTTTATGTGTAGAGCGTCATATTACCTAAAGTTAGGGGATTATAGCTAGTGAAGAGTTTGTGTAATTGCTTGATAATTGACGCCCGACATACATATTATGCGCACCACTCTATATAATTGTAATCCAAACCACCACATCATCACTCACTAATAAAATGCAAAACGTACACTCAAAAACTCCACGCGAATATGGGCAGTCTTGGTCTGATTACGAGCTGCTTGATGCAGGCAACGGCAAGAAACTGGAACGCTGGGGAACAATCATCACTATCCGCCCAGAAATTCAAGCCGATTTCAAGTCGGGATGGTCTTACGCCCAATGGCAAGACATGGCGCATTGGGAATTTGAAGAACAATCATCAACCCAAGGTCGCTGGAAAAACATTAAAGCGCAGTCACCTGAGCAGTGGCTTATTTCATACCAAAACTTAAGTTTCGGTTTGAAGCTAACCCAATTTAAGCATCTAGGCTTATTTCCCGAACAACAGGCAAACTGGCATTTTATTAAAGAACACGCTCGTGCGGGTCAAAAAGTATTAAATTTATTTGCCTACACGGGCGCGGCATCACTGGTTGCGCGTGATTCTGGCGCAGAAGTAATTCATGTAGACTCAGTAAAACAGCTAATTACTTGGGCAAATGACAACCAAGAACGCTCTAATCTTTCTGACATAAAGTGGGTACATGAAGACGCGTTAAAATTTGCCCAGCGCGAATTGAAACGAGGCAAGCAATACGACGGCATCATCATGGATCCACCCGCATGGGGTCTAGGCGCGAAAGGTGAAAAATGGAAACTAGAACATCACCTATCCAGCTTGATAGAAGCGGCACACGCGCTAATGAATCCTAACGCATTTCTAATACTCAACACCTACTCACCCAAGATAGAACTAGCCGATTTAGTCGCCTCCGCTAGACAGTTTTTTGCTGCAAATCAACTAGAAATCAAGCAATTGTGGATGCTAACAAAAACAGGCAAGGAGCTGTATTACGGTAATTTGTTGCGAGCGATTAAGTAAAGGCAATGGGAGAATGAAAGCGACGCTTTACTTGCTACGGAATAGCTACTTACTGATACAATTTAGCTATCTATAATTCACCTAGAAATTTACATAATGCCTAATTTTTTGCGCTTTATTGCAGTCATAATTTCACTATACGCGCTTCAGGTGGGGATTATGCCCGCCTATGCAGGTGTAGACAGTAACCCACTAAAACCGATTGACACATCCAGTCCCAGAGCCACGCTACAAGGATTTATCGAATTTACCAATAAAGCATACAGCGAAGGAGCTGGATTCCTTAACACCTATATGGATTCCTCCGCACTTTATTTGACAGCAGAATAATTGGCTACTCTTAAAGAGTCTCAGCATTTTCAAAAATCGGCTGAACGCGCTTTGGATTTGAGTGAATTACCGCCCGCTACTGTTGACGAGACCGCACGGCGGCTGATGGTGCAACTGAAAGAAGTGTTGGATCGTATTGAGCTAGCTCCCATAGAGTCCATTCCAGATGCCCAGATAATGGCTAAATCCGAATTCAAGTCTTGGGTGATTCCCAATACTGAAATTAGGATTCAACGCGTTGAAAAAGGAGCGCGGGCGGGTGAATACCTGTTTACCTCAGACACAGTGGAACGTTTGCCAGCATTTTATGCCACAGTCAAAAATCGTCCCTATCAAGCAAATGCGTCTGTTGGATGGTACGACTTTGTTACCTATAGCCCTACTGGCGTGGCTTTGGTACTGAATAACATCGTACCGCTTCGCTGGTTACTGACGACACCCGATAAGCAACCTACTAGAGCCACATTTCTTGACCAACCCGCATGGCGTTGGTTGGGCATCGTCATCATTTTGGCTGTAGGCTTTATTTTTGTTCGCCTGTGTTTTCGGTTGAGTCACTACTGGCGCAGCAGGGCAGACTCTTCTGAACAATGGGCGGATTTACTGCGTCCACTCAGTTTAGTTATTGTGACTCCCATAACCGCCTTGATTTTTGGTGAGGTTCTACGAATTTCTAGCAGTGCTTATCAAGTGTTCACTCTATCACTCTGGACGCTATTCTATCTGGTGCTAACTTGGACGGTTTGGGTAATAGGTGGTGCAAATCGAGACCAGTGTGATTACTCGGGAACGTTTGCTGGCTAGTAGCATTGATAGTCAGCTTATCCGTTTAGTGTTACGGCTTATCACTTTTATCGTGGCGATTGCCATCCTTGTCGCTGGAGCTGATCGAATAAGTCTGCCCGCCTACTCCGTATTAGCAGGGCTTGGAGTCGGTGGTCTGGCTGTCGCGCTGGCAGCGTAACAAACCATCGCTAATCTGATTGGCTCGATTATTATCATGGTAGAAAAGCCTTTCTCGGTGGGTGATTCAATTAAATTGACAGGTGCCGAAGGGGTGGTTGAGAGCGTGGGCTTTCGTAGCACACGGATTCGCACCACCTATAATTCTCTGGTAACTATTCCCAGTAGTCAAGTCGTGAACAGTACCGTTGATAATATGGCGTTACGCGACTATCGGCAGATTAAAATTGACCTAGGTCTTACATACAACACGCCGATTGAGAAATCAAAAGCCTTTATTGCAGGCATCAATCAAATTCTTGAGGCGCATCCCGACACGCGTAAAGATAATATTCAGGTGTTTTTCTACCAGTTTGGTGTCACTAGTCTGGATATTTTAGTGAACTTTTTGCTCAAAGTGCCTGATAGAATGGTTGAACTCACCGAGCAACAACGGATTTTTTTGGATATATTGCATTTAGCGGAGGTAATAGACGTAGAATTTGCATTTCCTACCCAGACTTTACACATCGCGGATTTACCGAGTTTACCTGCATCAGTACAACAAACCCCTGACACTCTTTAAACTTAAAAATATGAAACCACAACAAACATCGTTTACTTTCACACCTATTATTCTGACTGCCAGCATCGCACTCCTGCTTTCAGGCTGTACAACGCCTGTCAGTGTGAATCATGTAGATATTCAGACCGCTTATGGCATTCAAACCGCCAGCGCGATTTCATCGGATCGGTTATCAAACGCTTCCAGTATCGTGCTTAAACAACACGGACTACAGGATAAATTGAAAGCCGAACCAGTAGCGGTGTTGGCTGAACTCCATAAAGGTCTTCAACCCGTTGACAATGATGATTAGTTGTTTGCATTGGCAGAACTGTCCTTGTTTCATACTCAGCAGACCAATGACCGCGCTTATTATCTTGCCTCAGCCGTCTATGCGTGGTCACTGTTGTATCCAGAAAATGGGTCGCGTATGCAGATACCACCAACCGATCCACGGTTTCGCTTGACCTATGATATTTACAACCAAGCTGTCGCTCAAGGTTTAGCCGCACCTGATGACGCAGAAGAAAACGAAGTGCGTCTAAAGGCAGGGACTTATAAACTCCCTTTTGGAACAGCCTAGATAAAACAGGAATGTCATGGGTTGGTTACCCACTGGAGCGTTGTATTTCCACGACTGCCTTAGAAGTTGAGGGGCTTAGAAACCGCTACCATAACTCTGGCATTGGTGTTCCCTTAGCCGCGAGTATAGCAACAACACCCGCGTCAGGAAAAAAGGTTGCAGGTTCAGATCGTGTTCCAGCGAAAATAAAAGTGCCTGTCACCGCGCTGTTGCGTTTTGAAAATGCCCTCGCCAGCCTGAGTAAAGGCAAAATAAAAGGACGGATTGAAGTGTATGCAGCGGATAAAACCGCCACAGTCACCATTGATGGGCAACAGCAACCGATTGAATCCGACCCAACAGGGGCTTTGGCTTATCAACTGAATGGTAGCGCAATCTATGCAAGGGAAATTGCTGTATTTCTCAATGGTTCAGTGTTCACCAGTGGTCTGATTCCAAACGACAGAGCGCAAGACGGTATTTTTACAGTGCAGCCTTACCAAGCAGGGAAAATTCCGCTGGTGTTAGTGCATGGCACGGCATCAAGTCCCGCTCGCTGGGCAGCATTAATTAATGAACTGAATGGCGATTCAAAAATTCGTGAACGCTATCAAATATGGTTATTCATCTATGACAGCGGTAGAGGTATTGGCTATTCAGCGGGGCGGCTACGCAAAGCACTGACCAACACGGTGCATGAACTAGACCCAGATGGAAAAGACCCTGCATTACAGGAGATGGTAGTAGTAGGTCATAGTCAAGGCGGCTTATTGACCAAACTCACTGCTATTGACAGCGGCACGAAATTTTGGAATATCATCAGTGACAAACCCTTCGATCCAGTGAAGCGTAGTCCTGAAACGCGTGAATTCATACAGCAATCTGTATTTTATAAACCACTGCCTTTCGTCAAACGGGTAAGATTTATTGCAACACCGCAACACGGTGCGATGTTAGCCGCCTCTCAATTTGTGACAGGGCTGGTTTCTCAGCTGGTCACACTGCCTTTAACGGTAGTCAATAACACCGCATTATTGGCGCAAATTGCCACAACATCAGGCGATGAGAAAATTGCCGTCATGTTAAGTAGACCCCAAACATCTATTGATAGCATAAATGAGAACAACCCTATTCTACAAACGTTGGCATCCATACCAGTAACACCGAATGTTCCAGCGCACTCAATTATCGCTGTCGAAGGTAATGTGCCAACAGAAGAAGGCGATGATGGCGTGGTTGCTTATAAAAGTGCGCACATTAATGAAGCAATTTCTGAGAAAGTAGTCAATTGGAGTCATTCATCCCAAGGTACGCCCGAAGTGATTGAAGAAGTCAAACGTATCCTGTTTGAACATTTAGCGGTATCAAAAACGAAAAAGCCTTGAGGTATTAAACTGTAGGGTGAGTTGCGATTCTTTCGCAACTCAACAAATACCAGAGAATGTTGGGTTGCCAAAAAGCGGCAACTCACTTTAAGACAATAACTTTGAATTCTTACTATTTCGAAAAATCAGCGGCTTTTCATTCTCAGCCAACGCCGCGCTTCTAGCTGATGCAATTGCCTCATCAATAACGTGATGATTCGGTGATTTACTACACACGGGATCAGTCGCATACATATCACCCGATAATAAATACGCCTGACAACGACACCCGCCAAAGTCTTTTTCTTTTTCATCACAGGAACGACAGGGTTCTTGCATCCAGTCATCACCACGGAAGAAGTTGAACGCTTTGGAATCATTCCATATCTCTGAGATGCTGTAATCGTTGACGTTAGGGCAATCTAAATTAGGCAAGTCACGCGCTGAATGACAAGGCAGAGCAACGCCATCAGGTGCGATGGTTAAAAACGTTGTACCCCAACCATTCATGCAGGCTTTGGGGCGATCTTCATGAAAATCAGGCACGACGTAATAAATTTTCATTTTACCTGCCACGGTTTCCTTGAAGGCTTGAGCAATTTTTTCCGCTTCTTCAAAGTGTTCTTTAGTCGGTAACAATAAATCACGGTTAGTGTGCGCCCAGCCGTAATACTGTGTGTTAGCAAGTTCAAGATAATCCGCGCCTAAGTCTTCTGCCATAGCCAAAATATCTGCCATTTGGTGAATATTTTCGCGGTGAATCACCACGCACAACACCATCGGATAGCCGTGTTTTTTGACTAAATGGGCGACTTGTTTTTTATGTTCAAACGATGCTGTGCCTGCGATATGGTCGTTCAATTCTTGACTACTGGCTTGAATACTGACTTGAATGTGATCTAACCCCGCCTCTTTTAATTCAATGATTTTTTCTTCAGTTAAACCATAGCCTGAGGTGATTAGATTGGAATAGTAGCCCAAGTCTCTGGCGTGTTTGACCAGTTCAGATAAATCTTTGCGCGTTAAAGGTTCGCCGCCAGAAAAGCCCAGTTGCACCGCGCCCATTTTCCGAGCTTGCGTTAATACGCGCTTCCAATCATCGGTGCTAATTTCACTGCTGTGTTTGGCGTAATCAATCGGATTAGAGCAATACGGGCATTGCAACGGGCAAGAGTATGTTAATTCTGCCAATAACCAGCGCGGTGGGGTGATATTAGTTTTGGTGTATCCAGCCATTTTGTAAGGCGACCTCTAAAAATGTGTTAATGTCGTTAAATAAACCCTGAGTAGCAAATTTTTCTTCTAAATCGCTGACTATTTGCGCGAGAGTGCGCGTGCCATCACAGAGTTTAAGAATTTCAGCGGAACTTGCGTTAAGCTCTACCATGCCTTCTGGATAAAGAATGACGTTTTTTTGTTGCGCTTCTTCCCATTGTAAGCGGTGTGTGCGGGAAAATTGTATCAGTAAATCTGGGTTTAGGGTCACTGCTGTTGCCTCTGAATAGTGAATGTTTATCAGAAACGCCTGTTTTCGTTGTGACTCAAACAGGCGTTTTCAATCGTTTAATACCCCTCAGGGAACTGCATAGTCATACAATGTAGACTACCGTATTGATGGATTAATGGGCGACAAGGAATGGCGATAATGTGGTGTGTAGGGAATACTTTGCCAATGCGTTCTAAGGCGACTGCGTCATTATTGTCACCATAGACGGGCATCAACACCGCATGATTAATAATCAAGAAGTTTGAATAATTAGCAGGCAATTGTTCGCCTTCTTCATCAAAAATCGCTTTGGGCATGGGTAACGGTAAGAGTTTATAGGGTTCGTCGTTAGTGGTGCGCAACCCTTGTAACTGCATTTCCATTGTTTTCAGGCTGTCATAATGCGAGTCGTCTTTGTCGTCACAACTGGTGTAGGCGATGGTATCAGCTGAACAGAACCGCGCTAAGGTGTCGATATGGGCATCGGTATCATCGCCTGATAGATTCGGCTGATCTATCCATAACACGCGTTTCGCGCTTAACTGTTCTGCTAAAACAGTTTCAATGTCTTGTTGGCTTAACCCCTTATTTCTATTGGGATTTAATAAGCATTGGCGCGTTGTCATGATAGTACCTGCACCGTCACTTTCTATGCTACCGCCTTCTAAAACAAAGTCGATGTCGTGGTGGCTTTTGCCTTTAAAGGGTTTGGCGTTTGCTAGTTTATGATTCAGAGCGTTGTCATTGGCATGGCTGTATTTTTCGCCCCAGCCGTTAAATTTAAAATTCAGATGGGTAATGACTCCGTTTTTTTCCATGCTTAAAAAAGCGGTATCACGCACCCATATATCATCGACAGGGGCATGAATAAAATCAATATCTTCTGGTTGACTCACTAAGGTTTCAATGTGTTTTTGATGTCGTTCATCACGGCAGACTATCATCAAACGTTGGTATTGGGTAATCGTATCAGCGATGATGCTATACGTTTGTTCCACAGATTCAAGACGATTGCTAAAATCCTCCGTTGCATGAGGCCATGCAATTAATACGGCAGATTGTTTTTCCCATTCAGCTGGAAATCGATTCATGAGTGTTGTCCTTAGGTTGTTATTGTCATAGTGCTACAAGTCGTGCGTGAGCATTTCTTGTGCGTGGGCTAGGGTATTAGCGGTCATAGTGACCCCGCCTAACATTCTAGCCACTTCGGGTATGCGTTCTGCGTCAGTTAATAACCTAACAGTGGACGCGGTGATGTCGGTTTGATTATTTTTCTCAACATATAAATGATGGTGCGCTTGTGCAGCGACTTGAGGTAGGTGAGTGACGCATAGCACTTGTCGGTTATGACTTAAGCTACGCAGTTTTTGCCCAACAATTTCGGCAATGCTGCCGCCGATGCCTGAATCGACTTCGTCAAAGATCATGGTCGGGGTGGATTTGTCGCTGGCGGTGGTGACTTGTATCGCTAAACTAATGCGCGATAACTCACCGCCTGAGGCGACTTTAGTCAGTGGTTTTGGCGGTAAACCGACGTTGGCACTGACTAAAAAATTAACGGTATCATTGCCGTTAAGTTTGGGGGTTTCGGTGGTGGACTGGGTGACTTCAACGATAAATTCACCGTGTGGCATTCCTAGTTCTTTTATCATCGCTGAAATGTGTTTTTGTAATTTCTTCGCTTGCTGTTGGCGTTTGTTTGATAGTTGTCCAGCCAGTTCATGGTATTGCGTGAGCAGTTGTGCCGTTTGTTGTTTCAGCTCTTCAATGCGTTCGCTACTGTGGGTTAAGCTGTCTAATTCAGTGTCCAGTTGCTTGACTAATTCGGGTAATTGTTCAGGGCTAACATGGTGTTTGCGGCTTAGGTTTTGAATAATGGCGATTTGAGCTTCTAAGTCGGCGACGCGTTGTGGGTCAACGTCTTGAACTTTGAGAAACTGGCGTAATTGCAATGCGGCTTCTTCGGTTTGAATTTGTGCTTCGGATAACAGAGTGACGATGTCAGTTAATTCAAGCGCGAAACGGGCAACATGAGTTAAGTCTTTGATGCTTTGATTGAAGCTGGAATGCAGTGATTGATCGTTTTCGTACAGGACATCAAGCTGCATAGAGCCTGTGCTTAAAATATGTTCCAGATTGGCTAGTTTCGTGTGTTCTTCTGACAGACCAGCGTAGTCATAATAACTAAAATCCAGTTGTTGTAATTCTTCCAGTTGATAGCGCAGTAATTCTTCGCGCTGGTGTTTTTCGCTGTTCGTTTTGATAAGTGCGTTTAGCTCTTTATGCGTGTGTTGCCAGTGTTTGTAACACTGGATCACTTTATCTAACAAGGGCTGGGTTTTGGCAAACACATCTAAAAGGCGGCGTTGTTCATCACTGTGCAGTAGCGTTAAGTGTGCGTGTTGCCCGTGAATTTCTACTAATTGTTCACTGAGAGCTTGCAGGGTTTGTAAGGTGACAGGGCGATTATTAATATAGGCTTTAGAGCGACCATCCAAACTAACCACGCGGCGAATCAAACACTGTTTTTCATCATCTAGGTCATGCTCTTTTAACCACTGCAATGCGTGTGGCGCGTCGCTTAAACCAAATTCTAAATTTACTTCAGCGCGGGAACAATCAGGGCGTATATAGCCAGAGTCCGCTCTGTCGCCTAAGGCTAATCCTAAAGCGGTTAATAAAATTGACTTGCCCGCGCCCGTTTCACCCGTTACAACGGACAACCCTTGGGCGAGTTCAAGGTTTAATGATTTAACGACCGCGAGGTCGATTATGGTTAGATTCAGCAACATTTATGAGGCAGTATGGTAACCGCTACTCCAATTTAATTTATGTCTGAGAATATGAAAGAAGTCATGCCCTTCTGGGTGCAGGATTCTAATCGGTTTTGCATCTTTTTTAATTAAAATTTTATCGCTAATCAAGACTTCGGGAATTTGAATATGATCGCAGGTGACTAGCGCGTTAATTTGTTTAGTTTGGCAAAAGCTAATTTCAATTTCTGCCGTGTCATGAATCACGATGGGGCGATTAGATAAAACGTGTGGATTAATCGGCACTAAAATTAACGCATTCAATGTTGGATGCAAAATCGGGCCACCTGCTGATAGCGAGTATGCCGTTGAACCTGTTGGTGTAGAGACAATTAAACCATCAGAGCGTTGCGAGTTTAAAAATACGCCATCAATTTTAGTAGAAATTTCAATCATACTGGGTGTAACCCAGCGATGCACTGCGACTTCATTCAGCGCGGTTTCTTCGTGTATCACTTGCTGGTCACGAATAATTTTAGTGCGTAATAAATCGCGTTTTTCTTCGATGTAATGCCCCTGCAAAATACGGTGCAGTTTATCGGGCAGTTCATTAGGCGATATATCGGTTAAGAAGCCTAACCGCCCTAAATTTATACCAATTAATGGAATATCATATTCAGCAATCGCTCTAGCAGTTGCGAGAAACGTACCATCACCACCCACCGAAATCACTAAGTCACAATGCCGTGCTAAGGCATTAACCGAGCAGACAGTAACGTGTGAATCTTGAATGAATTGCGCACTATTACTATCAATAAATACCCTGTGATGCTGTTGTTTTAAATAGCCACACAGCATCGCTAAGGTTTCAGCAATGCTGGAGTCACTGGGTTTACCAATAATACCAATAGTTTGAAAAGGAGTCTGCATAGTGGAGTAATAACTGACGAAAGCGTTTAGTTTATAGCCTCGATTGGAATCAACAACGCGTTTGATTCCAAACGAATAACCAATGAATGTTAGCTCTTGACGTGTAACTGACGACCTAAAATATGTTCACACCATTCCAGATTATTGATATACCACTGCACGGTTTTTCTCATACCTGTTTCAAAGGTTTCTGCGGGTGTCCAGCCCAGTTCTTTTTCAATTTTACTGGCATCAATCGCATAACGTAAGTCATGGCCGGGACGGTCGGTAACGTAAGTAATTAAATCCGCGTAATGACTCACGCCATCGGGTTTGTTGGGTTTTAGTTCTTCCAATAATGCACAGATGGTTTTAACTACGGTGATATTGGTTTTTTCGTTATGCCCACCGATGTTATACGTTTCGCCAATGCCCCCTGTTTCTACCACAGTGAATAAGGCTCTGGCGTGGTCATCAACAAATAACCAATCTCTAATTTGTAAGCCGTCGCCATACACAGGTAACGGTTTTCCTTCCAATGCATTCAAAATAACTAATGGAATTAATTTTTCTGGGAAATGAAAATGCCCGTAATTATTAGAACAATTCGTGACTAATACAGGTAAGCCATAAGTGCGATGCCATGCGCGAACTATGTGATCTGAGCTGGCTTTAGAGGCAGAATACGGTGAGCTTGGTGCGTAAGGCGTTTCTTCAGTAAATAAATCATCCACACCTTCCAAATCACCATAGACTTCATCGGTAGAAATATGGTGAAAGCGAAACGCGGCTTTTTTAGCCTCAGGCAGGGCTTGCCAATAACCACGCGCGGCTTCAACTAGCGTGTAAGTGCCGATAATATTAGTGGCAATAAACGCCGCAGGGCCATCAATAGAGCGATCTACATGAGATTCTGCCGCTAAGTGCATGATCACGTCAGGTTGATGCGTTTTTAATATCGCTGCCATTGTTGGCGCGTCGCAAATATCAGCGTGTTCAAAGGCGTAGTGCGGATTGGCATCTATGGAAGTAAGCGATTCAAGATTACCCGCATAAGTCAGTTTATCGACATTAACAACGCTATGTTGAGTTTCGTTAATTACATAACGAACCAGAGCAGAGCCTATAAAACCCGCGCCGCCAGTGATTAAAATTTTCATGAAGTTTTTATAAATAGTTAATTGAGAGAGGGCTTGGAAAATAATTTTCCAAGCGGTACGCGGATAATAACATTATTGCGTAAATGACTTAAAGCGGTGGTTGATTTTCGCCTGTTAGCTTAATCTGTACGCTATCGCCAACGGTTAATGTGCCGCTTTGATTATGAATAGCATTTTGCCCAAAATAGATTTTGTTTTGCCATTTTCTAAGACGATTAAGGGTGGTGAGTGGTTCTGTGCCCGTTTCTGCGGTATCAGGGTTAATCGCAGGCACAGCACAGCGCGAGCAAGGCTTTGGTAGTCTAAAATCAATGTCACCAATGCGGATTTCTCGCCAACTATCTTCGGCGTAACTGGGGCAATTGGCAATCACTAAATTAGGTCGAAAGCGATTCATGGTTAACACAGCTTGCATGGCTTGATTTAATGACACCAATGAATTTTCTGAGATTAGCAAAAAAGGAAAGCCATCCGCAAAAGCGACTTGGTCAGACACAGTCGCATAATTAGCATTCACAGGGCGCATAACGTCATCAGGTAGATACACTAATCGGCAGGCGGTTTCTAAAAAAGCACTGAACCAGCTATCAGCGTCTAGCGATACATGACGCGCACGACATTGATCGTGCCAGATGGTGCTTGCAATCACTTTGCCGTCTATTGGGTTAAGGTCGAGTATTAAATCTTGTTGCTTAGGTGCGGATAAAATCAGTTGCTTAGCGGTTAAAGCTGTTTTAATTAACACCATTTTTGGTAAGCGGCGTTGACTCAAAAATTGCCCTTGGCTATCAATCAGCATCCATTGTCTGTCGCATTGAAAACCTGTTTTCGTGACTTGCCACTGATTTAAATGAATCCCAGCCAATGATTTTACAGGGTAAATAATAATGTCGCTTAAGGTGTAATTATTCATTTTATTTGCGTTTTTAATATATGCTCACTAAATTCTTGACTAATATAATCAAACTTTGGTAGTGGGTTAAATCTGTAATTATGAATAAATATCGCGCCCGAATTCGACCTTGTTGATCAGCAAACCGATGACGGTGTCGTGCATCAACTCTAGTTTTGAGAAGCAAATGGTCTTGCGATTGAGTCGTTTGATCCATGTCCGAAAGTTCAGGTTTTTACGTTCTATTTTCTGCGTATTGCGCTTACCAATCTCATGCTTATCAGCCTC
>SHZG01000006.1 GCA_009692395.1 Methylococcales bacterium | reverse complement strand
TTGGCGGCTTCTTAGGTAGAAAAAGTGATGGCTTCCCAGGTGCTAAAACCTTATGGGAAGGCATGGAAAAAGTCAGGCATTACGCTTTCGGTATCGAAATCGCTAGGGCGGTTTATGCTAACTCTGATTGAGTTGTGGGTAATCGTGTGTGCTTGAGCCTATCCAATATGAACCACGATAACCGCCGTCGTCAGTGCCATTGGCTAATAATAACCCTGTACCTAATTTGTAATCTTGTGCGCCTGCGGATAAATCAATCGCATTTTCATCGAATTTTTCTAATAACTGCCCAGACTTCCAGCCAACGTATTTTTCTTCTGTTAAACCTGCATCTTTAAAGTCCTGATAATAACCATATTCAGTAAACTCGGTCTTTTCTAATGGCATTAATACGCCACGTTGGGTAATACCTGAGGGGTCGTTACCTAATATGGCACTATAAATAAAACTAAAGCCTGCATATAGCTAGCTTTCTTTGGGTAAATTAATAGTGGCTTTAATATTAGGCTCTACCGTTAATTCACCATATACGTCACTGAGATGTTGTTTAATTGAACCGCCTGAGCGATTATTGCCTTCTAGTAGGGTTGCGGTCTGAATCTGTAAGCCTGCTGATAATGAACCATAGTCACTTTCATAGAGTGTTTGGTGGGCATAACTGAGCGAGGAGTAACTGAATGCGATAATAGCGAGGAAGCGACGCATGAGCTTAGCCTAAAGTCATCAGGCGTGGTTAACGCCGTGTAGCCTAATTGTCCAGTCGCTACAGACATAATCGGTGGGTAGTTGTTTAGTTAAGGCAATGAGCTGCATCTCTTCTAGGGTCATGTTAAGCACTAGCCCTGCCTCGAGTTTATAGGGAAACGGCAAATAGCCGACAAAATCACGACTTAACTTGACCATTTGTTCAAGACTCCCCGTGTGTTGTTGTTCCCATGCTAATGCTGTGGTATATACAGAGTGCATTTTATCTATCAGTTCATGATTAGGAATTGGGCATTTACGGTGGTCAGCGACGAGAAATTGGGTCGCGCTCAGATTGGCAGGAAACAGCGGATACCATGAACAATCTATCTGTTTTAAATCGCCTTGTTGACACGGTTTATGGCACACGGCGTGCGAATGATTGGCATCAAACGATAAATGTGCTGCTTTTAAACCCTGCTGTACGGCTTGTTCATGCTCACCTGACAGTAACATAATCCCGTTACCCGCTGTAAATTTACAGCACGCATAGCCACAAAGGTTTTGTCTTTGTGTGCAGGATGGCAAAATACCATCGTCTTTTAAAACCGTTTCGCCAGTGTTAATCATCGCGCCCCATGTAATCATAATTAACCACAATTTTCCAGCTTTCAGCGTCTGGAAAATTCACTGTTTGCCACGCGGCAATTTTAAAGATGGATTTGCCGTTATCTGGAACAGAATAATAACCGACTCCTTCAGATTCACTTACAATAAGCCGCCCAAAAGCAACCACGGTAGGTGATTGGTTGAATATGGTATCGGTAAAAATATTGGTGCCGCGATATTTTTCTTCCACATCGTAAAAAATTAAACCATCTTCTCTCATCAACCAAATATCTTTGGCGTGACTACTCTTGAGTTCGACAGAAAATAATTGAGGGAATACTTGGTCAGGAAAAACTTTGGCAACAAGGTAGCCTAATAGTTGATCTTGTTTCTGCACGGGTGCTAAAAAGACCAGTACCACTTTACCTTGTTCACTAATAATTATCGGCACGTCGAATTTCTGAGTGATGCTTTTCCAGCCTAAATTGGCAATGGTGTTGTTAGTTTCAAGTGTACATGAAGTAAGGGCTGGATATTGCTTATGCAGGGTAGCCAGCAACGCATTTTGAGCATCTGGTGGCAAGGTACTAAGCGCGGTCGCTGTCTTGTTCATATCCGCAAATAGTTGATTGATATTGCTGTTAATATTGGCTGAAATCGTATTTGCTTGGTGTTGTGCCTGTTCGCCTAACGCGGTCACGGAAATTAACGCTTCCTCGGCTTTGGTTCTGGCTTGATCCATTTGCATGGCATAATTAACAGAAAAAATTGCCCCCGCGACTATCAACGTGACTAACAAAGCGAATATCACCACGATCAATTTATTTTTTGCTAAAAACCGTCGTAATAACTCTTTCTTAGAATAGCTGTAAATATTGACCATTCTGCCGTCGCGATAGGCTTTCAGTTGATAGGACAACTCACCCGCATCGGCAAAACGGTCGAATGGATTTTTCGCCATCGCCTTATCACAAATTGCCCCCAACTCAGGCGAAATAGTTCCTAGATAATGGTTAGGCGAAGGTGAGGGCTGATCATCCAATAACCGCGTTTGAAGAGTTTGCTGGTTACTATTTTTATAAGGCAGACTGCCTGTAATCAGTTTAAATAAAATCACCCCCAAGCTGTAGACATCACTGGTTTTACCCGCTTTGCCTTGCAGTTGCTCAGGTGCCATATAATGTAGCGTTCCCATGCTCTGGGTATTGTCATTATCACTGTAAGTCTGTGCTTGATGGGCTTGTACGGTTCTAAAAAAATCACAGTCATCATCGTCGTCTAAGGCTTGCGCTAAGCCCCAATCCAAAATGATAGTTTCGCCAAATTTGCCACTGATAATATTGCTGGGTTTTAAATCCCGATGAATCACACCTTTAGAATGTGCATAAGCCAGTGTGTCACAAGTATCTATTAGCGTGTTCAAGAGTTCCATGCGTTTGTGGAATGCTAATGCGGCGGCACTTTGTTGGCATTTATCCAGTTGTTGCTCTAAGGTTTCGCCTTTAACATAGCGCATCACATAATATGCTCTGCCGTCCTCACGGTAGCCGAGGTGATACACAGGAATAATGCCTGGGTGCTCTAATTTACCTGTAATTTTTGCTTCATGAATAAACGATTTTTCTAGTTGGGCATTATTTTCCGCCTTGTCCAGCAATTCTTTAATCGCCACTCTGCGCCCAATGGTCTCATCATAGGCAAGGTAAACACGTCCGACACCCCCTTCGCCAATCACCCGTTGGATGGTTAAATTTTCAGCAAATTTTGCCGTGTTTTCTGCTGAGTTGTGTAATTCTGACACTAATGGTTGAGAGTGGGGTGGTGGTGGATAAGCAACAGTGGTCTCAAGCGTGCTAGCGGGTTCATTGTATTTTGACCATAACAAAGTCGCATCATCGTCCGTGGCATTTAAAATATCGGCAAGTGATTTATCGTTTAAAATATCGGAAAGTGATTTATCGTTACTTGTCATAGTAGTTTACGGAGTCATCTCAGTCACTCAAACGGGTAGAACTATAATAGATAACTGTATTTCTCCGTCAAGTCAATGTGTAATTGATGTTACGCATGAAAAAGAAATAGTCCACGAAAAGCACAAAAGGCACGAAAAAATCAAAGCGAATGTGTCTTATCCACGCGTTAAATAATACACATTATGATTTTTTAGTATTTTTCGTGCTTTTCGTGTCTTTCGTGGACAAAAATATTCTTGTGCCTAACATCAATTCGTAATATTTGCTTTTATCAGGAACGAGGTGTTTTCACTGGGTGCGGGGAAACACTTGTCAGAGACTCATAAAACAATTTTATAATGACTGAAGACAATACTGACTTTTGCCGAGCTTGTGCAAGAAGTTGTATGAATTCTAGGGTCTCGCTTTGAGGTTAAGTTCGTCATTGGTAAAAAATTAAGCTCAAGTGATTGATTTACCTTGCTCAGTTCAAAACAACAGCATTGATAATACTAAGGTATCGTTTATAATGCCCGTTGTTCTATTGTTTCAAAATGAAGAGCAAAACAATACTCACACTTATCGTCACGTTTAATAGGGTGCTTGCACAATTTAGCTTGTAGCAAGTTATTAAACGGGATAAGTGGCGGCGTAACCCACTCGGCTCAGTCCGAATTTTAAATTTAGGAGAAATAAATGGCAGTAGTATCCATGCGTCAAATGCTTGAAGCGGGTGTTCACTTTGGACACCAAACTCGTTACTGGAATCCAAAAATGGCACCATACATTTTTGGTGCGCGTAACAAAATCCATATCATCGATTTGGAACAAACGCTTCCTATGTTCAATGACGCTATGAATTATCTGAGTCAGATGACTGCAAACAAAGGCACTATTTTGTTTGTCGGTACTAAAAAATCAGCGCGTAAAGTAGTCGCAGAAGAAGCAACAAAATGCGGAATGCCTTACGTCAACCACCGTTGGTTAGGTGGCATGATGACTAATTTTAAAACTATCAAAAAATCAATTACGCGTTTGAAAGAACTGGAAGCAATGAAAGCGGACGGTACTTTACATCAACGTTTTGGTAAAAAAGAAGCCTTAGGCATGGAACGCGAACTAGAAAAATTAGAACGCAGCTTAGGCGGTATTAAAGATATGCGCGGTGTGCCAGACGTTATTTTTGTATTGGATGTCGGCTACGAAAAAAATGCCATCAGTGAAGCCTTAAAATTAGGTATTCCTGTCGTTGGTATTGTTGACTCTAACAATTCACCTGAAAAAATTGATTACATCATTCCAGGTAATGACGATTCAATTCGTGCGGTTAAACTGTACTGTGAAAGCGTTGCGGCAGTCGTATTAGACGCAAAAACAGCAGTTTTAGGTTTATCAGCAAAAGCGGATGATTTTGTTGAAGAAGCTGTAGCAGAATAATTTTGTAGGGTACGCATTGCGTACCTTACCTTTAAACATCCAAAAACGCCTCCTTTAAGGGGGCGTTTTTATAGTAACGACAGAGTGAGAAAAATATGAGTACAGTAATCAGTGCGTCTATGGTTAAAGAACTGCGTGAACGAACCAGTTCTGGCATGATGGAATGTAAAAAAGCCTTAGTAGAAGCCAATGGTGATATGGAATTAGCCATTGAAAACATGAGAAAATCAGGTGCAGCAAAAGCTGATAAAAAATCAGGTCGTATTGCGGCTGAAGGTATTATCGGTGTTAAAGTCAGTGAAGATGGCAAAGCAGTTGCTATTGTCGATATTAACTGTGAAACTGATTTCGTGGCTAAAGCCGAAGCGTTTGTAGCGTTTGTTAATGATGTTACCGAAGGTTTATTAAACGCTGATATCGAAACTGAAGAGCAGTTAATGTCCATGCCTTTAGAGGGTGGCGTTACCGTTGATGAAATGCGTCGTGGTTTGATTTCAACTTTAGGCGAAAATATCACGGTTAGACGTTTTGAAAAATTCAAAACGGATGGCGGCACTGCGTGTTACTTACACGGTAACAAAATCGGTGTTATCGTTGAATTAGCGGTTGCTGATAGCGAATTAGGTAAAGATGTTGCGATGCACATTGCCGCTAGCAAACCAGCGTGTGTTTCTGAAGATCAAGTGTCACCAGAAGCCATCGAAAAAGAAACAGCAATTTTCTCAGCACAAGCCGCTGAAAGTGGTAAACCTGTCGAAATTATTGCCAAAATGGTTGAAGGTCGTATCAGCAAATTCTTAGCGGAAGTGACTTTGTTAGGTCAACCATTTATTAAAGACGATAAAATCACTGTCGGTAAATTAGCTGCTTCAAAAGGTAACACTGTCGTGCGTTTTAGCCGTTTTGAAGTTGGTGAAGGTATCGAGAAAAAAGAAGAAAACTTTGCTGATGAAGTGGCGGCGTATGCCGATAGCTTTAAGTAAGTTGTAGGTTGGGTTAGCGTAGCTTAACCCAATATTGACCTATGTTGTGTTGGGTTACGGTTATCGTCTAACCCAACCTACCTATTTAATCTGTTTATGAGAGTTAAGATTAAATTATATTTAAAAGCGGGGGCTATTGAAGTTTGGCTGGTGAATGAACAAGGTGAAATTCAGTTTTTTGATGCCAACGGGCAACGCGAAAGCAGTAGTTTTAATGTAACTATTGATAAGTGAATTTAATACCCTCAGATGACAGAACAACAGCCGCGTGTGCTATTAATTGATTTAGAAAATTGTCCAAGTCAAATTAATCAATTAATGGAAAATTTAGAGCAGTATTCACAGGTTGTAGTGTGTTATGCACAAAGCGGAGCAAAAATCCCCGTTGATTGGATTATGGTTTTAACGGCTACCATCAATGATAACCGCTTAAAGTTAGTCAAAATGCTAACAGTTGGTAAAAATGCCGCTGATTTTGGTATTACCTTTTGGGCTGGCATACTTATGACGCAATTACCTCTGAATACTCATTTTGATATTGTCTCCAATGATGCAGACTTAGATTATGCAGTTAGTTTGTTAATTGACCAAGGACGTAGTGCAGAGCGTGTTGGTATTAAAAAAGAAATTCAACTCGTACCCACAGAAATAACAATCACAGCAAAAGAAGATGAATATCGATATTTATATGAATATTGTTTTCATTTGTTGTCGCACAGTAGACCAGCAAAAAAAGAAACACTGTTAAATAGTATTAATGCAAAATTTAAAGCTGAAAATATAGATAGCAATCAATTTATTGAACTGTTAATTAAGCATGGCGTTCTGATAATAAAAGAGAATAAAGTCATTTATAACCAACAAAAATTAAACACTGTCGCGAATGCAATTTAACAATTCATTTCCCATAAACTTCACTCAAACGAAAATCCCATGACTAAATTAATTTGCCAAAGAATTTTACTGAAGTTAAGCGGTGAAGCCTTAAGCAGCGACACTGGTAGCAATATCGACGCTGATATTGTTAATCGTTTGGCTACTGAAATTAAAGAACTCTGTGATGCGGGTATTCAAGTCGGCTTAGTGGTAGGCGGTGGTAATATTTTACGCGGTGCAGAAAAAGCCTCAGAAGGTTTAGACCGTGTGACTAGCGATCAAATGGGGATGTTAGCCACCGTCATTAATGCCTTAGCGATGCAGGATGCGTTAGAGCATCAAGGGCAACGAGTACGGGTGATGTCCGCGTTACAAATCAATCAAGTGTGTGAAAGTTATATCCGCCGTCGCGCGGTTCGCCATTTAGAAAAAGGGCGGGTCGTTATTTTTGCCGCGGGTATTGGTAATCCATTTTTTACCACTGATTCTGCCGCTAGTCTCCGTGCCATTGAAATTAATGCCGAGTTGATGATTAAAGCAACTAAAGTAAAAGGCGTTTATTCCGCTGACCCTGAAAAAGTCAAGGATGCGATTTTTTATCCACATTTAACGTATGACGAAGCACTCGACCAACGGCTTAATGTCATGGATACTACCGCTTTGGTATTATGCCGTGATAATAATGTCCCGATGCGCGTCATGAATATTTTTGAACAAGGGGCTATCATGAGACTCATGATGGGTGAAGAGATAGGCTCTCTTATTGAACGAGGAACAGCATAATGATTAGTGATATTCAACAAAGCGCGGCAACGCGTATGGGCAAAAGCATTGAAGCTTTAAAACAGGAGTTTTCTAAAATAAGAACAGGGAGAGCGCATCCTAGTTTGTTGGATCAAGTGGTTGTGTCTTACTACGGCACGGATTCAGCTATCTCTGCGGTAGCGAATGTTGCGGTTGAAGATGCTAGAACGCTCAGCGTTACGCCGTGGGAAAAGTCGATGGTGCAAGCGATTGAAAAAGCGATTTTAAAGTCTGCTTTAGGGTTGAATCCTATGACTAATGGCATGACGATTCGTATTCCATTACCCGCATTGACTGAAGAACGCCGTAAAGCCTTAGTGAAAGTGGTTAAGCATGAAGCTGAAAATGGACGGGTAGCGATTCGTAATATTCGCCGTGATTCTAATTCTGACATTCAACGTTTATTAAAAGACAAGAAAATTTCTGAAGATGACGCACATGATTCGGAAGAAAACATTCAAAAACTAACGGGTCAATACATTAAGGATGTGGAAAAATTATTGGAAGCCAAAGAGGCGGACTTGTTATCAATGTAATTCACTTGTGTAAGATTAGCCATGCCTACCGATGACCAAGCGCAGCACCTTAATCCTAACCCCCGTCATATTGCCATCATCATGGATGGTAATGGGCGTTGGGCGCAACAACGCTTTATGCCGCGCGCGCTAGGTCATCAAGCAGGCGTTAAAACCGTGCGCAAAATTGTTGAATATTGCGCCACGCAAAAAATTGAAGTGCTGTCGCTGTTTGCGTTTAGTAGTGAAAATTGGCGACGACCCGAAGCCGAAGTGTCCTTGTTAATGACGCTGTTTATGGCAACGTTGCAACGGGAAATTAATAAACTGGATCGTAATAATATACGCTTGCGTTTTATTGGTGACAGAAGCGTGTTTTCCGACAAGTTACAACAAAAGATGGCAGAAGGCGAAACACAAACCGAAAACAACACCGCACTAACCTTGGTGATTGCCGCTAATTATGGTGGGCATTGGGATATATGTCAGGCGTTTCAAAACATTGCGTTAAAAATAGTAACGGCAGAGTTAACGCCAGAAGACATCCATGAAACCCTGATTGGTCAATATTTATCAACGGCTGATTTGCCAGAACCCGATTTATTTATTCGCACAGGCGGTGAACAACGGGTGAGTAACTTTATGTTATGGCAATTAGCCTACGCAGAAATGTATTTTACACCAAAGCTCTGGCCTGATTTTACGCCGAGTGTGTTAGCAGAAGCGATTGCCAGTTTTAAAAGTCGCCAACGCCGCTTTGGTCATACGGGCGAGCAAGTGCTTAGTCAAGTCGTCACTTTACAACCTTAACTTTAGAATTTATCAATATGTTAAAACAGCGAATTATTACCGCCGTCATTCTAGTCCCTTTAGTCATCTGGGCAGTGCTAGCGTTACCACAAGATTTTTTCTCTCTAATGATCGCTTTAATTACGTTGTTGGCGGCTTGGGAATGGCTTAATCTTATTAATGTTGCGTCTATACCTAAACGTTGCGTATTTCTGCTTACTCTCATTGTACCGATGCTGGTGTTACATTTTTGGACACAAATTCTTGAACTCATCGCGCTTACGTTTGATTGGACGGATGTCAGGGATCAGTCGGGTATTTTAGAATGGTTAGTCATACCGCCCATCGTATTCTGGATAATAGCGATGGTGTTAATTCGCAGTATGCCCACGAATTTATTAGCCTTAGAGCTAAAAAAACGTACTAAAGCCTTGATTGGTTGGGGAATATTATTAGCAACGTGGTTATTTTTGACTCGCTTACGCGCGTTTTATTCACCCGAAATGGCGATGTACTTTTTAGTATTAATTTGGGCAGCCGATATTGCGGCGTATTTTGTCGGTAAAAAATACGGTACCACTAAATTATCACCCGAAATTAGCCCTGGAAAAACGGTAGCAGGTGTCTTCGGTGCGTTAATCGCAGGGGCTTTATGCAGTATCGCCGCTAGCCTATTTTATAGCTTCGCTTTTATATTCGCCGCCGATTTCTTGTTGTTATCCGTATTAACCGTATTAATTTCTATTTATGGCGATTTATTTTTCAGTTTAGTTAAACGTCAAGGCGATTTTAAAGATAGTGGTACTTTATTACCAGGCCATGGTGGGATTCTCGATAGAATTGATAGCTTAATTGCCGCTATTCCACTGTTTTATGCAGGTATTTATTTAATGAGTAGGGCAGTGGCATGAGAAAAGGTATTTGTATACTCGGTGCGACAGGCTCAATTGGAGTCAGTACCTTAGATGTGGTCGCTAGACATTCACACCTTTATAAAGTCATCGCCTTAACCGCTAACACCAATATTACGGATTTATATGAGCAGTGTTTAGCTCATCATCCTGAAGTAGTCGTGGTGGTCAATGAAGCTAAAGCGGCGGAATTTAAAGAGCAACTGAAAAATTCGCCTGTGGCTGATATTCAAGTGTTCTCAGGCGCGGCAGCATTAGAACACGTTGCCACCTTGGATAATGTCGATTCAGTGATGGCGGCAATCGTTGGTGCAGCAGGTTTATTGCCCAGCTTAGCGGCGGCAAAAGCAGGTAAAACCATTTTGCTTGCCAACAAAGAAGCACTGGTGATGTCAGGCGCAATTTTTATGGATGCCGTGGAAAAATCTGGCGCACAACTGTTGCCGATAGACAGCGAACATAACGCCATTTTTCAATGTATGCCCGCCGTTTATACCTCAGGGGCGAAGGCAAAAGGCGTACGCCGCATTTTATTAACTGCCTCAGGCGGCCCGTTTCGTCAACTGCCCATCGAAAAAATGGTTGATGTCACACCCGCGCAAGCCGTGGCACATCCCAATTGGGACATGGGCAGAAAAATATCGGTCGATTCTGCCACCATGATGAACAAAGGCTTAGAAATGATTGAAGCCTGTTTATTGTTTGATATGAAGCCCGAACAAATTCAAATTGTCATTCATCCACAAAGCGTCATTCATTCGATGGTGGATTATGTCGATGGCACGGTACTCGCACAAATGGGCAACCCCGATATGCGTATTCCCATTGCTTATTCTTTAGCATGGCCAGAACGTTTTGATTCAGGCGTTGCCCCGTTGAATATTTGTGACGTGGCGCGGATGGATTTTGAAGAACCTGATTTGCAACGCTTTCCGTGTTTACGACTGGCTTACGAAGCGATTAATGCAGGTGGCATTATGCCAACGGTATTAAATGCGGCGAATGAAATTGCCGTTGAAGCGTTTTTAAATGAGCAACTCCGTTTTACTGACATTGCCGTCATTATTGAACGTACAATGGCAAAATTTGAAGCCACTACCGCTGACAGTTTACGTCTTATTTTAGACGCAGATGCTGAGGCGCGAGTCGTTGCTAATCAACAAATTATTGAGCTGTCTCATTAATGGATTTTCTGCATACTGTATTTTATTTCATTATTGCCATCGGTATTCTGGTGGCATTTCATGAATTTGGACATTTTTTGGTCGCACGAAAAGTGGGCGTAAAAGTGCTACGCTTTTCCATCGGTTTTGGCAAAGTATTCTGGTCATATCAAAAAAATCCAGCTGATACTGAATATGTATTATCTGCGATTCCCCTAGGCGGCTATGTCAAAATGGTCGAGGAGCGTGAAGGCGAAGTTGCTCCCGAAGACCTACCGTTTGCATTCAATCGTCAACCTATTTGGGCAAGAACAGCAATAGTCGCCGCAGGGCCGCTATTTAATCTTATGCTCGCAGTCTTCCTATTTTGGGCCGTGTTAGTTATTGGTGAATCGGGTATTAAACCGATACTTGGTGCTGTAGAACAGGGCAGCCTTGCCGCACAAGCAGGTTTTGTCGAAGGCGATGAAATTACTGCTGTTAATGACAAGCTCACACCAACGTGGGTAGAAGCAATGGAAAGCATTGTTTCTTCTGCCCTAGAAGGTGAGCAAACCATTAACGTCACAGTCATACATGACAGCGAAGCAGCCACTGTTAAAACCCTCGTGCTTAATGAGCAAGACAAACTGGATGTGGCTGCATTCTACAAACGCCTTGGCTTTAAACCGTGGACACCCAGCTTAAAACCTATTATTGGTCACTTATTACCCGACAGTGCAGCCCTAGCCGCTGGCTTACAAACAGGGGATGTCATCATCAGTATCGATAACATCCCGATAACAGATTGGCAACAATGGGTCGATATAATCAAAACCCATCCCGATATTGCCATGCAGTTAATTATTGAACGTGATGGCGCAAGAATGCCACTCAGCATCACGCCAAAAGGAACACCTGTTGGTGACAAAACTGAAGGTAAAATTGGCGCAGGCGTGTTTGTCCCCGAAGACTTGATGAAAGCCATCACCGTTGACCGCGCCTTATCACCTGTTGATGCTATTCCTGCCGCCTTTAAAACCACTTATTTTTACTGCACCTCCACGCTGAAAATGATGGGTAGAATGTTAAGTGGCAAAGCCTCCGTTGAAAACCTCAGTGGTCCAATTAGTATTGCTCAATATGCAGGGCAATCTGCCGACATGGGTTTTGTTGCCTTCATTAAATTTTTGGGCTTGGTCAGCGTTAGTTTAGGTGTGCTAAATTTATTACCCATCCCCGTATTAGACGGCGGTCACTTATTATTTTTTGCCCTAGAAGCCATTCAAGGCAAGCCTGTTTCAGAAAAAATACAAGAATTTTTTCAACAAATCGGTGTCGCCTTGTTAATGTTATTAATGTCTGTTGCTATGTTTGTCGATATACAGCGATTATTGCAGTAATCCACCTAATCCATACGAGAAAGTCATGAAAAAAATTATTATACTGGCGGCAGTATCGCTATTTGGTTTAGCATTTTCAGCTGCTCAAGCAGATGAAAATACTATTAAAGAATCCATCGCTAAATCCATGCCCACCATGAAAGTCGATACCATTAAGCCTTCTGAAGTCAAAGGGCTGTATGAAATTTCAGTGGGTTCAAATGTGTTTTATGTGTCTGATGATGGCAAATATTTGATAGAAGGGCATTTAATTGACATTGCCGCTAAAAAAGATTTAACCGAAGGCAAATTAAGCGAATCACACGTCAAAGCCATAAAAAATCTAGGCGTAGACAAAATGATTGTCTTCAAAGCGAAAGACAGTAAATACACTGTGACTATTTTTACTGACATCGACTGTGGCTATTGCCGTAAATTACATTCCGAAATTGATTCATACCTCGCCGAAGGGATCACCGTTCAATACATCTTCTTCCCAAGATCAGGTAAAGACACCGAGTCTTACAAAAAAGCCATCTCCGTCTGGTGTGCAGATGATCGTAAAACCGCGCTAACGGCTGCCAAAAAAGGCGAAACACTTAAAGAAAAAACCTGTGCGAATCCTGTCGATGAACACATGAAACTCGCCGCCGAATTTGAAGTCAACGGTACACCCACTATCGTGTCTGAAAAAGGCGTGGTCTATCCAGGTTATTTACCCGCGAAACAATTAGTAGAAATGCTGAAAGGCGAGAACGAGCCTAAATAATTGCATAACTAATAAGAGCAGGCAACGCTTTTTTGCCTGCTCTTTCTCCTCGACTGTACACGGTGTTTTGTGTGTACATCATTGCTAGTTCCAAGGCTCTTCCCATTACGCAAAGTTATTCAAGGAATTATCATGAGTCATCCTCACCAAGCACCAGCAGCCAATCGCCAAACCCTTTATGTCGCTATTGCACTGGTCTTAGGTGTCATAGTGGGCGAATTACTTAATTTGAACTTAGCAAAGGGTAGCCCCGTCTTAGTCCAAATTTTAGAAATTCTTACCGTGTTAACCGATATTTTCTTGCGCTTAGTGAAGATGATTATCGCGCCGCTGGTGTTTGCCACGCTGGTGGTGGGTATGGCGAAAACAGGGGATGTTAAAACCGTGGGACGGATTGGCATTCAAGCCATGCTATGGTTTTTCTCGGCTTCTTTATTCAGTTTATTACTGGGTATGCTGCTGGTTAATGTTTTTCACCCAGGCTCTTCGTTACATATTGACTTACCACCTGTCGATGCCAGCACGGGCTTAGCCAATGTGAAGCTAACTTTGACAAATTTTGTTGCGCACATTTTCCCTAAAAGCATTATTGAAGCAATGGCGAACAATGAGATTTTACAAATCGTAGTGTTTTCAATGTTTTTCGGTATTGCCTGTGCGTCATTAGGCGAATTGGCGCAGCCAACGGTGAAATTACTCGATTCGCTGTCACACGTCATGCTAAAAATCACTAGCTATGTGATGCACTATGCACCTATCGCGGTATTTGCGGCAATGGCAGCAGTGATTGCGCAAAATGGTATCAGCGTATTGTTGAGTTATGGGCAGTTTATTGGTGAATTTTATTTCGCACTGTTGCTACTGTGTACTTTATTGGGGTGTTTTGCCACACTGTTTATCAGGCATCGCATCTGGTCTTTATTACGTCATATTCGTGAACCCATGTTGTTGGCGTTTGGTACGGCAAGCAGTGAAAGTGCGTATCCCAAGCTGTTGCAACAATTAGAACGCTTTGGTTGTGATGAAAAAGTGTGTGGCTTGGTGTTGCCACTGGGCTATTCGTTTAATTTGGACGGTAGCATGATGTACATGACGTTTGCGGTGTTATTCATCGCGCAGGCTTACGGTATTGATATGCCGTTGGGTGAACAGCTCATGATGTTACTGGTGTTATTGTTTACCAGTAAAGGTGTCGCAGGCGTACCCAGAGCGTCATTAATTGTGATTGCGGCAACGCTATCAATGTTTGATATTCCCGAAGCAGGTTTATTATTACTGCTAGGTATAGATCAAATTCTGGATATGGGACGTAGTGCGACCAATGTATTTGGTAACAGCATCGCAGCCGCATTAGTTAGTCGTTGGCAAGGTGCGTTGAAATAGACACGGCATTATTAAATTAATCATGCTTTAGTTGTCCCCAGGGTGTGCGTAGAATGGCTGGTTCATTAGTAAATTTTAATATAGGAAACGATAATGAAGCAACTAAAGCTAGCCTCCGTGTTATTGGGTTTGTCGATATTTGGTAGTGCTGTTTATGCTGATGTTACATTACAATCCACCGCAGAAATGGAAGGCACTTGGAAGTTACAAACCAGTAAAAATAAGTTGACCGATAAAGATTCTGTGACACGAGAAGATACTTGGGTATTGAAAGAGGGCAAAGTAACGATTTTACATATTCCGCGTGAAGGAAAATATTACGACCAACCCCCCGTTAGTTACGAAATAGAAGACGGTAAATTAAAAGTTGCACTGGTCGGCAATAACCGCTTTGATTTGTTTACCGTTGTGGAAAAAGACGAAAAAAACATGACGCTGAAAGGAAGGTATGGCGGCTATTACTTTTTTGAAAAAAAGTAATATTCAGTCTCTAGCCAAAAGTTCGTAAGCTCAGGTGAGTTTACGAACCACAACAAAAGCAAGTAATTAACCTTGAATATCGTGGTTCGTACACACTCAAATTTACCCAATCATACCCGTATCCCAGAACGATACAGCGCATTAACTCCCATGAATCTCAGCGTGTAACGCTAGATACTCAATCGTCAACTTATGAGTAGGCACATAATGAATGAGTGGTTTGGATTCACTATGGGATTCTCTGATTTTGATAGACGGCGAAATCATTGCATTTAACACGGGTAAACCTTCGGCAATTAGTTGATCGACTAATATACGCGGCAGATTCGCTTGGCGTTGAAATTGATTAACGATAATGCCTTCAATTTCAAGATGTTGATTGTGATCGGCTTTTACTTCGGTTAATGCGTTCATTAACGTGTATAAGGCTTCTCTGGAAAACGTATCACAATCAAACGGAATCAAACATTTATCTGCCGCAATTAACGCCGATTGACTGTAAAAATTTAAAATCGGCGGCGTGTCGATATAGATAGAATCAAAACCTTCTAATTTTTCCAGTGCTTCTTTTAATTTAAAAATTTTAAAGCGTGATTCTAAACGACCTTGTAGTGGCTCTAGGTCTGGATGTGAGGGAATGACATATAAGTTAGGAAACGGCGTTTCGTGTATCACACTTTCTAAGCCATTGCTGTTATTGCCACCGAACAGGGAAATACTTAAACAATCTTTAAAGAAGTGAGCGATAGTTTTTTCACTGTTACTGACTTTTTGCCCTAGCAAATATTGCGTTGAATTACCTTGTATATCTAAATCAATCACGAGCGTGCGCTTGCCTTCAACTGCACTGATAGCGGCTAAATTACAGGTAATGGTGGATTTTCCGACCCCGCCTTTTTGGTTGAATATGACTCTGCGCATTGTTACGATCCTGTGAAATCAAATAGATAAAGTTAAATTATAAAGCGTGTTAGTGACTAAATACGAATAAAGGTTTTCGCATGACAAGCAGGGCATTCTGGAATTGCACTAGGAATTTTAAATGCAATTTCTTTACCGCATTCATCACAAATAAATGTACCTGCAAAGGTAATATCGCCGCTGTGATAAGTGTGTTTTGTTGCTAATTGTTTAATTTTTTCCAACTCTATGCGGGTTTTATCTGCCACACTTAAAAACGCATCGAGGGTGAATTTTTCAATCAATTCGACATCAAATTTAAACCATTCAGATAATGAATCGTTATCGGCTTTATCAGTTAAACCATGCGCAGCGTGTTCAACATCGCGTTGAACATAGCCCGATACTTTGTCTAATTCAGCATCGGTTAATTCATTAGTTTTACTGGTTTTTTCCTTAGAAATTTCCAGAGCTTCTGAAAAAGTATGTAGAGTATTTTCCATAGTTTCATGCAGATGTTGCATGAATTCGCTATAGGCTTTGATGAGTTTGTCTTTGTTCATGGTGTGTCACTCCTAAAATTTATAATGATTGTGCGGTATTCTAACGCTTTTAAACAATAAAAACCGATAGTGATAGCAGAAAACACTTAAATCAAGTGTGGCAAGAGTTTGAACAGATTGGTCAGTTTCATAAAGTCCCGTTTAAGATTGGGTTTTTCCAATTTTTCACCCATGAGAGAGGCAGCAGAAAATGACAACAAGGCAATCGCCGCAAAACAGCCTGTCATTGATTTTTTTAGCGTTCGGAGTAATTCATGGCGGCCCCATTAGATTAACAAGTCAGTCAAAAAAGGGTGTTTTTCTTATTCTGGCTTGATAAGCAAAGTTTAATTGCTCATTTAATTCGCGGCACGAACCCCCCCGTTTTTAAATAACCTTGAATTAACGGATGAATTCACAACGCTAATTACGAGACAATCGCGGTATAAAACTCCTCTACAGACTAATCAGTGTACCTTGTTTACGATTTTACAACACACTGAACTCTGTTAGAATCGTTCCATTATGCGTTACTCACTGAATCCTATCTCCTTGCCTCATACTATGATTATTATTAAAACCGAAAGTGAAATTGAAAAAATGCGTGTTGCTGGTAGATTAGCCGCTGAAGTTCTCGAAATGATTGAATCTCACGTTGTGGCAGGTATTACCACTAACGAGTTGGATTTAATTTGTCACAACTATATGGTGGATGTGCAGAACGTGATTCCCGCGCCGCTGAATTACAAAGGTTTTCCTAAATCTATTTGTACGTCAGTCAATCAGCAAGTCTGTCACGGCATACCCAATGAGAAAAAATTAAAAAATGGCGACATTATCAATATTGATATTACCGTCATTAAAGATGGCTATCATGGTGATACCAGCAAAATGTTCGGTGTTGGTGAAGTCAGCGCACACGCTAAGCGGTTGATTAAAGTGACAGAAGAATCAATGTATTTGGGCATTCAACAAGTCAAAGCAGGGGCAAGATTAGGCGACATTGGTCATGCAATTCAAAAACACGCGGAAGCTCATCGCTATTCGGTCGTGCGTGAGTTTTGTGGTCATGGTATTGGCAAAAAATTTCATGAAGAGCCGCAAGTGCTGCATTATGGTAAAGCAGGGACGGGCGAAGTATTGGATGCAGGCATGATATTAACCATTGAGCCAATGATTAATCTAGGTAAAAAAGAAATTAAAGTATTACCCGATGGTTGGGTAGCCGTGACTAAAGACCGTAGCTTATCGGCTCAATTCGAGCATACTGTTTTGGTCACTGCAACGGGCTATGAAATTTTGACTCTACGCCAAGAAGAAATGCAATGAGCTTAATTACAACCATTGATGCCTCTCTCTTTGCTCAAAGCGACAGTTTGCTACAGTTCAAGCAATTATTAAAACAACACGATACTGAGCTACGGCAAAAATTTAACCCACAACACTCAGTTTCAACACTACTCAAAGAAAAATCAGCGTTCATTGATATAGTCCTTAGCTGCTGTTGGCAACATTTTTTGAGTGACTATGCGTCACAGCTCTCGTTATGTGCGGTCGGTGGTTACGGGAGAGCTGAGCTGTTTCCTTATTCGGATATTGATATTATTGTGTTATTGGATGACAACGATGCGGCTATTTATCAAGAACCTCTCGCTAATTTTTTCACTTTTCTTTGGGATATAGGCTTAAGACCAGGGCAGAGTGTTCGCACCATTCCAGAATGCGTAACCGAGGCGTTAAACGATCAAACCGTTATAACTTCCTTAATGGAAATTCGTTTAATTGACGGCAATACGGCACTTTTACACGCACTTAAACAAGCCACAGCACCTGATAAAATCTGGTCGTCCGATAAATTTTTTGCTGCCAAAATGGAAGAGCAGCGGTTACGGTATGCGCGTTTTCACGATACTGCCTATAATCTTGAGCCGAATATCAAAGAAGGGCCGGGAGGATTACGCGATAGACAAGTCATTGCGTGGGTATTTAAACGCCATTACAACTCTTCTACATTGAAGGAACTGATTCAACACGGTTTTTTACCGCAATCAGAATACGCTGAATTAATGGCTGCTTTAGATGTGTTGTGGCGGATTCGTTATGCCTTGCATTTATTAACTCATCGTGCGGAAGATCGCTTATTGTTTGATTATCAACGGGATTTGGCACAGCAATTTGGTTTTAGTTCAGAAAAGAGTCAATATAATCAATATGTTGAGAAATTCATGCAGTTTTACTTTCAAACCGTACAAGGTTTGGAGCGATTGAATGAAATGTTATTGCAATTGTTTAGTGAACGATTTGTCGGTGGTGCGGGTCATTGTGAGCCAATCGTTGTTAATGATAGTTTTGTTGCTATCAATGGTTATCTGGAAGTAAAAAACGAGCAGGTTTTTGAGCAATCCCCCTGTTTATTATTAAAGATTTTTTTAATGCTACAGAAAAACCCCGAACTTAAAGGTATCCGCGCCACAACTTTGCGCTTGATTCGTAAAAATTTACCACTGATTGATGATGCGTTTCGTGAGAATAAAACAGCCAATCAAATTTTTATAGACATTTTGAGTCAACCACACGGACTAACTCACGCGCTAAAACAAATGAACCGTTATGGTGTGTTAGCCGCTTATGTTCCTTGCTTTGCTAACATCATGGCACGAATGCAGTATGACTTATTTCATATTTATACCGTCGATGAACATACGCTGTTTGTCATTGCCAATTTGCGCCGTTTTTCTTTAGCAAAACACGATACTGAACTGCCTTTTTGCAATAAAGTATTTTTACTGATTACAAAGCCTGAAATACTGTATCTCGCCGCTTTATTTCACGATATAGCGAAAGGTAAAAATGGCGATCATTCAGTGATTGGTGAAGACATTGCTAAAAATTTTTGTATCCAACATGATATTTCCTCGCAGGATACTAAGCTGGTGGCTTGGCTGGTGCGTAATCACTTGGTGATGTCAATGACCGCACAGCGAAAAGACATTAGTGATCCTGATGTGATTCATGAATTCGCACAAAAAGTGAGGAGTGTCGAATATCTCAATTATCTTTATTTACTGACGGTTGCCGATATACGCGCCACGAATCCTGAATTATGGAACTCGTGGAAAGATACCTTATTAAGAAACCTTTATATCAGTACGCATACCGCGTTACGCCATGGCTTACAAAATCCTATCGCGATGGCGGATCGTATCGCTGAAAATAAACAAGAAGCGAAAAGCAGGTTAATCAAACAAGGTTTACCAGAAGCTTTGATTGAGCAAACATGGCATGAAATTACTGATGATTACTTTTTGCGTTACTCAGCGGATGAAACTGCATGGCATACCGTCATCATCGCAGCTCATGATGAAACTGAGTTGCCCTTAGTGATAGTGCGCACACAAAACCAGCGCGGTAGTGCCGAAGTGTTTGTTTATACTAAAGATAAAGAAGGTGTTTTTTCCATCAGTACCGCCACATTGGATCAACTAGGACTCACTATCCTCGATGCGCGTATTATGACGACGCTGAATAATTATGTGTTGAACAGCTTTCAAGTGTTAGAGCAATCAGGTGAACCCATTACTGAGCCGTTTAGAGACGCGCATATTTGTAATGTGTTGCGCTTAAATTTACTGCACGGTAATGTAAAAGAACACAAAAATATTCATCGCCAAGCCAGACTCAGGCAGGCACAACATTTCCCGATACCAACTAGTATTGAATTCCATGATGATGTACTTAATAGACACACCATCATGGAGCTAATAACCACTGACCACGCTGGCTTGTTATCAAAAGTAGGTTACACATTTGTACAACAGGGCATTCATCTACACAGCGCGAAAGTTACGACTATTGGTAGCCGCGTTGAAGATATGTTTTACATCACCGACCAACAGTTACAACCTATTACTGATAAACATAAACAGCAACAAGTTCGTGCGGAGATTCTAAAAGCGTTGGGTGTTAGTGAGTAACTGATGTTATGGACAAGACGCATTCGCTTTGATTTTTCATTAAATGTGGGGGTTCGATTCGCACCCCCATAGGTATAGCTAAAGCACAATAAAATGATACCGTTCGTGGTGAGCTTGTCGAACCACATTCACGCTTCGACAAGCTCAGCGCGAACAGTTTTTTAATCAATTTATACTGTCTCGGCTATATCAACTTAAGAAATTTAACAAATCAAACAACAAAATAATCGTTACAACGCTCTGCGTTGTAATGCCACCGAAGACGCTCTAGCGTCTTCATGAGGTGTTACAGGACGCTGGAGCGTCCAGTCACGCATTCCAACGCAGAGCGATTGGAACGATGTGTGTTTGTTAAATGATTGATTATTATGTGTACGGGGACTCGATTCGCCCCCCAACTGTCGCATGGATATTATGCTTTGCTATCGTCGTCTAGCTCGTCTTCAAACTCCAACTCATCATCAAATTCCAATTCGTCTTCTTCGCCATCAACTTGAAGTAAATTTTTAAGATAACGGTATAACACGCGCGACGATTTTGGTGGTTTCGCTAACTCAGCTTCTTTTTGTGCATTCCGCATGAGTTGTCGAAGCTGTTGCCTATCAGCATTATTATATTCATCAAGAAATTCAGTCAATGCCTCATTGCCTTCCGCAATCAGCTTATCGCGCCACTGTTCAGCCATATGATGCTCTCGAACAGCGTGCGCACTCTTGTTAGTGATACGCGCCAGTCTTTCCAAGATAGGGCTAACATCAATTTTATGCAAATGCCCTGCAATATATTTTAACAAGCGTTTTTTCGCGCCTGAAGCAGGCATTTTTGACGCTTCAATCACTGCTTTATCAATAATTTCAGGTAACTCAAGGCTTTTTATATGAGCTGCCGATAAAGCTGCCATTTGCTCACCTAAGCTAAAAAGTACCGCTATTTCTTGCTTAATAACTGTTTTATTAGGACGGACAGCATAATATTCCGTTTCATCTACTTCTTCGTGTCCGAATTCTTCGTGTATCATTCATTTTTACTCTATAAAAAACTGCTTAAACGGTGGGCAAAAAAGCCTTGCCCACCTTACTTTTTAAGCCATTGCTCTCACAATAGCATCACCCATTTCAATCGTTCCTGCTTTAGAATTCACATTCAAATCAGGCGTAACATAGATACCTTCATTGACTACTTTTTCTACGGCGTTAATTACGCTATTAGCCGCGTCATGTTCACCGATATGATTTAACATCATTGCGCCTGCCATAATAACCGCAGTTGGATTCGCTAAGTTTTGACCCGTAATATCAGGCGCACTGCCGTGGACTGCTTCAAATAATGCGGCATCCGCACCAATATTTGCACCCGGAATTAAACCTAAACCACCGACTAAACCAGCGGTTAAATCGGACAAAATATCGCCAAACATATTCGTTGTTACTACCACATCAAATTGCTGTGGATTCATCACCATGTGCATACAGGCGGCATCAACGATTTTTTCATCAAATTCAATGTCGGGATATAACGCGGCAACTTCTCTAGCAACATTCAAAAATAAACCTTGGGTATATTTCAAAATATTGGCTTTATGACACACGGTGACTTTTTTACGCTGATTATCACACGCGTATTGAAACGCATAATGAACAATACGTTCTGAAGCGGTGCGGGTAACAACGGCTAAACTTTCAGCGATGTCTTTTTTTGGAGTTAAATAATGCTCCAAACCTGCATATAAACCTTCAGTATTTTCACGGACGATGACAATATCAACCTCTTCATAACGAGTTTTGATACCTGCCCAGCTTTTGGCAGGACGCACATTAGCGTATAAATCATATTGTTGACGCAATGCCACATTAATACTTCTAAAACCTGATCCCACCACCGTTGTTAAAGGCCCTTTAAATGCCAAACGGGTTTTATCAAATGAAGCCAAAGTTTCATCGGGTAATGGATTACCGAATTTTTCAAACGCTGCCAAGCCTGCGTAGGCTTCTTCCCATTGAATTTTAGCCCCTGATGCGTCAATCACTTTGACTGCCGCATCCATAATAGAAGGGCCAATACCATCACCTTTAATCAACGTTACAACGCGCATAGTTTGCTCCACAATAAATAAAAATCTAATCATACACAGAAATTAAGCGTTGTTCACAGAAAACTAGCCGTATTTTAAAGTGCAAGCGTGTAGAATCATGCTTGTTTTAACTCACCAACGCGTTAGCAACCCAGAAACATACTCAGGAGTTATTGATGACTAATCCCAGCACCCCAATCAACGGCAGTCCTATCACTTTACAAGATGGCAAATTAATTGTGCCATTCAACCCTATTATTCCGTTCATCGAAGGCGATGGCACAGGGGCTGATATATGGCGAGCGACGGTACGCGTGTTGAATGCCTCCGTTGCGAAAGCCTATTCAGGACAGCGACAAATTCACTGGTTGGAAGTGTACGCGGGTGGTAAATCCTTTGAGCTGTTTAATACTTGGTTGCCCGATGCTACCGTAGATGCGTGTCGCGATTATTTAGTATCGATTAAAGGGCCATTAACCACGCCTATCGGCGGTGGTATTAGTTCGTTAAATGTGGCGTTGCGGCAAAAACTGGATATGTATGTCTGTTTACGTCCAGTACGCTGGTTTAAAGGTGTGCCTTCGCCTGTGAAAAAACCAGAGTCGGTTGAGATGGTGATTTTTAGAGAAAATACCGAAGACATTTATGCAGGTGTGGAATTTGAAAAAGGCAGTGATGAGGCGGTGTTATTTCTGCGCTTATTACAAGAAAATTTTCCCAAACAATACGCAAAAATTCGTTTTCCTGAAACGTCGGGGATTGGTGTTAAGCCTGTGTCACAACAAGGCACAGAGCGTTTAATTCGTTCCGCGATTGATTACGCAATAACGAATAAACGTAAAAGCGTCACTATTGTCCATAAAGGCAATATCATGAAATTCACCGAAGGGGCGTTTCGTAATTGGGCTTACGCCTTGGCAGAACGTGAGTACGCAGAGCAGACTTACACTTGGTCGCAATGGGAAAGAACCCGTGCCGCTCACGGTGAAGCCGTCGCCAATCAAGAACAGCAAGACGCGTTGGCAAGTGGACGTATTTTAATTAAAGATGCCATTGCCGATATTGCCTTACAACAAGTATTAACGCGTCCCGATGAGTTTGATGTTATTGCCACGCTTAATTTAAACGGTGATTATTTATCGGACGCACTCGCCGCACAAGTTGGTGGCATTGGTATCGCACCTGGGGGCAATATTAATTATGCAACAGGTGTGGCGGTATTTGAAGCCACTCACGGCACTGCGCCTAAATACGCAGACTTGGATAAAGTGAATCCTGGTTCATTGATTTTATCGGGGGAAATGATGTTGCGTTATATGGGTTGGACAGAAGCCGCCGATGCCATTATTGATGCAATGGATGCCGCGATTGCCAGTAAACACGTCACTTATGATTTTGCCCGTTTAATGGATGGTGCGACAGAAGTGAAATGCAGTGAATTTGCTGATGTGATTATCGACAATTTGTAAACGATTAGTCCTGTAGTGAGGAAAACCAATGATCAATCGATATACAAACAAAAACGTGGTCATCACAGGGGCGGCGGGTGGTATGGGGTTTGAAATGGCGAGACGTTTCGGCAATGAAGGCGCGAGCGTGGTTATTTTGGACATTAATCAAAACCTGCTCGACCAAGCTGTGCAGATTTTGCATGATGAAGGGCTTACTGTTACCGCGTTTGCGCTTGATGGCACCGATGCTCATGCGGTGGCGCGAGTGTTCGGCGATATAGGCACACATTTTTCTTCCGCGCTTCATGTGTTGGTCAATAACGCGGGCATTATTGATTTTGGTGGTATTGAAGAAACTGACCTCGATACTTGGAATCGCGTCATGGCAGTCAATGCTACGGGAACATTTTTATGCTCTAAATACGCTATCGAGTTATTGAAAATCCAAGGCGGGGCGATTGTTAATTTTGCGTCGGTGGCGGCGGTAGTCGGTATTCCAAAAATGGCGGTGTATTCGGCGGCGAAAGCGGCAGTGGTGGGTTTTGCTAAACAAATGGCGGTTGAAGATGCGGGGCAGGGCATTCGTGTGAATTGCGTTTGCCCTGGCACGGTTGCTGATACGGCTATCGGGCAGCAAATTCTGGGTACGGATCGCTCCGATGCCGCTATGCAAAAACGGTTGCAAAAATACCCCATCGGTCGTTTTGGGCATCCTGAAGAAATCGAGGAGGCAGTGTTATTTTTAGCGTCCGATGCCGCCAGCTTTATTTGCGGTGTTGTCTTCGCTGTCGATGGTGGCATGACGGCGGCATGAGATTATGTACACCGCTACCGACAAACGCTGCACACTCAGTGAACTGATCAGCCACCTTAAAACAGGTGATTGCTTAGCGATAGGCGGTGGTTTGTCGTGTCGTGAACCGATGGCAGCCTTGCGTGAACTGATACGCGCAGGCATTTCTGATTTAACGGTGATTGGTTCAGCGCATGGCATTGATGTCGATATGCTGTGTGGTGTGGACGTAATGGCAGTGTCGGGCGAATCGTATGTTGGCTTTGAACACGATTTTGGCATGGTGGTTAATTTTCGCCGCGCCTGTGAAGCTGGGCAAGTGCAGGCGCGGGATAATTGCTGTTATACCTTAGTGCAGCAACTACGCGCCGCGATTATGGGCTTACCGTTCATGCCCATACGCTCAGTGCAAGGCACGAGTTTTATGGCGTTGCATCCTGAATATAAACCCATGACCTGCCCATTCACGGGTGATAAATTGGTGTTAGTCCCCGCGCTGTCGCCTGATGTCGCGTTGTTACACGCTCACTATGCCGATAATCACGGCAATCTTTATATCGAAGGCGCACCTGTCGCCGATATGCTCTTTGCCAAAGCCGCTAAAAAAACGCTGGTGACGGTGGAAAAAATTATTTCCCACGCAGAACTGCAACAAAAAGGCATCACCATTCCGTATTTTTATGTCACCTCGCTGTGTGAACTGCCGTTTGGCGCACACCCCACCTCCTGTTATCCGCTGTACGCTTACGACCGCAAGCATACCGAGCATTATCACCAGTGCGCTAAACAAGGCGCGGCGAGTTTTCAAGCCGATTATTTACAGCACTTTGTTTATGACTGCACCAGTCACGATGATTATTTAGCGCGTGTCGGTGGCGAATCCCGTTTAAGTGAATTACAAAACTGGCAACACGATTGGTTGAGGTGTTATGAATAAGTGCAGCATCGCAGAAGCCATGATTTACCAACTCGAGCTGACGATTGAAGACGGCGGTTTAGGGTTTCACGGCTACGGTTCGCCCTTAGTGCAGATTGCCCTGCATTTAGCCAAACGCACCCACGCGCCTAATATTATTCTGGTCGCAGGTGCGACTTATGCGGTTAATCCCACGCCTGTATTTTTAACGCCGACTTCTAATGATGCGGCAATGGCGATAGGCGCGGAATGCACCTTGGACATAACGGAATTATTCGACCTCGCCGCCAGCGGACGCATGAGCCGAATGTTTTTATCAGGTCTACAAATCGACGGTTTCGGTCATTTAAACGTCAGTCGTTTAGGCGTTGATTGCCTGAGTTTGCAATTAGCAGGCGGCGGTGGTGGCTGTAATTTATCCTGTGATGCCCAACATTTAACACTCTGGACAGCCGCGCACCGCACGGAAATCGACACCCAAGGCAAACGCCGTTACCGCTGAGTGAAACAATGCGATTTTATCACCAGCGTTGGACATAAAACGGTAGATGGCAAACCCCGCTCCGCTCTGCCTTATCAAGGCAAAGGTGCAGATAGATTAGTCACAGAATTAGCGGTGTTTGATTTTGATGAACACGGGCAAGCGCGGTTGATTGAACTTTATCCAGATCCTGATGTTGAACTGGTTAAAACACATGCTGAGTTTGATTTTGTTGTTAGCTCAACACTGAATGTTGTGCCGTTACCCGATGCTGAGATGCTCGCATTTATGCGCAGATTCGACCCGCTGGGGATTCATTGGCGCGAGTTTCGGGAAGGTGAATTAGCGCGGTGTTTTGATTGTTAGTTGAGGAGTAGAATGATGAGCGTTTAGGTCAACTTAATGAAGTCATGACAAACCGTTAGAGAAATAAACGACGTAATATTTTTTGTGTATTAAATCATTAATATGAATAGAGAGAATCTCCAATGAAAAATACCTTCACTATAGCCAAAGCAAAATAAAATGATTTAAAAGAGCTGAGAGAACAGTGTATCAGTGGAGCAGTTTTTCTTTCTTCTAAGTGCTTTAGCTTGCGCCCATTTGTGTTCAATAGGATTTAAGTCAGGTGAATAAGGCGGCAAGAATTC
>SHZG01000172.1 GCA_009692395.1 Methylococcales bacterium | reverse complement strand
TATACTTGCCACTCCAACACCAAAACGCACTGCCGCTTCCGCTTGTGTTAGCCCTTCTTGTTCTTTAATCGTCAATACTTTTTGGCGGAAATCGGCTGAATATGTCATCTAATTTAAAATAATCAAATTATACTGCTTTGGCTATATTACTTGCCATGTTACTGCCCTCCTTGTTGTGAATCGTTCTTGTCGTGCCATGCTTGCCGTCTTTGTACTTGATAAGCTGACATACTGACAATAGGGGTTGGGAACAGATCGCCCAAATCATGCTGCAAGCCACGCAATAAAGCGTTGTAACTTGTCATGAACGCTTCATCATCGCTTAGAGCTTGCGAGTTTTGATTAAATTGAATGAGTGAGGATTTGATGGTTTTAGCACTTTTAACATCATTGGATGCTGCCAGCGGATAGGCATTGTAGTAGTGAATGGTTTCGACTTGATTGTATTGGATGTAGTCATGAAAAGGAGTTAGTGGGACTGATTTTGGATAACGAACCGTCTACTTCCACAGTAAATCCAATCCACCTGGAATCGCAAACGTGAAAGAATCCACATACTGATCCCAACTGCCGTTGCAGTTACTGAAAAACATCATGTAGTTATAACTTAAATCTTCCTTAGGCTGCTTCGGATCCAAATGTGGAAACTGATCTCGTCCTATGATGACCCAGCGTGCGTAGTATATTAATGAGAGTGTAACCAAGCCGTTTAAGTTTTCAGGTTTTTTTATGGCAACCCAAAATATAAGTTTATTAACCCAAGTCATATAAGGTCTAAGCGGTGAAATTACATTCATCGCATAAGCCTTGCCCGCTATATTTGACATACTTATTCCTCTTTTGTTGTATCTGCTGAACGATTCAAAAAATCCAATCAGTACACGTTATGGTTGAATACATCAATCGCGTTCTTTATCTCTTCAAGGTGTTGATAATTGAGTTAACAACTACCGTTGCCAGAATGAACTAGTTTTAACAAAAATCACGCAAAATATGTCTACAGGAATTCTCATTATAAAAATACAACTACAATCCAATAGATAAAAATGAAAATTTTTGAGTAGTGGCTTTTTTTGCCGCAAACATTGCTAATTAAGGGATTTTTCTACTGACAGGAAAACGCAAACTTGGCTGTAATGTAGTTACATCACTGTTTTGTTATTCACCTTTGTGAATAACAACTAAAAAAACACGTTAAACAGCTCAATCAGCACCTTATCACCGACCGCTACACCTTGATTGTCACTAGGCAACATGATGTAACAATTAGCGATACTCAAGGCACTGAGGATGTTTGAACCTTGTTGCCCTGCGGTTGCTACCAATAATTCGCCTGTTGCCGTTTGCGTGAGAATACCGCGTTGAAATTCTTGTCGCCCTGCTGATTTTTTTAGCGCGGTGGTGCAGGTTGCTGTGAGTTGTAAGGGTTGCGTAGCGGTCGCGCCTGTTAGTTGTTGCAGGGCTGGGGCAACTATTTTTTGAAAGGTGACTTGTGCAGAGACGGGATTACCCGGCAGTCCGAAAAAATAACACGCGCCAATTGTGCCAAAAGTAAGCGGTTTACCAGGTTTGATGGCGAGTTTCCAGAAGTTGATTTGCCCACATTCGGTTAATACGTCTTTGACATAATCCGCTTCACCAACTGACGCGCCACCTGTGCTGATAATGACATCGTAGTTTTTTGCAGCGGCGGTAAACGCATCAGTGAGCGCGTGTTTATTATCAGCAATCACGCCGAGATCAGCGATTTGATAGCAGGCATCGCTTAATAACCCCGTCAATAAAGTGCGATTGCTGTCGTAAATTTGCCCAGTTGCTAAGGGTTGCCCTAAGGCGATTAATTCATCACCTGTGGAAAAAATAGCAATGTTAATGGCGCGGCGGACGCTGACTTCACTGACACCTGCGGTGGCTAATAACGCCATATCCACCGCCGTTAATTTTTTTGACTGTGTGCATAACAAGCCGCCTTGTTGAACATCTTCGCCGATGGCTCTGACATTTTGATACGGTTTAGTGTGTGCGGAAAAATGCACTTGTTGCCCGTCACGCTGGATATGTTCCTGCATTATGACGCTGTCGGCTTGCTCAGGTACTACCGCACCCGTAAAAATTCGCACACATTGCCCTGCTTGCAACTGACCTTGAAAGGGTTTGCCTGCCCACGATGTACCGATTAACGTCAGTGTAAACGGCTGTTCATTTATCACATCACAACTGGCAAACGCATAACCATCCATTGCCGAATTGCGCTCATGCGGAATAGGGTTGGGCGAATAAACTGCTTCGGCTAAGACGTGTCCTAAAGCGGTTTTTAGAGTGACGGTTTCTGAATCGCTAACAGGCTGTATTGCGGCGCGAATTTTCTCCAACGCGTTATCAACGGTTAGCAGTGGGCTTTTTTCTAGGCTACAGGAGTCAATCATAAGAGGTTCAATATGAAATTAGCGATAAGGTCAGGGTTATTAAGGTCTAACTGAGTTAAATAATCGGGCGTTGCGAGCGGTGTATCAGTGGCAATAGCAATGATATGGGGATCATTGGGGTACATTAACGGCTGTTGAAGCGTGTGGCGGTGCAGTTCAATTTTAGGAAATGGTTCTGATTTAAAGCCTTCAATTAACAGTAAATCCAGTTCGGATTGGTCGAATAATTTTAACTGCTCGTTTAAATTAGGTTCTTGCCGCCCTGTTAATTCGGTGATAACGGCGCGTCGGTATTGTGACACCAGCATCACGGGCGATGCACCTGCCGCGCGTAAGCGAAAGCTGTCTTTATTGGGGTGGTCAATGTCAAAATCATGATGACTGTGTTTAATTAAACCAATGCGTAAGCCGTGATTTTTTAACAGCGGAATCAGTTGCGTCAATAAGGTGGTTTTGCCAGTGCCACTAGCGGCAACAAAACCCAAGAGCGGAATGTGGGCGTTTTGCATCGGTTAAATTATCAAGCGGTTATCGTGAGTTGCGCTATTCTAAGGTATTATTGAGGTTAGCACTATTTAACCCCCAGCCAGCTTGGAGTGTCACTTGATTCGTTTTTATTTCGCTTTATTGTTAATGATTGTGGCATTGTTTGGCTTGCGGGCGTTGTTCACCACAACAATCCCTCGCTATTTAGCGGAATGGCGCAGTGTGTGGTTGGCGTTTATAGCGGGCAGTCAAAGCAGTTCACATCAACACGGCGGTTTTAGCCCTAAAGGAAAAATGACCGTGGAAGAGGCGTATAACATATTAGGCTTAAAGGTAGGCGCATCTAAAGTAGACATCACCGAAGCACACCGCAAATTAATACAAAAAAATCACCCAGATCGTGGTGGTTCAGATTATTTAGCGGCTAAAATAAATTTAGCTAAAAAGACCTTGTTACATAAATAAAGAACTTTAAAATCAAATTGTTAGATTATTGTAACTGTGACAATACGCGTACAGTAAGGTAATAACCATCAAAACCAGCCGCTGAGCTAAAAAATCGCAACACATCAATTGACTATGGCATAGTCATTTGCATCCAAAACTCATTATCTTCGTCAAAATATCAGGTAATTCAACTGGTAAAACCGCGTCCTGCCCAATTTTTCACCCAATTTTCGTCAAACACAGGCATATTTAAATAAAAAAAATCAATTATTTCAATTGAAAATAAAAGGATGTTAAAGTAAAATCTCATGAAAGGCTTTTAACTGACAGACTAATAAATATAAATTTTCAGTTTGAAAGAAATACTGGTGTTAACTGACCAGTGAGTGGTGTGAAATTCTATATTAGAGTAAAACGTGTTACAAAAACAAACACCTTCAGGGCAAGTATAGTTGGTCTATGGATTATAAACAGCGAATAAGGCGAAAAATTTAAGTTATTACATGAAAAGACTGCTCAAGGTTTACTAAACGCTGATGCTCTTTCGACTTAAAACCGATTCATTAAGGAGTTAATTATGATTGAAGAATTAATTGAACCGTCAGATGACGACATCGTCATGGCACTGGATGATGATTTATCTCTCAATAGTGAATTTGATGCTGCCACAGCAATTATTGAAAAGCTAAGGGGCGATAGCTATAACCCAGTTGATGACAATGATGATAATGAGGACATCGCTGTTATCAAAACGCGTAGTGCTGCTGATTTTGATGCAACCCGCGCGTATTTAAATGCACTTAGTCGCTCGCAATTATTGACTGCCGAACAAGAAAGACATTACGGAAAAAAAGCGTTGCAAGGCGATCAGCCCGCTCGTAAGGTCATGATTGAAAGTAATTTACGCCTTGTGGTAAAAATTGCCCGTCGTTATTTGAACAGAGGTTTGCCGCTGTGGGATTTAATCGAAGAAGGTAATCTGGGTTTAATCCGCGCCGTGGAAAAATTTGCTCCCGATAAAGGCTTTCGATTTTCAACCTATGCGACATGGTGGATACGTCAAAACATTGAACGTGCGTTGATGAATCAAACGCGTACTATTCGTTTGCCGATACATATCGTTAAGGAAATGAATATCTACTTGAAAGCGCAACGTCATTTGGTGAACACACTAGATTATGATCCGACCGCGCTGGAGATTGCTGAATATCTGGATAAACCTGTCAGTAAAGTCGAAAAAATGCTCAAACTCAATGAGCGTGTTACGTCTGTTGATGTACCTGGTGGCAAAGATTATGACAAGCCGTTGCTGGATTCGTTGGAAGATGAAGCCAGTAAAACGCATGAAGATCGAATACAGGAACGCGATATTAAACACAATATCACGGACTGGGTATTTGAACTCCCTGAAAAACAACGTGAAGTGATCTGTCACCGTTATGGGTTATGTGGTTATCCAGAGTCTACTTTGGAACAAGTCGCACAAGAGTTAGGCGTAACGCGTGAACGTGTTCGACAAATCCAAATGGCTGGCTTGAAACAATTAAAAGAAATCCTTGCGTCACATGGCTATTCATTTGAAGCCATTTTTCACTAATGTTATGCAGGGCGCGTGTCCACGAAAAACATAAAAAATATGGTAGTGGGTTAAATCTATAATTATGAATAAATATCGCGCCCGAATGCGACCTTGTTGATAAGCAAACCGATGACGGTGTCGTGCATCAACTCTAGTTTTGAGAAGCAAATGGTCTTGCGATTGAGTCGTTTGATCCATGTCCGAAAGTTCAGGTTTTTACGTTCTA
>SHZG01000171.1 GCA_009692395.1 Methylococcales bacterium | reverse complement strand
TCTTAGGTAGAAAAAGTGATGGCTTCCCAGGTGCTAAAACCTTATGGGAAGGCATGGAAAAAGTCAGGCATTACGCTTTCGGTATCGAAATCGCTAGGGCGGTTTATGCTAACTCTGATTGAGTTGTGGGTAATCGTGTGAATTTAGGTAATATAGATTCAGAAGAACATATTATTGATTAGTTTTTAATACCAATCCCTTTATGTAATAAATACAAACACAATGCCACCAAGGTGACGATAAAGCCCCCTGTAATAATAACAGTCAGTTGAATATCAATATCACTGACCCCAATCAAACCATATCTAAACGCATTGACCATATACAAAATTGGATTACCCATTGAAAGAGTCTGCCAAATCGGCGGCAGCATATCGACTGAATAAAATACGCCGCCCAAATAGCTTAATGGCGTTAATACAAAGTTAGGAATAATAGAAATATCATCAAAACTTTCTGCCAAGATGGCGTTAATAAAACCTGCTAAGGAAAATAATGTTGCTGTTAAAAGAGCAGTAACTAAAGCAATGGTCACGTTATGTACTGCAAAATCAGAAAATAATAATGAGATGAGTGCTACCACTATACCAACTAATAAGCCACGAATAATCCCACCGCTAATATAGCCACTCAAAATTATCCAATTGGGGACAGGCGCGACTAATAACTCTTCAATATTACGCTGAAATTTAGTTGAATACAAAGACGACACGACATTGGCGTAAGAATGACTGATGACCGACATGATAATAATACCTGGCACAATATAATCCATATAACTCGCACCGTTAATCATACCAATACGGTCGCCGATGAGTTTGCCGAAAATCAAAAAATATAAGGTCGTGCTAATCGCAGGCGGTAATAAGGTTTGTGGCCAAATACGAATAAAGCGATAAATTTCTTTTTTAACAATAGTTTTAAATGCGATAGAGTAATTCATTTGGCTGTCACCAAATCCATAAATAACTGCTCTAAGCGATTGGTTTTATTTTTTAAACTCATGACTTGAATATTCTGGGCAGTTAATTGATTAAATAAATGATTAAGCCCGATTTCTTTAGGAATAGCGACATTTAATACTTTGTCAGACACTAATTCAATCTGGCAACCGTCAATAATAGGTGCGGCGGTTAATGGATCTGCTAAATCGAGAATAAAATGGTCAATATGCAGTCGCGCTAATAAACTTGCCATGTCGGAATGTTCCACAATGCGTCCTTCATCAATAATGGCAATATTGCGACACAGACTTTCCGCTTCTTCTAAATAATGGGTGGTTAAAATAATGGTTGTGCCTTGTTGATTCACTTCCTGCATCATTTTCCACATCGAACGGCGAATTTCGATGTCTACGCCTGCGGTAGGTTCATCGAGAATTAACAGCCTAGGCGCGTGTACCATTGCGCGGGCAATCATGACACGGCGTTTCATACCGCCTGATAAACGTCTGGAAATGGTGTCGCGTTTATCCCACAAATCCATTTGCTTAAGACAGTGTTCAGTGCGCTGTAACGCGAGTTTGCGCGGCAATCCGTAATAACCTGCTTGATTGAGGACGATGCTTTTTGCCGTATCGAACTGATTAAAATTCACTTCTTGTGGTACAAGACCAATACAACTTTTAGCGAGATCGCGTTCGGTGTTTAAATCATATCCAAAGACACTGACTGAACCGCTAGAGGCGGTGACTAATGAGCTAATAATGCCGATAGCAGTGGATTTTCCTGCGCCATTAGGCCCTAACAGAGCAAAAAAATCACCTTCCTCGACAGTCAAATCAATGCCTTTTAATGCCTCAAAACCCTTGCTATATGTTTTACGCAGATTACAAAGAGATAGTGCTTTCATAAAATTATCACTTAACGATAGCCTTTAAATAAGTTAAATTACCCGTTCATCCGTAGGTTGGGTTAGCGTTAGCGTAACCCAACGTCTTTACGATGACTGTTGGGTTACGCTGTTCGACAAACTCACAGCTAACTCAACCTACGAAAAACACCAGCGATTTTATCAGATAAAGTTGCTTCATAAATAAAACGGATTACTCGTGTTGAATAAAATACCCGAAATTGTTGCGGCGGTTGACTTAGGTTCTAATAGTTTTCACATGATTGTTTGTAGTCTAAAAGACGGTAAATTACAGACTATCGACCGCCTGAAAGAAACCGTTAGACTGGCTTCTGGCTTAAATCAAGACGATATGCTGGACATTACTACTCAAGACAGAGCCTTAGCTTGTTTGGAAAAATTTGGGCAACGCATACGGCACTTTCCGCTGGGTAGTGTGCTAATTGTCGGCACCAATACCTTGCGTACCGCTAAAAACGCAGAACTGTTTCTTACCCAAGCAGAACAAGTCTTGAATCATCCTATTCATATTATTTCGGGTATAGAAGAAGCCCGCTTAATTTATTTGGGCGTGGCTTACAGTTTAGGCAGTCAGGCGCAATTGCGTTTAGTGATGGATATAGGGGGTGGTAGCACGGAATACATTATTGGTATGGATAACACCCCTCAAGACAAAGAAAGCCTTAACATGGGCTGTGTAACCGTTAGTAATCGGTTTTTTAAAGACGGTGTGATTGCCAAAAATGCGTTTACCGAAGCCGTGTTATTTGCGCAACAACAACTAGAGCCATTCCAGAAAAAATTTCAGCGCGGTAATTGGGATCAAGCGATTGGTGCATCGGGTAGTTTACGTTCTATTGCTAAAGTATTAAAAGCTAAAAACTGGAGCAATAACGGCATTACTAAAGCAGGTTTAGAGTTATTAGTGACGCGCATTAATCAATGTACTCATATTAACGCACTGCTTTGTTTGCCAGAACTCGATACAGAGCGGCTACCCGTGTTTGTTGGTGGCGTTGCTATTGTTTACGCCACCTTTAAGAGCCTAGGCATTGAGCAAATGACCGTGTCTGACGGCGCGTTACGCGAAGGTTTGATACAAGACTTATTAGGGCGATTGGATAATCATGATGTGCGGGCGAGTACCGTACAACTGTTAGCTAAGCGTTATCGCACCGATGAAGACCACGCCACGCGTATTAAACAAACGTTGAACACCTTGCTTGCGCAGTTAAGCAAAAAAGCCAGTTGGGCTAAAGACGAAAACGCGGCGCAGTTTTTACTGTGGGCTGCCGACTTACATGAAATAGGCATTGATATTGCGCACAATCAATACCACAAACACAGTGCTTATCTCATTGAAAATGGTGATTTAGCGGGGTTTTCTCGGCAAGACCAAATTCTATTATCAACGATTGTCCGCTTGCATCGCCGTAAATTTACCCCCGCGCTTTTTATTAACTTACCCGCGCCTTGGAATAAACAGGCAATAGTGCTAACGCTTATGTTACGGTTAGCCATTTTGTTACATCGCAACCGTGATGAACAACCATTGCCTGCCTTTAAAATAGCGATGAACAAAGCCACTATTAATCTCAAATTTTCTGCCGCTAGCCTGAGTCAATCACCGCTCACTTATGCTGATTTACTGCAAGAGGCAGAGTATCTTAAAGCCGCTGGATACAAACTGGAGTTTTGTTAAGCCACACCTCATGAAAAGTTTATTACGCATTTTTCTAGTGTTACTGTGTGCATTAATACTGCTTTGTACTCTATTGCTTGTTTTTGGTGTCAGCGACACCCCAGAGCTTGAATTAGATTGGTCGCTAACGCGTGATGATATTATTAGAGCGAAAAAAATTCTGCATGAAGGAGCTAAAACCAAACCTGATGAAATTGCTACCATTGAATTAAGTCACGCTGATCTTAATCTTGCGGCTAATTATTTATTAAATCGCTACAGTAAAAGCGTGGTGCAAATTTCACTGAAAGAAAATAAACTAAAATTTGTAGTAACGACCACCTTGCCCACTAACAGATTGGGTAAATATTTAAATGTTACCTTGAGATTAGGGAATGAAGAAGGTAGTCAACTACCGACTATTACCAAATTTAAAGCAGGAAAATTATTAATACCTGCAAAAATCTCAGGTTTTATGATTAGTACTGCTATTAAATATAGTGGACTGAATAACTATTTCATCTTAGCCACTCACCCAATACAAGGCATTAAAATTGAGGTCGAAAAAATAACCATTACTTATTTTTCTAACCTTAACACCTTGATACAGACGCGAAATGTCTTAACACGGACGGATAACAGTGCCGCGCTTAATATTTACCAACAAAAAATAGCCGATATTGTTAGCCATCATAATAGCGAATGGCGGTTATCGCTAGCGGACTTATTAAAACCGTTATTTGAAATCGCTTATTCACGCTCTACGCTTGACAATGCCCTCGCAGAAAACAGGCTAGTCATTATCTCGGTTAATAATTACGTCAACAAAAAAGAGATTAAGCAATTTTTGCCGCCATCAAAACCCACGCAAGGCAAACAATATGTGGCTTTTTTATACAAACGTAGTGATTTAGCACAGCACTTTATTGGTTCTGCGGCACTAACCGCATCGGTTGATGACCAAGTTGCCAAAGTTGTTGGTGAAGAAAAAGAATTAAGCGACGCACAAAGCGGCAGCGGATTTAGCTTTGTTGATTTAGCCGCTGATAAAGCAGGCACGCGGTTTGGTGAACTAGCCACATTCAGCCCTGAAAGTGCGCGTAAGCTACAACTTGCTATGACGAAGATAAAGGATTACACCGACTTTATGCCCGACCCAAGGGATTTTCCTGAAAAAATGAATGAAGCGGATTTTAAAAGTCGGTATGAATCAATTGACAGCGTCGCTTATCAAGAACTGTCGAAAAAAATTGATGAGCGGATAGCGGCAATCCCGCTTTATCAGGGAAACTAACTAACCGATGTTACGCATCATTCACGCACAACACGAAAAATTGTCACTTTTATTTACCGCGCTCTTTAACAAAAACCTGCGTAGGAAAATCCTTATGATTTTTAACTTTCAATGTTGGGATCAGTGACATCATGCTTTCTGCTTGCTCCGTGGCAGTGGCTGAATTATCAAAGTACGGAGCTTTGACATCACAAATCGGTAGTGGGTTAAATCTGTGATGATAGATTAAAATCACGGGCAGAATAAAATCACACTTACTTAAAAGACCTTATGAGCTGCTACCAAGAAATCACCTGTCCATTCTGTAAAAGTAACCAGATGGGCAAGTCAGGACGCAATGCAAC
>SHZG01000170.1 GCA_009692395.1 Methylococcales bacterium | reverse complement strand
TTGGAATTCTTGCCGCCTTATTCACCTGACTTAAATCCTATTGAACACAAATGGGCGCAAGCTAAAGCACTTAGAAGAAAGAAAAACTGCTCCACTGATACACTGTTCTCTCAGCTCTTTTAAATTATTTTATTTTGCTTTGGCTATAGTAATGCGGAAGAGAGCAAAACGGTTGCTTGGTACTCTGCAAATATAAAAGCAGCCCAAGCCAAAAATCAAGAATGTTATGACAATGCCAGTATAAAATCTTCACCCGACTGTTTGAACGCGCAACACGCCTTAGAAATTAGTTTTGGTTTGCCATCAAAATAATTTAACGACTTTTTTCCTCCTCTCTACCTCGTTAGTCAAATTCCCCACAACGCCTTGCTAACAAAATCAAGGCGTTGCCTCTTTAAAGCTCAATTGCTAAAAAATGGCGTTCAACATACACTAATGTCTAATCGGTAACGTTGGTTTATAGGGTTATTTATGTCAGGTGTGATTGTAAAAAATATAAATCGGGAACAATGGATTTGTGATGCGGCGTATTATAAATCCGTCGCCAGCAACTTTGACCCTCATTATGAATTGAGTGACTGGCGAACAGCAGAGCAAGATTACTTAATCATGTTGCAATTTAATGAGTCTAAGCAAAACAGCGCGGTAACAAAAATGGGCTTACGGCAATTAGCAAAACCGTTGCCTACTACGTCTAGCCAAAAATAAAGCACTCGTCCTTACTAGCTAAACAATGGCGTTAAGCATAAACTGAGTAACGTTGTGTGTTGACACGCATTAACCTTGGTTAGTGGAGAAATAATTCATGTTAAGTACCTTTATAAAAAATCTAAATCGACAGCAATGGGTTTCTGAAGCGGCGTATTATAAGGCATTAGCGAGAGGCTTTGAACCTCACAAGGAGCTGGATGACTGGTTGGCGGCGGAAGATGATTATTTGACTATGCTAGTCGAGTTACAGCTTCATGTACTTGAAGAAGATGGCACGGTATCCACAATGGGTTTACAGCAAATTGCTGCATCGCTGGGCGTAGAAAATTCAGCACGAATGCGCTCTGAATTTGACTTGATACAGGCTATTCAAGAAGCGACTCATCATCGTCCTTGTTTTCAATTAGAAGGTAAAACGTTTTGTGAAGAAAAGGACTGTCTATGGAAAGTTAAGTGCCGAAAATTAGTGGCTATGTGGTGTCGCTAAACCCACGTTAATCGTGCATTGCATTCCACACGGGTTGTAATAATTCCTGACATTGTTGTTCAAAATCTGCATTCAGCACTAAATCCATATCGGCAACATTGCCGTACAGTCGTTGAAGTTCAGGTTCAAAATTTTGGCTAATGGCAAAAACTAATCGGTTTTTTGCTGTAGCCAGCGGTGATATAGTCGCTCGTTTACTCCGCGCTTGTTGAATATAGGCAAACGCCGCCTCGACAAAAAACGCATTCGGTTGTTGTTGCCCTCGTTGATAAATCGCCAGCCACGCTAACAACTGTTTGCTATCAGTCACAGTGGGCGATAACACTAAATTTTTATCCTTGCTTAATAAGTGCGTATCGTGTGGCTCAACATGATGGCTAATGAGATTATGCAATAACGCCGCGACCAAATCTTTACCTTTTAAATCCGCATAACGATACAACAAACTGCCGTTTTCATAGCGGTTGCTGAGTTTACCGACCAGACGATACGACTCAATTTTTAAATAAATCGCCACATCATCGACACGTTCACCCAAGTTTTTATTTTTAATGTGTTCGACAAATGCATTAATGACTTGTTGTTGACGATTAAAAGCCAGTTCACCGACCACGCCTGACAACCACACACCTTGCGCCTGCATTTTCTGCACCGAGACTGCGCTGCCGCTCAATTCCGTTTGTATCCAGTCATTATAAATCCCGTAACCGTCTAATTTACCGATAGCAAACGGCTCGCGTTCTTCGGCTTTCGCGTCCTGTTTATTAAAACGCACGCCTAATTGTCGATTAATAAAATATTTTTGTGGATGACGGAAAAAACTAAACAACTCATTAATATCAATCACTTGTTCGACTTCGGTTTCCAGCGTGCCTGTCCACCAAACATTGGTAGGCGATTTAACATCGGTGATTGCCGCCGCCGTTGCTAAATCACTGGCTGAATAATTGATGAGTTTTTCCGAACTGCCGTCAAAATAACGGGAACTAAACGCCTGTAACGGTTCTTGAATGGTGGGGTTTTGCAGTGCATAACTGCTGTGTAATACGTCGAGTAATTCACTGATAATCACCGATGGCGGAATCGTGGCATTTTGACTAATCGACTGCCCGATATAAGTCATAATCAAGCGTTGCCGTGCGGATAATAAAATTTCTAAAAACTGATAACGGTCATCGGCACGGCGGGAACGATCGCCTTTTTGATAATGTTGGCTGAGTAAATCAAAGGTTGGATTGCGGTCTATTTTGGGAAATTCGCCGTCATTAATCCCCAGCAAGGCAATAATTTTAAACGGAATAGAGCGCATCGGTAGCATGGAACAAAACGTCAATTGTCCGCGTAAAAAGCCGTTCGAGGTTTTACGCTCTTCGACGCGGCTTTCCATCCAGCTGACGATTACCTGCAATTCCACGGTGTCATGATGCACGCTAGTGACATCGGCGGATAATTCAGCGAATAATTCTTTCAGCTGCTGCATTTCAATTGGGTCAACATCCACTAACAGCTTGTCTGCGTAATAACAAAGCTGTTTATTCCATTCTTTGAGAGTCTTAGCTTTTCTTAATTTTCGACTGGCATCAAACAACAACTCCATAAAATCACACAAACCCCCTAACGCCGATGCAGATCCGCCTTCAATGGCTTTATAAGGCAATACGCCATCGACAAAATCGTCATCACACCCGACTGCATAACCCATTAACAGCCTATCGAGCATGGCTTGCCAAGTATTTTCATTCAGTTCGGGTAAGCCTAATTTTTTCTTATGTGCAGCAGATTTTCCCCAGCGCACATGATTGTCGCTTATCCAATGTTTAATCAATTCCAAATCAGGTTCTGATAAGCCAAAGCTCGGATAAACCACCGTTTGTTCTAGCAAATCCAACACGGTTTGCCAACCAAAACGGCTTTGACTGACACTTAAAAAGCGAATAAACGCATCCAGCGCGTGATTACTGAGTCGTAAACTACGGTCGGCAATCGCGTGTTGAATATCGCTAAATACCGCTGTGATAAATGACTCATACACTTGAATATCAGGCGCGATAACGACAATATCACGCAGTTGTAAGCTGTGGTCTTGTTCCAGCGCGTGTAAGAGCTGATTTTTTAAGACTTCCACTTCACGCATTCTGGAATGGCAGGAATGAATGCTAATAGAATCATCGGCTTGTAGACATGAATGCGTGTCTACCGCGTTATTTAAAATATCGTTTTGTAATTGTTGCAAATTCGTTAAATGCAGAGCTTGATTTTCCTCAAACGGATCAAATTCCATCGTAAATGGAATCGCTAAATCTAGCATAATGTCCTGAAACTCGCGCCCTTGTTGCCCTAAGGTTGATAATAATGGATGCCCAACAAAATTTTCCTCATTGATAATGCGTTGCCGTTTGCTGTCTATGTCTGCCCAAAAATCATTGGATGGATTGAGCAAAAATAAATGTAAATCACAATGTTTCGATAGTCCTTCCAGATACTTTAAAAACAGCGGCGGCATGGTATTGACACCAAAAACACACACCCGCTCAGGCAGTTGCGCACTGAATGCGCCATCTTCTGCGGCGTTGAGTTTATCTATTACCTGCAACCATAACGAACCACGGTGTTTAGTGCCGATTTGTTGCGTGACTTGTCGCCATAACACTTGTTGCCAGCGTTCAGTTGCAGAGGCTTTATACTCTAATTTATTGGCTTGCCACTTTGCCAACATATCAGGGCGCATGATTTGATATTGGTCAAAAATTTTCGCCAATTGTAACGCCAGTTGATAGCGTTTTAAAGCCATTGAATCACCTGATAAATATTGTTTTAACGGTAACAATGCTTCATTATCCAAGTGCCGTAATAATGCCTCAATCCGCCACAACATCAAATGCCGATCAAACACCGCATCATTTAAACGGCTGTCAATTTTATCCGTCAGCGAACTGAAAAATTTTGCAGGAAATAAAAATTCATAATTGCCCCACACTTTTAATTCATTGGCTAATTGCTGCGATAGCCAGCGTTCCATGCCCTGACTTTGAATTAAAAACACTTCTTTACTAAATGGCGAACTTAACGGCGTGGCACTAATCACCGTGGTTAAATGTGCGACTAAGTTTTCGGTTTTATTGGAGCTGTGCAGAATGAACATGACGAATGATTCAGCGTGACGAAGTTAGGGCATTATAATAGCCGACCATAGGCATCAACTTAAGGAATTTAATAAATAAAACAACAAGGCAATCGTTACAACGCTCTGCGTTGTAATGCCACCGAAGACGCTCTAGCGTCTTCATGATGTGTTACAGGACGCTGGAGCGTCCACTCACGCATTCCAACGCAGAGCGATTGGAACGTGTGTTTTTGTTAGATTATGCCAGTTTCCTTAAGTTGATGCGTATGAGGGCATTATAATAGCTGACAACTAGGGTATAGCGTAGAGGTGCGGCAACAGTGATGAAAAAAATCGGCGTGAGTGTGTTTTTCTTAGTGTTAATTTGGTCAGGCATTAACCCGAAAGATTATTTAACGTGGTTCATGGAAGTTTTGCCTGCCCTGATTGCGGCTATTACCTTGCTACTGACTCGCAAGCGTTTTCCACTCACTAGTCTGCTGTACGGCTTGATCCTGATTCATTGCATCATCCTTATGATAGGTGGGCATTACACCTACGCCGAAGTGCCATTATCGATTGGCTAAAAGATACCGCGCATTTTGAGCGCAATAATTACGACAAAATTGGGCATTTTGCGCAAGGCTTCGTACCCGCGATGGTTGCCAGAGAAATTATTATTAGAAATGCCGTGTTGAATCATCAAGGCTGGCTACCTTTTTTCGGGTAGTGGGTTAAATCTGTAATTATGAATAAATATCGCGCCCGAATTCGACCTTGTTGATAAGCAAACCGATGACGGTGTCGTGCATCAACTCTAGTTTTGAGAAGCAAATGGTCTTGCGATTGAGTCGTTTGATCCATGTCCGAA
>SHZG01000169.1 GCA_009692395.1 Methylococcales bacterium | reverse complement strand
AGATAAACCATAGGTTGTGATTCACTCATTTTGAGCTGCTCGATAAATTCAGCGCGTGCTTGTTCATCTCTTTCTTCATAAAGAAACGTTTTTTTTTTTCGTGTGACACCGCATTGTTTTAAACGCGCATGAACCGATGGGATTTTAACCGATAAATGCGTCGCTATTTCCTCAAGCGTTGCCGATGGATCTTGTTTTATATAACTTAATAAATCTTCATCGCTCAACTTGCTTTTATATTCTGTTCTTACCTTGGGTGCTCAACTTCCAGTCTCTTCATATTGTCTAATCCAACGATTTAATGTGTCTTTTCCTATAGTCAATATCTGTATAATTACAGTCTTGGGAAATCCTGCTTCGTAGCAGTTTATTACGCATTTTCTCAGATCTTCGCTGTAGGCTTTTTTCATGGGATTTTATAGAAATAAATGGATTATGTTAAAACTAAAATACTATAGTTAGCGTGACGTGGATTACTTGGCTGGAACAAGGGGGCGTGACGTGGCAGCATCACCTGCGGCATTGGCACGCCTGTCTGACGCGCTACGCTTGACACCTGCTGAAAGAGTGACATTATTTGATTTAGCAGGAAAACGTGATCCATTAGAACCCGAAATTTTGCCAATTGATGTGTTACCCGAATGGTTACTATTACCCTCAGGTTTTATTGAGCCCGCTTATTTGCTGGATGATTGTTGGACGGCGCGGGCTTGGAATGCGAAAACCGCAGATTTATTTGTCGGTTGGTTAGATGAATCGACAACCGAGCGTAATTTATTGAAATTTGTATTTTTATCAGCCACGGCTAAAACACTGATTGCCAATTGGTCAGAACGCGCTCAACGTCTAGTGGCAGAATTTCGCGCCGATTATAGCCGTCATCCACAAAATATCATGATGCAGCAATTGATTGATACGTTATTAACGCAAAGCCCAGAATTTGCTAACTATTGGCAAACACAAACAGTCTTAAAACGTGAAGGTGGCGAACGACAATTTCATCATCCCACTGATGGGCAACAAGGTTTTGTACAAATCACATTGCTGATTGCGGTGCAACCTGATTGGAAATTGGTGTGTTTGGAAAAAATTAAAGCATCACAGTAGTAAAGTAAGCGAATTTTTTACGGTAAGATGGTTTTGTTTTATGTCTTGGTTTAATTAATATGCTTGCTTTTTGCCCATAAAGCGATTGGCATCATCTGGTATAGCTAAAGCACAATAAAGTGATACCGTTCGTGGTGAGCTTGTCGAACCACATTCACGCTTCGACAAGCTCAGCGCGAACGGTTTGTTAATCAATTTATACTGCCTCGGCTATATCAAATTAAATCATTCATCGTAGAATTATCATCATGATTCCATTACGATCAGCGGTTTCTCATGTCTGCCAGAATGTGCCAAAATCACCCCGCCTTCCAACCACTACCCACACCCAAGCCTAATGATTAATGTCGAACATTTAATTTTTGAATACCCTAACCTCAGGGCGTTAGATGAGGTCTCGTTTCATATTCCGCAAGGCAGTATCACCGCGCTAGTTGGCCCGAATGGCGCGGGAAAAACCACGTTATTGCGCTGTATGGCAGCCTTAGAGCAACCCGTCAGTGGTGATATTCGTATTGATAATATTGATGTGCTTGAGCATCCGCGCGAATGCCATCGTATTATTGGCTATTTGTCGGATTTTTTCGGATTATATGACCGTTTAACGGTGCGCCAATGTTTGCATTATGTTGCACGCGCACAAGGCATCGCCGATACAGACTGTGAAGCCGCTATCGCCAGAGTCAGTAAAGGTTTATACATCACCGACCGTTTAGATGTATTAGCAGGTACATTGTCGCGCGGTTTACGCCAACGGGTTGCCATTGCCCAAGCGATTATTCATTCCCCGCGTGTCGTTTTATTAGATGAACCCGCGTCTGGTTTAGACCCCGAAGCGCGTCACGAACTCGCTGAATTATTTTTAGAATTACAAAAACAGGGCATGACGTTATTGGTATCCTCCCATATTCTTGCCGAATTAGAAGCCTATAGCACCGATATGTTGGTGCTACGCGAGGGGCGCATTATTGAACAAGTGGCGATAAAAACGGCCACCCACACGCAAGATTTTAAATTAACCCTAGCAACACCTGTGGACAATCTCGCCGCGTTGTTGCAATCCATAGACACGCTTACCGTGTTAAAAACCGAACACAATCAATCGGCGTTGCTACAAATACAAGGTGACAGCCAACACCACCACGACATATTAAAAAACTTATTAGCGCACAACTTACCAATTTGCGAATTCGCCAAAATCACCAGCAATTTACAAGATGCGTATCTGGAAACTATGAGGCAACGTCCATGAATTTAAATCCTGAATTTCAACGCCAACTGCAATTAGAATTTTCCTCGGCGCGGCTGGTTGGTGTGCCGTTAATTTTGGGGATTATCTTTACCCTCACCTATATTCTCGACAACCAGACCAGTTATCAAACCAACATCACCGCACAAACCGCCTTAGGTTTGTTTCTACTCATGGTGTCATTTTGGGGCGCGAGGCAAGCAGTAGACAGCGTATTGGATGAACAACGTAGTCACACATGGGATACGCAATGCTTATCCGCGTTAGATCCGTGGACTATGGTGTGCGGTAAATTATTCGGTAGCACGTTGGTCGTGTGGTATGGCTGCGTTATTTGTTTGCTTGTTTATGGCTTTATGGCACAAAACACTAGCAATTTATTTTGGGTGCTTAGCTACGCACTCACTAGTGGCTTATTGGTGCAGAATCTCAGTTTGTTACTGAGTCTACTTGCCTTGCGTAAAGGAAAAATTAACAGTAATTCGGTGATTATCGGCTTAGCCATACTGGGCGCATTGTCCATTGGTTCTTTTGTTATGCCGTTATCACAAGCTCCAGACTCATTACAACATACGCCTGCCACTTGGTATGGCGTGAACACCACCGCTCATTTTTTAACCCTAATCAGCGTTTGCTTAGCCTTGTTCTGGTGTATGGTGGGTAATTATCGACTCATGGCACAAGAATTACGCATCCGCACGTTGCCGTGGGTGTGGCTAGCATTTGCCGTCTTCCTGATAATTTATCAGGGCGGCTTTATCGCGCCCAATCAATTTGGCGAATATTTTTATAGCATCGCCTTCGGTATTTGTTTCACACTCAGTTATCTGATTGCCTTTGCTGAACATCACGAACCCATGCGCATTAAACGTTTATTCACTTACATAGCGCAAGAAAATTGGCTACGCAGTGCGGAAGAATTACCGTTGTGGTGTGTCACCTTTGTCTTGGCTGGTTTACTGGCAATACCACTGTCATTTGCACGCCCAGCCGATATTGAAGAGCTACACGTTTACCCGATGTCTATTCTGTTGCTATTACTAAGAGACATCGGCATTTTTCTATTTTTTAGTTACAGCAAAAACCCACAACGTGCATTTAGTCTGACATTATTATCGTTGGTGTTGCTGTATGGCGTGTTACCTGGCATATTCGCAGCTGCTAAACAACACTGGTTAGCCGCATTATTTTTCCCGTTAGTCGCTGACAATATGGTCATTTCAATCGTTTGTATGGGCGTACAAAGCGCGGTGATTTGGTATTTTTTGTATCAACGCTGGCAAGAAAGTGTTTAATCTGTAGGGGCAAAATCCCTTGTGGTTGCCCTGATATAGCTAACCGTTAATAAAATGCTTACAAAGCCTTTCGCACTGAGCCTGTCGAAGTGTGAATGTGGTTCGACAAGGCTCTCATGAGCGTAGTCGAATGGCTCACCACGAACGGTATCATTTTGTTGTGCGTTAGCTCTAACACACCATTTTATTCAAGGGCAGGCACAAGACCTGCCCCTACTGGATTTCTAACGCAGATAGTTCAGCCAACGTATTAAGATTGGTAAATATGTCAGGCGACTCACTAAAATCAACCTGTACGGCGTGGTGGCACGCTAACCACGCTTGTACTTTGCGCTCACCACTGGCTAAATAATCCTGTAAGCTGGATTGTAAACGGCTATGAATCGCTAAAAACACAGGATGCAAACGTTCACCGTCAAACGCCACCGCCACATCGGCATCCAACTCAGCGCGGGTAGCTAATAATTTTTGCAAATGCGCCGTTGTCATCAATGGCGCGTCACACGGCACGACCAACAACACGTCGGTATCGGTATTTATCATAGCCGTTAATATGCCTGCCAACGGGCCATCAAAACGAGCGTTTTGATCGGCGATAACACGCAAGCCAAATTGTTGATACTGTTCGTGGTGACGATTAGCATTAATAATCGTCTCATCTACCAATGGTGCGAGTGCGGCAATCGCATAACTCACCAGCGGACGCGCTTTATAATTGACTAGCCCTTTATCTTGATGATTCATACGCCGTGCCAAACCGCCTGCTAAAATCACCCCTGTTATTTTTGTTGAGTTGTTCATTATCAGTATTTTTATGTGGCTAACAAAAGTTGTTGTCGCTGTTTTCGGTTAAAATAAACCACAGTGAGCTAGACCTGCAAGATTTTAAAAACCTCGCAGGTCTTTATCTGTAACTTTTTACTTTTTGATACATTAGGGAATAGAGTCTTATCCATGAAAAATAAATATCGGCTATCCGTATTAAGTGTTGCCTTAGTAATGGCATTAAGTGGCAATGCTCTCGCTGCTAAACATTCAAAAAAATCTAAACAAACGGCTAAACCAGCATCCACAGCACCTGCCGCGCCGTTAATAAACGACTACCCAACCCGCGACCGTATTGAATATGTATTGAATTGTATCGCACAAAAAGACGGTAATTTGAGCAAAATGAATTACGTTACCCAATATGCGTGTGGTTGCAAAATAGACAAAATTGCCGAAAAACTCAGTTTTGCGGATTATGAAGCGGCAAAAACGTTTAATTATTTAGGCAAAGGACAAACAGGCGATGCAGGTGGGGTGTTTCGTGACCCTGCACAAGCGAAAGATTTGAAAACCCGTATTAAAGAAGCGGAAGAATACGGGCAGAAAAGTTGTGTTGTGAAATAAACGTAGGGGCAACCCTTGTGGTTGCCCTGATTTTTATCAATAGGGGGTAGTGGGTTAAATCGGTGATGATAGATTAAAATCACGGGCAGAATAAAATCACACTTACCTAAAAGACCTTATGAGCTGCTACCAAGAAATCACCTGTCCATTCTGTAAAAGCAACCAGATTGGTAAGTCAGGACGCAATGCAACGGGAGAGCCACGTTACCGT
>SHZG01000168.1 GCA_009692395.1 Methylococcales bacterium | reverse complement strand
AATAAAAATGCCCCTGCAAAGTGATTACACAGTTTTTCTTCATCCAATGAAGCGTCTACACGGTTTTTTAACAACAAATGCCCCAACTCATGCGCTAAGGTAAAGCGTTGCCGATCCCCTGCCCACCATGCACCCACCACACACACAGGGATTTTATTCACCAACGCGGCTAAACCATCAAATTTATTATCACCGTCCACCGCTGCACTAATCACCATAATGCCCTGTGATTCCAAGGTGTCGATTAAATCAGGGATACAGTTCAAGCCTAAATCCCACGCATGACGAACCGCCACCGCTAACGCTTCAATGTGTTCTGTGGTGACTTGTTCAGGTAAACAGGACGGCAAGCTAAACGGCTTAATCGGTGATTGCGGATATAAGGCTAACAACTCATGCCAGCGTTCGGCTTGGTCAAAAATATCCGCTTGAATTTTAGCCAATTGCTTTTGTGGCAACGTGCTTTTTTTACGGTATTCAATGCCTTCAATGGTTAAGACTTGCGGGCGAAAAAAATACTCGGTGCGAACGCCCAAAATTTTAGCCAGTTTAATCAATTGGCTAGAGGATGGCTTAAGCTGTTCGCGCTCAAACTTATCTATCGTGGCATGGCTTAAATCTGCTTGTTCAGCCAATGCTCGAAAAGACAAACCCGCCGCTTTTCGCGCTCGTTGTAAGCGTTCGCCAATCATGATTATTCACTCCTAAAGGTTACAAATTATTATTTTTTAGGCGTAATGTAACCTTTTTTAGCCGCTTTAACCAGCTTTAATAACCCGTTTTTTGCCTGTCACGCATTCATAAATCAACGACTTTTTATAATCGCTTAGTACCTTAATTTGTTGGTTTAGGTTGGCTTTTAATTGGTCTAGGCGTTGGGTTTCTTGGTCTAGGTAGGCGGCTATGGCTTGTTGTTCATTAAATGTTGGGATTGGAATATAAATGGCTTTGATATTGGTCGCGGTTACAACTGGCTGAGCCGTTTTATTTGCGATAGAATTTATATTAAAAGAATTTAATAAATAAGTGAAAAACTTTTTGTTATTAATAGTGTCAACAATTAAAGCATTATCACTAACCCATGCTTTTTCATTAATATAATGAACATTTCCGCAATATGCACCAACACGACCAATAACAATAATATCTCCTTTTACATTAAAACTATCAGTTCTACCCATAAAACCATTACCGCCTACTACAGGGTATTCTGACTCATGGTCTAATTTATTCGATATAAAATCTCCGTTTTTTATAGATATTTCATATCGTAACTTTGATAATTTCCAATTTTTTGGAATTTCTCCCAACCATTCAACGCCTGAATCTATCAACAGTACGGAAGCATCTAAACCCTTGGTGACGGCTTGATAAATAATCGACTGACGCAAGGCATCCAGTGTTTTTATTTGTTGCTGTTTAATCGCAATAATTTTATCTAGCTTGCCGCAACGCTCATCTAAATACTGGGCTATGGCTTGTTGTTCTGAACATGGCGGCAGTAAAAATACTAACCGTTCCAATTTTTCAGCGGTTAAATGCGCTATCGTTATGCGGCTAACCATTGCATCAATATAACCAGAATGTTTTAATAAAAATAACCAATAATATAAATACTTTGTTGAAGCATTATGAATAGGTCTTACTCTATTAATTGCATTCTGAATATAACAAGGCGTTATTTCTTCTTTCCACAAAGTAGAACGACCAACATCACCGCCTTCACAAACCAATAAATCATTATATTGAAGTTCTGTATTTGCTTTATCTAAAGGCGAGAACCACATTTTTTTAATATCGCCAATATCAACGCCATCCCAATAGATATTAGACGTTTTTAAATAATATTCTTCGGTATCTAATTCTGTTTTTTTGAGTGGTTGCAGCATCTTTCCTAGCTTTATATCAAAATCACGTTTGATAATTTTAACTTTCCACCCCTGCGGAATCACTCCAATCCACTCAACCCCGCTTTCTTGCATAGCCGCATTAGTTGTATTCATTAACCTTGTTCACTCTCTAAACTTTTCAATAAATTCACTGCATCGTTTTCTAACTGCCAAAAATCCTTTAATAATTCAGCGGTGGGTTTTGGGGCTTGGTAATGATAAAAGTATTTATTGGGCAGAATTTCATAACCCAGTTGATCGCTGTCTTGCCAACGAATAATCGGTTTAGCAATTTCACGTTCTAAGAAAGCGGCAATGTCTTCACCATAAGGGATGTATTCATTATCTTGGACATAATGACGGTGATAAAAGCTGATTTCTAACGCAATGATGCTTTTCAAAAACGCTTTTTCTATTTTGGCTTTGTCTTTGTCATCAACACCTTTTAAAACCTCGGCTAATTCGGCTTTAAACAGGGCTTTTAATTGTTTGTGATAGCTGGTAGTAAAGGAATCATTGGGCTTTAAGGTAAGTTTAAACGGCTGTTCTTTATCGTCTAGCAATACCACGCCTGTAAACGTGATTTCACTGTCATAAAAGTCGAGTTCTCTTTTGATATTGGCTGCGGTAAGGTCTTTTTCGTAGGGTTCAGTGATAAACGCGGGCTGGTCGTGTTCATCGGTTTGCCAAAACACGACGCTGACTTTGTGATAGGCAAAATCAGTGGGTTTAAAAAGTTTGATTTGTGGGTGTGTTTCCGTTTGCCAATGGTGGTTATAAGCGTCTTTTATCCATTGCAAATGCGCTTGAGTCATACGGTTGCGTTTGTTGCCAAAGGATTTAGGCTCTTTTTCGGATTGTTCGCGGGCATCTATGATTTTAATTTGCTGGTGATGACTGTCGGGCTTGTTGTTACTGAGTAGCCAGATATAGGTATAAATGCCTGTGTTGTAAAACAGTTGGTCGGGTAGCATGACGATAGCATCTAGCCAGTTATTTTCGATTATCCAGCGTCTAATCTCGCTTTCACCTGAACCACAATCACCATTACTTAACGGTGAACCATTAAACACCACGGCAATTTTACTGCCGCCTTGGGCTATCGGCTTCATTTTGTCTAGCATGGTTTGTAAGAACAGCAATGCACCATCATTACTACGCGGCATTCCTGCTTTATAGCGGGTGGTGTTGAGTTTTTCCGCTTGGGTTTTGTAGTCGCTCCACGTTACGCCAAACGGTGGATTACTGAGCATATAATCAAAACGGTGTTCAATGCCGTCATTCAGCTGATCGCCTAAGTCTTTACGGCTTATGTCATAAGGAATGAGCGAGTTTCCAATTTTGATATGGCATTTATCGGCTTTCAGCAACATTTCTGCTTCACAAATCGCAAAGTTTTGGGGTTGCAATTCTTGACCGTACAGAATAATTTTATCTTCTGCTAAGTCGCGTTGTTGTGAATCGGTAATGCGGTCTAAAACGTGCTTTTTAGCAACGGATAACATTCCACCCGTACCACAAGCGGGATCGTAAATAAAAATAGTCGGTTGCTGTTCTGTCAATTGGATGTCTAATAAATCAACCATTAAGCGAATCACTTCACGCGGGGTAAAGTGTTCCCCTGCTTCTTCGCCGCTTTGTTCTGAAAATCGTCGTAGCAGTTCTTCATAAACGTAACCCATTTCTAGGTTAGAGAGTTTATCCAAGCCTAAGTCTAGCCCTGCATATTGCTTAACAAGCGTAGGCAGTAAGCCGTTTTTTTTCAGCTTGAGAACGGTTTCTTTAAAGCCGAAATGGTCAATAATGGTGGTGATATTGGGTGAAAACGCTTTGAGATAAGCGGTGAAGTTATCAACTAAAACCTGTAAATCTTCTTTATCTAGCTGTTTAAATGCCCATTCGCTGGTATTGTAAAATCTGAAATCTTTTTCGGCTTTCTTTAACCATACTTTTAGCTGGTCTTCACTGTCGTTAGGAAAACGCCCTTGAATGGTTTCTAATTCTTTTTTGCGAAAACTTTCTAAAACGCATTCAATCCGCCGTAAGGTAATCATCGGCAAGACTATGTTTTGATATTCGTAGGCTTTGAATTTACCGCGTAGACTTTCAGCGGATTTCCATATCTCTTGGGCTAGGTTGTTCAGGTTTTCGGTAGTGGACATAATTGAAGATTGAATTTAAGGGAAGTCATGGCAACGGCTTAACATCCGTTGTTTTAGCTCATTACTATAGCATGAGGTATTTTTGTTAGTATTTGAACCTAATCACCAACAACGTGGATTAATATCATGTAATCCGCTTCAAACAGTCTTTTTGTTCACGCAATAACTTAGCCACATCACGCAACAAATCGCGTGTACCGCCTTTAAATGCGTTGCGTGATGCTATCGCCTTACCTTCGGGCGTTTTTGCCCCTGTAGAGTTATTCCAAGGTTGCCATTGCGTTATCTTTGCCGATTGTTGCGCTCGTTGTTCGGGTGTCCAGTGTCTCGCTGCCATGTTGTGCCTCAACTAATAGTTCGTTTGGTTGATTTTGTGTTTTTTCCGTGTGCGTAGCAGGTACGCCGTTATTTATTTGCTGGTGTCCATTTGAGATATTGGCTTGCTTGGCAAAGATAACAGGCGGATTTTTGAGAGCCGCTAAGGTTTCTAAAGTTGCCCTACATTGGCTTTGTGCTTTGAATGCCAAGCGTAAATTAGTTTCAAATTGTTTGATATATTGCTGATTTTGCGCCCGACGTGCCAGATTGTTAAACAAGGCATCAAGCGTATGGGCTTGAGCTAATAACATGGCTTCTGGTCGCCCCATATCGCCATTTTTGACTATAGCAACTTGCACAAATAACTCGCCCATCAGCGAACCAATATCACTTTGATTTCCCCATTGCTGGATAGTGATAGCAGCCTGTACCGACGGTCTAAGTAATACATTAGCCATTGCCTCGTCATGGTCTTTGTCTTTTTTTAATGGCACGTTCACGGCATTACTGTCTTTAGTTTTGGATTTAGTTTTTGTGGTCATGTTGTTACCTGTTATTTTGCTTGAGCAGATGATTTGTAGTGCCGTTCGCAAGTAAACACGATAAAGCCATTAATTTTATTTTCGTGCTTAGCGGGTTTGTCACACTGTAAGCCTTTAGCCGTCAAACATTGGCAATGGCGGCTTTTATCTTGCTTCAGCTTGGCTTTTAAAGCGGTATTTTCGGCTTTTAATGAGGCTGTTCGTGTTAATTCAGCGGTTAGTCTGGCTACGTCATGACGCGCATTATCGCGCTCGTAAACAAGGTCGATGTTTCTTTGCGTTAGGCGTTCGAGTTCGCCTTGATTATCTGTAACAAAATTCAAGCCTTGTTTTAACCGTTCGATTGCGGGTA
>SHZG01000167.1 GCA_009692395.1 Methylococcales bacterium | reverse complement strand
TTTCGGACATGGATCAAACGACTCAATCGCAAGACCATTTGCTTCTCAAAACTAGAGTTGATGCACGACACCGTCATCGGTTTGCTTATCAACAAGGTCGAATTCGGGCGCGATATTTATTCATAATTACAGATTTAACCCACTACCCCGAGTTTAACCAAAGCAGTTTGTAGCTCAGTAATTTGCCCAGAGTTGAGATCGATGATAGATGTAGCCACGTCATTAGGGATGGTTGTTAATTTTGACAGTGTCATAATGGTTCTCCAAAAAATGTGAATTAGCATGAAACCAAATAGAGGCGACATACCTGTAATGAAAAAATGAGCTATTATCATTATTTTGCCAAGTAAATCCTGAGTAAATAAGGCAACAACTACCCTGTAGGCTAGCATCAATCCCAGATGGCAGCAATGGCACAATAATGTATTATTGCGTTTTATTTTTACTGGTAATATTATGATAATCAATTGAAATATAATAGAAAAATACAAAAATTATTTATTTCATAATAGGTGTATATTTAAAAATAGGAAAATCTTCGAATTCACCGCTATCAACTTAAGAATTAATAGCGTGTTGTAGGTACGAATAACAGCAGAAGGATACAATAGCTCACTCAGACACTTAAATATTGAAGAACCTTATGACAATCAAACAACTATCCGCCCCCGAATTAAAAACTAAAATCGACAAGCTAGAGCCGTTATTTTTGCTGGATGTCAGAGAACCGAATGAATTTTGCTACGCGCATATTGAGAACAGTGTATTGATTCCGCTGAGTCAAATTCCTGCCCGTTTGGATGAGCTGGATAAACAGCAAGCAATCGTGGTTATTTGCCATCATGGAATGCGTAGTCAACAAGCCGCTTTGTATCTGGAACACGCGGGTTTTAGCGATATTTCTAATCTGCAAGGTGGTATTAATGCGTGGTCGATGCTTTGTGATAACACCGTGCCACGTTATTAAAGAATTGCCACTTTAGATTTAAGGCGTGGTACGGTATTCTAGCGGTTTTGATGCAGACACAGACGAGAACGATGCAAGAGAATTATCAGCCGCAAGCGATTGAGCAAGAAGTGCAAAAAATTTGGGAAGAGTCAGGGGTTTTTAACGTTCAACCCTCTAAGTCCAAAGAAAAATATTATTGCTTATCGATGTTTCCTTATCCCAGTGGCAAGCTGCACATGGGTCATGTGCGTAATTACACCATCGGCGATGTGATTAGCCGTTATCAACGGATGCGGGGGAAAAATGTCATGCAGCCTATGGGCTGGGATGCGTTTGGTTTACCTGCGGAAAATGCTGCGATGCAGCACGGTGTACACCCTGCCGACTGGACGTACAGCAACATCGACTATATGCGCGACCAGTTGAAACAACTGGGCTTCGGCTATGATTGGAATCGTGAGCTGGCGACCTGTGATCCTGAGTATTACAAGTGGGAACAATGGTTTTTCTTGAAGCTACTCGCTAAAGGCATGGTTTATAAAAAAACCGCGCCTGTCAATTGGTGTCCGCATGACATGACGGTATTGGCGAATGAGCAGGTGATTAACGGCGGTTGCTGGCGGTGTGATACGCCTGTGGAACGCAAAGAAATCGCGCAATGGTTTTTAAAAATCACTGATTATGCCGATGAATTATTGACTTCATTGGATAGCTTGGACGGTTGGCCTGAGCAAGTGAAAACCATGCAAGCCAATTGGATAGGGCGTTCAGAAGGCGTGGAAATGGATTTTGCTGTGCCTGACATGGAACAGCCATTACGCATTTATACCACGCGCCCTGATACTTTAATGGGTGTCACTTATTTAGCGGTTGCCGCTGAACATCCGTTAGCGTTAAAAGCCGCTGAAAACAATACCGATATTCAAGCCTTTATTGAAGAATGTAAGCACATGGAAACTGCCGAAGCGGCAATGGAAACCATGGAAAAACGCGGTATTGATTCGGGTATCACTGCTCTGCATCCGATTACGGGTGAAGCTGTGCCTGTGTGGATTGCGAACTTTGTATTAATGAGTTACGGCACGGGCGCGGTGATGTCTGTACCTGCGCATGACCAACGGGATTATGAATTTGCCGTTAAATACGGCATCGCTATCAAGCAAGTTATTTTCGCCGCCAATGGCGAAGACGATGACTGCACCGAACAGGCATACACTGTTAAAGGTGTATTAAAAAACTCGGGCGCGTTTGATGGTTTAACATCAGCCGAAGCATTTGGCAAAATTGCCGAAACTTTAGAACAAGACGACAAAGGCACGCGCAAAGTGATGTTCCGTTTACGCGATTGGGGCGTATCGCGGCAACGTTATTGGGGCGCACCGATTCCTGTCATTTATTGTGATGATTGCGGCACTGTGCCTGTCCCTGAAAAAGATTTACCTGTTACGTTACCACGTGATGTGGTGCTGGACGGTTCACAATCGCCGTTAGTGGCTCATCCCACTTTTTCACACGTTGATTGTCCGTTATGTGGTAAACCTGCACGCCGTGAAACTGATACCTTTGATACTTTCATGGAATCCTCGTGGTATGTCGCACGTTTTGCCAGTAATCAAGGCGACAGTATGCTGGATGCTACGGCGAATCACTGGCTACCTGTTGACCATTACATCGGCGGTATTGAACACGCGATTCTGCATTTATTGTATGCGCGTTTTTATACTAAGCTGTTGCGTGATGAAGGCTTGTTAAGCTGTGATGAACCGTTTAAAAAGCTATTGACCCAAGGCATGGTGTTAAAAGACGGCAGTAAAATGTCTAAATCCAAAGGCAATACGGTTGACCCACAAGGTTTGATTGCTCAATATGGCGCGGATACGGTGCGTTTGTTTATCATGTTTGCCGCGCCGCCAGAGCAGTCGTTGGAATGGTCTGATACGGGTGTTGAAGGCGCGTCTCGTTTCTTGAAACGCTTGTGGAAACAGGTGTTTTTACACACAGAACAGGTTCAAGGTTCACGATTCAAGGTTCAAGGCAATTTGACGGATGAACAAAAAACCATGCGTCGTCATTTGCATCACACCATTCAAAAAGTGACTCATGACATGGGGGTGCGGATTATTTTTAATACTGCCATCGCTGCCAACATGGAATTAATCAACACGCTCATCAAATTCACCGATGAATCCAACAACGGCAAAGCCATCCGCCAAGAAGTATTGGAAGCCATCGTCTTGATGTTATCGCCTATGGTGCCGCATATTTGTCATCAATTGTGGTTAGATTTAGGGCATGATAACGCGGTGGTCAGTGAAACATGGTTAGCGGTTGATGAAAGCGCGTTAGTGCAGGATTCATTAGATTACATGATTCAAGTCAACGGTAAATTGCGCGGTAAAATCTCAGTATCGGCAACGGCAACTAATGCTGAAATACAAGCAGCGGCGTTGGATGATGAACATACGCAACACTTTATTAATGGACAATCGATTAAAAAAATCATTGTTGTGCCTAATAAACTGGTTAATATTGTTATTTAACGTTTACGACTGCCAGTCCTTAAAGGACTGGCAGTCGTGCGTAACATCACACATTCGGAGTTTTCTGTGTCAGTAAAATTATTGTCATCAACCCTCATCATGCTAACCCTTTTACTGCTGACAGCCTGTGGTTATCATCTACGCGGTGCGTTAGAGTTACCTTCAGAGATGAAATCTATTTACATCGAAGGCGCGTCCGCACCCTTAGCTGAGCAATTTAGGAAAGCATTCGCAGCATCACAAGTACAGTTAGTCAGTTCCCGTGCTGCGGCGAGTACGATTCTTACTATATCTAATGAAGATAACCTGAAAAATGCTGCCTCATTGGGCGCGTCAGGACGGGCTAATCAATATAACTTGGAATACCGTTTAAACTACGAAATCACCGACGTGAATAATGTTCAGTTAGTAAAATCACAACCCATTACCATTAGACGTGATTATTTTAACGATCAGCAATTGATTTTGGGTAAAGATAACGAAGAAGTAGTGATTCGCAATGAAATGGTTCAACAAGCCGTGCGTACCATGATTAATCAAGTCCGCGCTGCTTTAAAAGTTAAATAATGCGTCTTAAAGCAGAACAACTTAGTGCTGCGTTACAAAAAGGCTTAGCTCCCGTCTATTTCCTCAGTGGTGATGAACCGTTACAACTGGGTGAATTAGCGGATGCTATTCGCAAAACTGCGCGGCTTGCGGGTTATAACGCGCGTGAAATTTTTTCGGTAGACACTCATTTTTCATGGAATCAGTTGGCATTGTCAGCAGATTCCATGTCTATTTTTTCTGATAAAAAAATCATCGAATTGCGCGTACCATCAGGCACGGTAGGCACAGAAGGTGCGAAAGCACTCACTGCGTATTGTGAGCGACTTCCTCAAGATACCCTGTTATTAATTAGCATCGGTAAACTCGCCAGTGCGACACTCAAAAGCCGCTGGGTAGAAAGCCTTGATAAAGTCGGCGTAGTTATTCAAGTCTGGGCATTAGAAGGGCAAGAATTATTGCAATGGTTACAACAACGGTTGCAACAACGCGGTTTACACGCAGAACCTGATGGCATCAAATTATTGGCTTCACGCGTGGAAGGTAATTTACTCGCCGCCGATCAAGAAATAACCAAATTATATGTGCTATACGGTGCAGTCAAACTCACTACCGTGCAGATTTTTGATACAGTTGCGGACAGCTCTCGCTATGACGTATTTAAATTAATGGACTGCGTACTGTCCGCGAATGCCAATCGAATCATAAAAGTATTATCCGCATTACGCGCAGAAGGCATTGCCACGCCTGTAGTGTTATGGGCATTAACGCGAGAAGCCAGAAGTTTAATCACAATTAAATTAGCACTGGCAAGCGGTCAAAGCAAAGACACGGTGTTTAGAAATAATCAAATCTGGGATAAACGTAAACCGTTGGTTGATAAAGCCCTCGCGCGATTAAACCTAACGCAGTTAAATACTATATTGGTATTAAGTGCGAAAGCCGACCGCCAAATCAAAGGGCAACAAGCAGGCGACGCGGGGGAAACACTGTTAGCAGTTTGCTTAGAATTTGCCTCATTACAAATTGTTAGAACTAACGCTTAATTAACGTTAGGACTTTCGCTTGTTCATACTTTTACGGGTAGTGTATTAAATCTGTTGTTTTTACTTTTAGGCATGACTGCCAGTCCTTTAAGGACTGGCAGTCAGTAATATCACAGCAACGGGTTTAACCCACACGATTACCCACAACTTCCCACAATGCGGTACAGTAAGATAATTTGAACTAACAAACCGATGATAGCAATGAACTGGATACAACAGGAACTGGGGGTCTGTGCTTGGGCGACACGAGACGTGTTGCGAGGTTGTACAAGG
>SHZG01000005.1 GCA_009692395.1 Methylococcales bacterium | reverse complement strand
ACTTTCGGACATGGATCAAACGACTCAATCGCAAGACCATTTGCTGCTCAAAACTAGAGTTGATGCACGACACCGTCATCGGTTTGCTTATCAACAAGGTCGAATTCGGGCGCGATATTTATTCATAATTACAGATTTAACCCACTACCGCCTCGACTATATCAGTTCTCATCACCCGCTAACAGCTTTTGAATATTGCTTTTATGCCGCCATACCAGTAACACAGTCATCAGCAAAGACGCGCCTACTAGCGTTATATCTCCGACAATAAACCACGCAGAAATTGGTGATAACACCGAAGCCACCAGTGCTGACAACGACGAAATTTTCCCCAGCTTATAAACAGCTAACCACGTTCCCACAAACGCTAAGCCCAGCAACCAAGAAAATCCCAGCAACACCCCAATAGAAGTCGCTACCCCTTTGCCACCTTCAAACTTAAAAAATACAGGGTAAAGATGCCCCATAAATGCCGCTAACCCTGTCGCTGCTAGCACTTCAACTGGCACATTCAGTAGCTTTGCCGCAATCACAGGAATCAAACCTTTTACCAAATCACCCAACAAAGTAATAATTGCCGCTTTTTGACCGCCAAAGCGCATCACATTAGTTGCACCAGGATTACCTGAACCCTGTTCACGCGGGTCTGGCAAACCCATCAAGCGACACACGATAATCGCGCAGGAAATTGAACCTATTAAATAAGCCGCTGGAATAAACAGCCATGCAATCATTTGAGTACCTTCTTATTCAGAACTTGTAAGCCAAGGAGGATTCCTTGATACTTAGCGGATTTTAAAATTACACATCATAACTTGGAAAACACTATGGATATCATTTTTTTAGGCGGGCTACAAATAGAAACCATCATCGGTATTTACGATTGGGAAAGAGAAACCAAACAAACTGTCGTTCTCGATATTGAAATGGCACACAATATTCAGCAAGCCGCTGAAACTGACGACATACAATATGCTTTAGATTACAAAACTGTCTCTAAACGCATTATTTCTTTTGTCGAAGACAGCCAATGTTTACTGGTAGAGCGGTTAATCTCAGAAATTGCTGATATTTTGCGTTATGAATTTAATGTGCCGTGGGTAAAAATTAAACTCAACAAAAAAGACGCGATTCGTGGCGCGAGTGATGTCGGTATTATTATTGAGAGAGGCGAAAAATAATTCATGCGTGGCTATATCAGCATCGGCAGCAACATCGACAAAGAGCGGCATATTCCCGCTAGTTTGCAGGCATTGGAACAACGGTTCGGCGCGTTGACCGTCTCCAGTATTTATGAATCAGAGGCGGTGGGGTTTTCAGGTGATGTTTTTCATAACCTAATTGTTGGCTTTGACTCTGATTTAGACGTTAAAGCCGTTGCCAAACAACTGCGAGATATTGAATTAGACAATGGACGCACCCGCAATAGTCAAAAATTCTCAGCACGAACGCTGGATTTAGATTTAATCCTATACGGTGATTTAATTATCAGCGACGGACGCTTACAAATACCGCGTGCTGAAATTGAAAAATACGCCTTTGTGCTAGAGCCGCTCGCCGAAATTGCGCCCACTGAAATTCATCCTGTCAGCGGCGTGAGTTATGGTGAGCTTTGGGAAAAGTTCGATAAAACTAATCTTAAACAACATCGGCTCTAAATTTATGACTGCCAGTCCTTTAAAGGACTGGCAGTCATTTATACTTAAAATATCAACAAAACAACGTGCGCCCGCCATCCACGGTTAAAATCTGCCCTGTCATATATTCAGCATCCCTGATTAAAAATAACACCGTTTTGGCAATATCACAGGGTTCACCGTTACGTCCTAATGCCACCCGTTGCAAAATTTCCTGTTTGTCTGACTCGGATAACTCATTATCGGGCCAGAGAATCGCACCAGGTGACAAGCCATTGACTCGAATCGCCGCGCCAAATTCTTTAGCTAACATCTTCGTCATCGCTGCTAAACCTGCCTTAGAAATACTGTACGCCGCGTAATTTTTTAACCCACGCTCCGCATGAATATCAATAATATTGACAATACACCCGCGCCGCTCAGTCAGCGTCTCTGCTAACGCCGTTGCCAAAAAAAACGGGGCTTTTAAATTACTACCCAATAATTCATCCCACTGTGCTTCCGTGGTTTCCAGTACAGGTGTCGCATAAAAAGCCGACGCATTATTCACCAGCACATCAATACCGCCCCACGCCTGCCGTGCTTCATCAGTCAGTGCGTTCAATTCCGCCATATTCAACAAATCCGCCGCATAACTGCGTGCCGAATCAGGACGAAGTGCATTCAGTTCAACACACAACGCTAATGCCTCCGCCTCTGAGCTACGATAATGCAAAAAAACATTGCACCCCTCACTATGCAACAATCTCGCACACGCCGCGCCAATCCGCTTTGCTGCCCCTGTTATTAATACGTTTTTTTGCATGATGGTTTATTCCGCTGCTAAAAATTCGTCATTCTAACCGATAGCAGGATGAATAAAACGGTACTACACGGTAGACTTATTCATTAACTCCATTGAATTATAGGAACAACCCGTGCATCTCACCGATAAACAAAAAAAAATCCTCACTCTGTTAGCCGATGGTGAATTTCATTCTGGCACGGTGTTAGCTGAAATAGTGGGTATTAGCCGTGCCGCTGTGTGTAATCACATCAATCAGTTGAGTGAAACGTTAGATTTAAGCATTGCGGCGGTTAGCGGCAAAGGTTATCGGCTGGAGCAATCAGTGGAGTTATGGGCACAGGAAAAAATCCACGCGGAGCTGAATGAACGTAGCAAAACATTAATCAGCCAGTTAGAAATTCATGATTGCATTGAGTCAACTAACCGTTATTTAGTGGAAAAAACCCGACACAGTGCTGCATCTGGATTGGTCTGTTTTGCTGAACAACAAACCGCAGGCAAAGGCAGACGTGGGCGTGAATGGGTGTCACCGTTTGGCAGTAATATTTATGTATCCATTGCGTGGCAGTTTCCACAAGGCGGTTATGCGGCCATTGCAGGCTTGAGTTTAGCGATTGGTATTGCAATCATTCGAGCGTTACGCGAACAGAACATTGCGGATGTTGGCTTGAAATGGCCCAATGACATAATGAGTCAGGGGCGCAAATTAGGCGGCATTTTAATTGAAGTATCAGGTGAAGTGACTGGCGGCTGTAGTGCGGTTATCGGCATCGGCTTGAATTTATGTTTACCCGAAAACAAGGCGCAAAATATTACACAGGCGTGGACGGATATAACAACCATCACAGGGCAACGTCCATTAAGAAATGCACTGGCAGGTAGCTTATTAAATCATTTACTGCCTGTCATTGCCGATTTTGAAGAACGTGGGCTGAGTGCTTATCTCGATGAATGGCGGCGTTATGATTGCTTAAAAGGACAAGCCGCGTTGTTATTTGTTGGTCAGAAAACCATTGCAGGCATTGTGGAGGGCGTGAATGATGACGGACTGTTATTACTGAAACGCGCCGACGGCACGGTGCAGATCTTTGCCTCAGGTGAAGTCAGTTTTAGTGGTGCAAGCGCATGAGTTTATTAATTGATATGGGCAACACGCGGCTGAAATGGACGGTGCTTGAAAATGGCGATTTTATGACAGGGCAACCGTTACTTAATACGCAGCTTAATCAATCCGTATTATTGAACGCGTGGCAAGCACTCACGCCACCGAAACAAGTAGTTATTGGCTGTGTAACCGCGACTCAATCGCTGGACTTAGTGACAGCGGTCACGCTCGCCTTGTGGTCTGACATTGAAATTAGCCGCGTCAGTTCCCAAGCGTACACTTTTGGTATCACTAACGCTTACACGCCACCCGAAAAATTAGGCGTAGATCGTTGGCTTGCTCTCGTTGCGGCGCGTCACAGTTATTCATTGCCTGCGTGTATTGTCGATTGTGGTACGGCAATTACCGTGGATTTACTGGATACTGACGGTCAGCATTTAGGCGGCTTTATTAGCGCGGGCATTACCTTGATGAAGCAATCGTTAGCGCACGGCACAAATGCCCTGCCGTTTAATACTAGCCCACATTCATTAGCGCCTGCTAAATTCACCGAAGCGGCGATTTATAGCGGTACGTTATTGGCGGCGGTAGGTTTAATTGAAAAAGTATTAGCCAAACAAGTTAAGCCCATGTCATTGATTTTAACAGGCGGCGATGCGGCATTAATCGCCCCGCATTTAAGCGTTACGCCGCTAATTGACGCTGATTTAGTGTTGCGGGGTTTAGCGATTGTAGCCAATGCAAAAACATAGAAAATTTTATCTTTCAATAGGTTTTCATCAAACCATCCAGTGTTAATTTACAGCTCGGCACAAATACCTGCATAAAAAAGATAACTTCGGGTTGTTTGGATTCAGCGATTTTTAAGGCTATCTGCTCAGAGGCAGTTTCAAATTCCTGATTGCCTGCTTTTAATTCTGCCTGACATTTTAAATACGCTGAGATTTTATCGGCGGCTTTAATTAGCTCAAGATGAGCCGCAGGGATTTGGTCGTGCTGAATTAAAACGCGAAAATCGGCTTGTAATTTTTCAGGCAATAATGCCAATAATTCAAACTCAGCGCGTTGTTCGATTTGTTTATAGGCGGCGTTAATTTCGGGGGAGTGGTATTTAATCGGCGTGGGTAAATCGCCCGTAATCACTTCGGTAATGTCGTGATATAAAGCGGCTGTTGCGACCGCATTGGCATCCACATCACCGCCGTAATAACGGTTTTTAATTAATGCCAGCGTGTGGGCAATGACGGACACTTCCCAACTGTGTTCCATGACGTTTTCTTCATGGGCATTGCGCTTTAATCCCCAACGTTTAATCCAACGTAATCGTGATAAATAGGCGTAAAAACTACTGGTTAGCGTGATGGTTTGCATGATTTTCTGTTATGGTGTTAGTTTTTTTGGACACTATAAAACATTATGTTGATTCAGTGGTATCCCGGTCACATGCACAAGGCGAGCAAAGAAGTGAAACTTCTGATGCCGCAAGTTGATTTAATTATTGAAGTTATTGATGCGCGTATTCCGTTCAGCAGTCAAAATCCGATGATTGCCGCGCTACGCGGCGATAAACCCACCATTAAAATTCTCAGCAAAAGTGATTTAGCTGATCCAGACATGACACAACTCTGGCAAACGTACTTAGAGCAAGAGCAGGGCGTGAAAACCTTGGCTGTCACCAGTAAAAATCCCGAAAAAATTCGCCAACTGACTGACTTATGTCACAAGCTGTTCCCTGAAAAAGCGGAAGACGGTAAGTTAATTAACGCGTTGATTATGGGCATTCCCAATGTCGGTAAATCGACCTTAATTAATATCATTGCTAATCGAACCATTGCAAAAACAGGGAATGAACCCGCCGTGACTAAAATGCAGCAACGCATTGATTTGGGCGATGGCATTATTTTATTTGATATGCCGGGTTTGTTGTGGGGCAATGTGGAAAATCGTAACAGTGGTTATCGCTTAGCAACCACGGGCGCGATTCGAGACACGGCGATAGATCATGATGATATTGCGTCTTTTGCCGCTGATTTTCTGTTGCGCCAGTATCCTGATTTGCTTAAAGCCCGTTTTCAATTGGAAACATTACCCGAAAAAGAAGAGGAGTTATTAAAAATCATCGGTACACAACGCGGCTGTTTGCGTTCAGGTGGACGGGTGGAAATGGATAAGGCGTCGAAAATTTTCTTAGCAGAATACCGTGCGGGAACAATAGGTAGAATTACCTTGGAAACGCCTGCCATGATGGAGCGGGAATTAGCCGAGCTGGAAATTATTCGCGCAGAGAAAGCCGCAAAGAAATTGGCTAGAAAGAAAAAGCGGTAGTCATTTTATACTATCTATTTATATTTAAAGTTGGAGAAAGACCTTGCAAGAAAGTGTATTAGCGCAGTTACTCAGAGGAACTGACGAAGTTTTAGTTGAACACGCATTAATCAAAAAATTAGCCGAAAATAGACCGCTACGCATCAAAGCAGGTTTTGATCCCACCGCCCCTGATTTGCATTTAGGGCATACTGTTTTAATCAACAAATTAAAACAATTTCAAGATTTAGGGCATGAGGTATTATTTCTAATCGGCGATTTTACAGGCATGATAGGCGATCCCACGGGTAAAAACGTCACCCGCAAACCCTTATCGCGTGAAGATGTCTTAGCCAACGCCCAAACCTATCAAGACCAAATTTTTAAAATACTTGATCCCGCTAAAACCCAAGTCGTCTTTAATTCCACTTGGATGAACGCCATGTCATCTGCCGAACTCATTCAACTTGCCGCGAAAAACACCGTGGCGCGTATGCTGGAACGTGATGACTTTAGTAAACGCTATAAAAGCGGTCAACCCATAGCCATCCATGAGTTTTTATACCCCTTAATCCAAGGCTACGATTCCGTTGCCATGAAAGCCGACGTAGAACTAGGCGGCACAGATCAAAAATTCAACCTGTTAATGGGGCGACAACTCCAAGAAGTATTCGGACAAAAACCGCAAGTCGTTATCACCATGCCGATTTTAGAAGGCTTGGATGGCGTACAAAAAATGTCCAAATCACTCAACAACTACATTGGCATAGCCGATGCAGCTGATGAAATGTTCGGTAAGATTATGTCTATTTCTGACGTACTCATGTGGCGTTATTTTGAACTACTCAGCTTCAGCCCCATGACCGAAATCAAAGCATGGATGAAAGACTGCGAACAAGGCGCGAATCCACGCAATTACAAAGTGCTGTTAGCCCAAGAAATTGTCGAACGTTTTCATAATAAAGAAGCCGCCGCAAAAGCACTGGAAAACTTTGAAGCCCGATTCCAACGCGGTGCAATGCCCGATGAAATGGACGAAGTCACTGTTAAAGGCGAGGCGACAGGTTGCACAATTACCCATCTATTAAAAGAAGCAGGCTTAACCGCCAGCACCTCAGAAGCCATTCGCATGATTAACCAAGGCGCGGTAAAAATAGACGGCGAAAAAGTCAGCGACACCAAACTGCTGTTAGCAGTCGGCAGCAATCACGTTTATCAAGTCGGCAAAAGAAAATTTGCGCGGGTTGAGGTGGTTTGATTAACGTGGTGTGATGGTGTTGTGCGGGAATAAATGGCAGGGTATTAAAGTGGGTGAAAGTCGCAAAGTCAAGCGTGATAAGGAACTGAAAGCGGTGATTACCGCCGCGTTTACCAAAAATCGCGCTGTTTATGGAACACGCCGTCTCAAAGCAGTATTAGTAAAATAAGACGATAGCGCGAGTCGGCGACGCATTGGACGCATTTTGTAAGTGCAGTTGGTGTGTAAAACCAAGCGACGGTTTAGAGCAACGACGAATTCTAAACACAACCTGACTATCACACCCAACCACAAGCACGCCAGTTTGAGGTAAATCAACCCAATCAAGTCTGTGTCGGTGAACATCATCTACATTCATACGCAAGAAGGTTGGTTATATTTAGCCGTTGTCATAGACCTCTATTCACAGCAAATTGTGGGCTGGTCTATGGCAGAACGTATGAAAACCAAGCTGGTCAACGACGCATTGATTATGGCAATCTGGAAGCGAAAACCTGCTTAATAATGTGTCCTGAAAAGTGTTGACACATCAAAGAGAGGTAAAAAAGTTGTTCATGCGATTTTGTATTGAATGGTTGTGCATGACGACGACTGCCGCATGATTTTTCAGCATGAAAATAAATCTATGGGTATTATCGAAAAGAGGGGAAAGCTGTTTTTGAAGATTATTTAATATTGTAGGTGGGGTGAACGACGGGGCTCGAACCCGCGACAACCGGAATCACAATCCGGGACTCTACCAACTGAGCTACGCTCACCACAATATAGAAACTGTTTCAGTAAGATTGATACAGGTAGTATCCACTGAAACAGCCGCTTATTATAGGATGTTCAATCAATATGTCAATAAAAAATATGGCTAGTGCTTGTTAAACCATATCCACACAGAAACCAGTTGTTTTTGGTTTTTGTCCACGAAAGACACGAAAAGCACGAAAAAAAACCTGTGTTTGTTTCATGTCTTTCGTGGACGAGATTTATGTTAGTTTTTTTTCTGAAACAATGCCATTGATTCGACATGAGCGGTTTGTGGGAACATATCCATCACGCCTGCTTTCACCAAGGTATAGCCGAGTTCATTGACCAAAATGCCTGCATCACGCGCTAAGGTAGATGGATTACATGACACATACATGATTTGTTCAGGTTGCCATTTTTTAAAATACTGCAACACTTCCGACGCGCCTGCTCTGGACGGGTCTAGCATGATTTTAGTGTATTTGCGATTTGCCCACGGTTCATTGCTAATATCTTTGCTTAAATCAGCGGCATAAAATTCTGCGTTCGTAATGCCATTGTGACGGGCGTTTTCTTTGGCATGATTAACCAGCGGTGCGTCGCCTTCGATACCAACCACACTGCCTGCATATTTTGCCATCGGCAGCGTAAAATTACCTAAGCCACAAAATAAATCCAATACCGTGTCATTTTCGTTTAAATTCAAGGTGTCTAACACGCGGTTAATCATTTGCCGATTAATGTCATAATTCACTTGGGTGAACATGGCGGGTCTAAATTTAAACTCAATGCCGTGATCGGGTAGTGCGTAAGTCGGTATGACTTCGGCTTCACCGTCTAGCGGTACGATGGTATCAGGGCCTTTCGATTGCAAACACAACGTCAGTGGATGTTCGCGTTCAAAGGCTTTCATGATGTCCATGTCTTCAGCAGTGGGCGGCTCTAATACACGAATGGATAACACGCATTGTTCATCACCGATAGCGACTTCAATTTGTGGAATTTTATCGCGGATGCTTAACTGAGCAATCATTTCACCCAGTGCGATTAAGCGCGTGCCAACTATTGGGTGCATCACAATACAGCTATCAATTTCCGCTAAATACGGATGACGGCGTTCTCTAAAACCGACTAATACGCGGTTATTTTTCTTAGCGACATATTTAACGCCCATGCGAGCTTTGCGGCGATAACCCCAATGTTCACCTGTCAACGGTTGCCATAATTCGGGTGCATCCACTTTGCCGATGCGTTTGAATTGGTCAATTAATAATTCTTGTTTAATACGAATTTGTGCCGATGATTCAACGTGCTGAAAACTACAGCCGCCACAGACCCCATAATACGGACACAAAGCATCCACTCTATCATCAGCGCGGCTGTGCAGTTTAACCACGCGACCTTCTGCGTAATCTTTACGGCTTTCGGTATAAATAAACTCAACGTCTTCGGTGGGTAAGGCTTCATCAATAAAAATGACTTTGCCATCGACATGAGCGACCCCACGTCCATCGTGAGTTAAGGATTCAATAATGACTCTAACAGGGGTTTCGGGTAACGGTTTTTTGCGTGATCTGCGTGCCATGCTGTATTTATTTCCAATGAAAAGAACGAATGCTATTAGTGTGTAGCTAATGGCGAAAGCGTTATTATATGTCGTCTTCGCCTAGTTGCTTGAAGTGATTTTTTGCGTAAACGATGTTCAAATAATCGTTTCGCCTCTTGCCAATTTCGGCAATTTTCCTTCCAAGCCCATCGCACCGCGCATGACTTTATGTTTAGCAGGTAAGATGCGTTCAGCTAAACCCAAACCTAAGTTGCGTAATAACTTAACAGGCAGAATGTCATTGCTGAATACGTTATACAACACATCCATCACAGTCATCATTTTCAGATTTTCATTGCGGCGCATTTTTTCATAACGCTTTAATACGCTGACATCACCGATGTCTAGCCCTTGTTTGCTCGCTTCCAGCAACACTTCTGCCAACGCAGCGGCATCTAATAAGCCAATATTCACGCCTTGCCCAGCTAGCGGGTTAATGGTGTGCGCGGCATCACCGACTAAGGCAACACCTTGTTTAACATAGCTTTGCGCATGACGGCGGGTTAACGGAAAACTGGCAATGCCTAATATGGCGTTGACTTTACCTAAACAATCAGGGAACGCGGCTATTAATTCCAGCTTCAAGTCATCAAAAGACAAGGCTTTTAAGCGATTGATTTCATCGGGTGAGTTATACCAAACCAGTGAGCCGTAATGCCCTGTCAGCGGTAAAAAGGCTTGCGGGCCACTGGCAACAAAGCGTTGCCAAGTAATATCCTGTTGTTCGTAATCGGTGTCAATGTAAATCACCAACGCGTGTTGTTGATAATCCCAACTGGTGATACCTATGCCGACGGTTTGTCGAACGCGAGATTGTGCGCCATCTGCACCCACCAATACTTTTGCGGATAATACGCGTCCATCACTCAGTTCAATTTCAGGCTGTTCACTTAAACGGTAGTTGATTTTACTGATAATGGTCGGACAAATTAGCTCAATATTAGGAAATTCCTGCAAGCGGTCTAATAACGCCAATTGTGTGACCCGATTTTCGACGATATAACCCAGCTCAGGGTAGTTAATATCATCACTGCAAAATTCAGTATCACCTGCGGTTTCAAACACGCGCATACGGCGAAATGGGCAGATGCGGCGATTAACGATACCGTCCCACGCCCCCACCATTTCAATAATATTGCGTGAGGCAATACTGAGTGCAGAAACCCGCAAATCATGGGGTTGTTCTGGGGAAAAAGCCTCAGGCGGTGAGCTTTCTAACACCGCAATTTTTAAAGAGCTACCGCCCAAACCACAGGCAACGGCAGAACCCACCATACCGCCACCGACAATGATGACATCAAAATTTTCTTTCATAACAACCAACTTGCTTGATAAAGGAAGTGTGTAACTGACAGATTAGCTTGATTATGTTACCATTGACGGGTTTCGCTAAACGATAATATAGTCAGCACTACGCAGAATTAATGTGTTTGACTCTACCACACACGACCTAAAAACGACACTAAACGTTGTACACAACAACTCGATGAGAGAACGGGCAGGATAATGACTAAAAATCCCCGATGGAGCAATAAACAAGCCATGCTTTATAACGCAGAACTTTCGCAGGACAGTTGCGGCGTGGGTTTTATTACCCACAAGCAAAGCAAACAAACGTACGATTTATTGGCTAAATCCCATGAAGCTTTATGTACTATTCCCCATCGTGGTGGTATGAGTGCTGAAGGTATCGGTGACGGTGCGGGGGTCAATATTGATTTATCGCTGAAATTCTTTCGTCGAATTACCAATAATGCGGCATTGGAACTGGGTCAATTCGGCGTAGCGAACTTCTTTTATCCAGAAGATCACGCCCATCATGATTCCGATGCCAATGAATTAGTTGTGCGGCATTTTAATGCTTTTAACTTGCCGATACTGGCTCGGCGCGTCATTCCTGTGGATAACAGTGTGCTGAATGCGGCGGCGATTAAAGCCCAATTGCCTATCGAGCAGTTTGTGTTTGCCCGTCCTGAACATTTAAACGACGCAACGCATGACCAATTTGAACGCCACATTCAAGCTGCATTACTGGATATTGAAGTTGAAGGTTTTACGCGTGAAGAGTTGGCGGGGTTTTATCCGTTATCCATGAGTTCACGCACTCAGGTCTATAAAGGTCGTTTAAATTCGCATGAAGTGATTCCGTACTTTATCGACTTGTACGACACCAATCACGAAATCCACACCCTGTTTTTCCATACCCGTTTTTCGACTAATACCGCGCCTGCGACCATGATGGCACAGCCGTTCCGTTACATGGCGCACAACGGTGAATTAAACACCGATAAGAAAAACCGCCTCAGCGAAAACGCCATTGCCAGACAGCACGGCAAGCACATCTGTTTCCCCTGCGGACAATCCGATTCAGGGCGTTTGGATCAAACCCTAACCCGCCGTATTAACGAAGACAATCTGGACATTGTGACTGCCGTTTTAGCCATGATGCCGCCTGCGTGGGAAAACGACACCACCTTGTCGCCAGAAGTACGCGCCATGCTGGAGTATTTCAGCTTATACGAAGAAAAAAATGACGGTCCTGCGGCGTTGATTTTTAATGACGGTATTCGAGTTGGTGCGCGTTTAGACCGTTTGGGTTTGCGTCCGTTGCGTTCTGTTGAAACACACGATTATTTAGCCGTCATGTCCGAAGCGGGACAGATTGATTTTCCACCTGCGGATATTTTAAAACGCGGTCGTATTGAAGCGGGCGGAATGCTGTATTTTGACCACAGCACAGGCGAAACTTACCATAATGCAGAAGTGCTGGAACGTTTAGCCAAAGAACAAGACTACACTGCATTACTGGCTAAACGCTGCCTGCATTTAGCCGAATTGCCTAGCGTTGAATTATCCGAATTATCCGATAATCACAGTTTAAATATCGACCAACGTTACACTGCGTATTCATTAAATCAAGAAAGTTTCCGCTTTTTGCTTGACCCTATGTTGGCGACAGGTTTAGAAAAAGTCACCGCAATGGGTTACGGACTCGCGCCGAACGCGCTATCCAGTGCCGAAGGCGGGATGTCACGTTATTTCAGCCAACGGTTTGCGCAAGTCACCAACCCGCCGTTGGATTCTATCCGTGAAAGTGATGGCATGACTCTGCGGGTTGCGCTCGGTGCAAAACCCACGTTCTCTGATGAATACAGTAAACAATTGGTGATTGAATCGCCGATTTTACAACGCGCTCAATTAGAACAAATCCGTAGACAAACCGCCGTGAGTAATAGCACGCTAGATATGTTGTACACGCCCGATTTTAACGATGAGGCACAAAATGAAGTCAACCTGACAGCGGCAGTGACAGCGGTGTGTGAACAAGTCGCCACAGCGGCGCGTAACAACACAGGCATTATCATTTTAACGGATGCGAATATCAACGAAACTCACGGTGCTATTCCCGCGTTGTTAATGATTGCCGCCGCTAATCAGCATTTAGTCAAACACGGCTTACGTTTCAATTCGTCACTGATTGCTGAAACAGGACAAGCCGCCAGTCCGCACGATGTCGCCACTATTCTTGGTTTTGGCGCGTCTGCGATATGCCCGCTCAGTGTTCATGACCGTGTAATCAGTCATTACCCGCCTGCGGAATGGGCAAGCGTACTGTATAAATTCCAAAAAGGCACGGAAAAATCGTTGATGAAAACGATGGGTAAATTCGGCTTGTGTACCGCTGAAAGTTATATAGGCGGTGAGTTCTTCGAGTCCAATTATCTCGACACCGACGAACCCAAATTAAGCCCGTATTTCCCCAACATTCACGCCTCAGTCGGCGGTGTGCGTTATGCGGATATAGCGGCAAGTGCGGCGGAATGGCACGGTAAAGCACTGACTGTGCGCGAAGAAAAAGACATTCCGTTTTTAGGTTTGTTTAAAGAACGTCAGGATGGCGCGGGACATTCCTACGGCAATACCGCAGTGCGTGAATACATCCGCATGACCGATGAACCGATTTTATACGTTACTGAACAATCGCCCGAAGCCAGCGACACCGCGTATTTAGACACGGGTTACGAAAAACGTACGCCTGAACAAATCGACAATGCAGGCATCACGCCCGCTTACCGTAGCTTCACTAAAAATCTCTACGAAGAACGTGATGCCAGACCTGCGGCATTGCGTGACATCATGGATTTTCCTGCCGATATTAACGTGGCAGACAGCGTTGATGACTTTGACCGTATTTTAGGCAAGCAAAACCTGCGTGGTAACGTCACACTTCTGATTCGTGGTCTGCGTGTTACGCAAGTAGAAGAATACGAATTCGCCATTAATCTTATCGAGCGTGATTCCAATCAACGTTTGGAAAACTTAGTTCAGCATTTTAAAAATCGCTTTGCTGATATTACGTTCGATATAGCGATTGTTGAAAATACTATCGTTATGCAGGTTGCTAGTCATAAAAGTTTATTAGCTCGCTATTTGTTATCCATACAAACCGCGCGTAAACCGATTGCTTTGAGTGACGTACAACCTGCACACGAAATCACTGCTACTTTAGCATCGGGCGCAATGAGTCACGGCGCGTTACTTGCCGAAGCGCATGAAGCCGTCGCGCAAGGTACGAACATCGTCGGCGCGTTAAGCAATTCAGGCGAAGGCGGCGAGCATTCCAGCCGTTTTGGTACGCTAAAATCCAGCAAAATTAAACAGTTCGCCTCAGGTCGATTCGGTGTCTGGGCAGGTTATTTGGCTGATTCCAACATCGAAGAAATTGAAATCAAAATTGCCCAAGGTGCAAAACCTGGTGAAGGCGGACAATTACCTGCCGCGAAAGTGTCGGTAGAAATTGCCGCCTTGCGGGGTGGTACGCCACGCGTGGAATTAGTCAGTCCACCACCGCATCACGATACCTATTCGATTGAAGACTTAGGGCAGTTGATACACGATGCCAAAGCGGCGCGAGTCAGAGTTGGCGTTAAATTGGTCTCCTCCGAAGGTATCGGCACGATTGCGGTTGGTGTAGCAAAAGCAGGCGCGGATGTCATTAACGTCGCAGGTAACACAGGCGGCACAGGTGCGGCAGCGGTGACCAGCTTGAAAAATAGCGGACGTTCACCTGAAATCGGTATCGCCGAAGTGCATCAAGCTCTCGCCGTTAATGGCTTGCGTGATAAAGTCATTGTGCGTTGCAGTGGCGCACATCAAAGCGGTTTAGATGTGGTTAAATCAGCGATTTTAGGCGCGGATTCCTTTGAATTCGGTACGACTGCATTAATGATGTTGCGTTGCGTGATGGCGAAAAACTGTAATATCAAATGCCCAGCAGGTTTAACCACCGCACACGAAGAATTCAAAGGCGATGCCCGCGTATTAGCGCAGTATTTCATTAATTTAGCGCACGAAGTCAGAGAAATTCTTGCTAGTTTGGGCTATCGCAGTTTGCAAGAACTGCGCGGCAAAACTGAATTACTGCATTTGATTAATCATCCTTGCATGGTCGGGCAGTTGGATTTAACCAAAATGCTGGCACAAGTCGATGTAGTGAAAATAGACAAAGCGGTGTATTTAGAAGCCTGTTTCACTATCGACGATAACATCATCGAACAAATCAAAGCTGGTTTAGCTACACAACAACAACAGCAGATTATTATTGAAGGCAAAGGCTTTAAGCTGAACAATCGTAATAAAACTGTTGGTGGTCAAGCGGCGATTGATTTGGAACGCTATTTGAATTACCAGATTACCGACGCACAACTTAACGACTCCAACATCATTTACACCCATTCCAATGGACGGCGTTATCTAGCCCCAGACAGCGTCATTATTCGTACGCACGGTTCAGCAGGACAAAGCTACGCCGCGTTTATGAATGACGGCATGCGCATGGAACACAAAGGTACTTGTAATGACGGTGTGGGTAAATCGGCGTGTGGCGGTGTGTTAGTCGTTGAATCTCCAGGTGGTGGTATTAAAACGCAGGGTAATAACGTCCTCATCGGCAACTTCGCGTTGTTTGGTGCAACGGGTGGTAAAGCCTTTATCAACGGCGAAGCGGGCGACCGTTTTGCGGTGCGTAACTCAGGTGCGATGGCGGTGGTGGAAGGCGTGGGTGATTTTGCCTGCGAATACATGACCAACGGTTCTGTGCTGAACATCGGCGGTTTTGGTAAAGGCGTATGCAACGGAATGTCAGGCGGTAATGCCTACCAATACGACCCTGAAAACCGTTTAGCCGCGTTGTATGATAAATCCTCAGTCGCGCTGTATCGCTTGACTGAAGAAGCGGTTGTTGCACATGAAGCCATTATTCTGGCGATGCTAGAAGAACACGCCGCGTACGCTAACTCCAGCAAAGCGCGTAATCTCTTGGCTAATTGGGCAACCGAACGCCAACATTTTTACGTTGCCTTGCCATTGTGGTTGAACAAAACCCAAACTGCTGCACATCTCCTAGCGGCAATGGATCGCAAAGAAATGGTGGAAGAATTAGCCGTAGAATTGGCGCAAGTACAAATCGCCCAAGTGCGTACCGCTTACCAAACCGCACAACCATTATTTGGTGGCGCGATTCCAGAACACACTGCGCAATTAATCAACAGCTTTGCAGTGCTGGATAAAGCAGAACAACTGGCGCGTGAGCTGTATAAAAGTGCGAAACAGTCGGTAGACGCTAAACAAATCGAGCAAGCCGCGCGACAATTAATCCTAGAGCGTCCGCGTAAATTACAAGAAGCCTTAGTGAAAAACACCCGCGAAGCCTATAGTTATTACACCGACGAACAACTGGCGTGCTTACTCGCCAACAAACGTATTAATGACTACAAAACCGCGTTAATCAACCGCTCCGTCCAAAGCATTTATTCAATGGGTTCTACCGTATGGATAATCGACCAAGACAGACACAACCGCCTAGCATTAGCAGGCATCCCCTGCGTCGAAGCCCATCTCGCTGAAATCGTCAGCGTGGGTATTGCACAAACACTGTTAAGCGAAGTGGTTGCTTAAATAAATGACTGCCAGTCCTTCAAGGACTGGCAGTCATAGTCCTAAAACTTATACGCACTTACTTAATTGGCGCGTAGTGCGCATTAGCAATAGCGTAATCCTCAGTAAGGATTGTTATGGCGAACACAGTATTTGTGATTATAAAACCGTTCGCCCTGAGCTTGTCGAAGGGCTATAGTGGTTCGACAAGCTCACCACGAACGGCATCATTTTATTGTGCTTTGGCTATATAAATATAGCCATTGCGCCTGCCAAAAAAATAAATAAAATCGCCTGTAACCAACCTAGCAGCAACTAATTAGGGTAAAAATTGAGTGACTCACTTGACATTCATCTGTAAAATCTAACAGTTTTGCCAATCGTGCCCTCTGTTAAACATATCAGAATGGCTGTATGACACTGGCTTGTAGAGATAAATACTAACCCTTAACACAACTGCTTTTAGAGGTATCAATGAGTCAAAGTACGCTACCAACTAGACGGGGTTTGTATGACCCGCGCAATGAACATGATGCTTGCGGAGTGGGTTTTATTGTTCATATTAAAGGTCAAAAAAGTCATGCGATTGTTTGCCAAGGCTTAGAATTATTGACTAATTTAACCCATCGTGGTGCAGTTGGGGCTGATCCTAAAGCGGGTGACGGTGCAGGTATTTTAATTCAAATTCCTGATACCTTTTTACGCGCGGAGTGTGATTTTTCATTGCCTAAAATGGGCGATTATGCTGTTGGTATGATTTTTTTACCGCAAAATTCGGCGGATCGTAGCCATTGTGAAGCCTTGCTAACGAAATTTATTGCGCAAGAAAAAGCGGTATTATTGGGCTGGCGTGATGTGCCTGTTAATAATGATGGCTTAGGTGAATCAGTTAAATTAGTTGAACCTGTAGTGCGACAAATTTTTATTGGTCGTAGTGCGGATTGCGCCGATCAAGATGCTTTTGAACGCAAACTGTTTGTGATTCGTAAGCAAGTCGAAAACGCAGTGCGTGAGTCGAATTTAGACGACGGTCAGGATTTTTATATACCGTCCTTATCCTCGCGTACTATGGTTTATAAAGGGATGTTGCTGGCAAATCAAGTCGGTACATTTTATCCAGAATTAAGCGATGAGCGCGTGGACAGTGCCTTAGCATTAGTGCATCAACGTTTTTCTACCAATACTTTTCCAACGTGGGATAGAGCGCATCCTTTTAGATTGATTGCCCATAATGGCGAAATCAATACATTGCGCGGCAATGTGAATGGTATGGCGGCGCGTCGTCATTCGATTGCCTCTAAGTTATTGGGTGATGATATTCATAAACTATGGCCATTAATTGCCGAAGGGCAATCAGATTCAGCCAGTTTTGATAATGCACTTGAGTTATTGATTGCAGGTGGTTACTCAATGGCTCATGCCATGATGTTGTTGATTCCCGAAGCGTGGGCTGGCAATGTGTTAATGGATGAAAAATTGCGTGCGTTTTATGAATATAACGCGGCATTGATGGAACCTTGGGATGGCCCTGCGGCAATTGCCTTTACCGATGGTCGGCAAATTGGCGCGACCTTAGACCGTAATGGTCTGCGTCCTGCGCGTTATTTAGTCACCGATGATGATTTTGTTATTCTGGCTTCAGAAATGGGTGTATTGGATATTCCCCAGCATAAAATTATTAAAAAATGGCGTTTGCAACCAGGAAAAATGTTGTTAATTGACACAGAACAAGGTCGTATCATTGATGACGCAGAGTTAAAAGCCAACTTAGCCAATGGTCAACCTTACTCGGAATGGTTAGATAAAACGCAGATTTTGCTGGCAAAATTACCGTCTGAAGTGTCCGCAATGGCACCCGATGATAAAACACTCCTTAATAGACAACAAGCGTTTGGTTATACCCGCGAAGATGTGGAATTTATTCTCAAACCAATGGCACAAACAGGATTAGAAGCCATTAGTTCGATGGGTATTGATGCCGCTCTCGCAGTGTTATCAGACCGTTCACGGATGCTATACGATTATTTCAAACAAGGCTTTGCGCAGGTAACTAATCCTGCAATCGACCCGATTCGTGAAGAATTGGTCATGTCTTTGGTATCGTTCATAGGTCCACGCCCCAATTTATTAGGCTTGGATGAGGGCGGTACGCATAAGCGTTTAGAGGTTGAGCAACCGATTTTAAGTAATCAAGATTTAGAAAAAATTCGTCGTATTGAATCACGCACCAACGGCGCATTTAAAACTGAAACCGTCACCTTGTGTTATTCAGCCGATTTGGGCGCGACTGGCATGGCTAGTGCGTTGGATAAGCTATGTCTTGCGGCTAAAAACGCGGTGGTAGAAGGGAATAATATTTTAGTGCTATCTGATCGCAATATGGATGCCGCGTATATTGCCATTCCCGCATTACTGGCGACCTCAGCCGTGCATCAATATCTAACCCGCGAAGGCTTGCGTACTGAAGTAGGTTTGGTGGTAGAAACGGGTGAAGCGCGTGAAGTACATCACTTCGCTCTGTTAGGTGCGTATGGTGCGGAGGCGGTTAATCCTTATTTAGCTTTAGATACGCTGTCCAGTTTCTGTAAAGACATTGCTGTTTCTGAATACGAGGCGCATAAAAATTACATTAAAGCGACGTCTAAAGGCTTGTTAAAAGTTATGTCTAAAATGGGCATTTCAACCTATCAATCGTATTGTGGCGCGCAGATTTTTAACGCTATTGGTTTGACTGAGTTATTTTTAGATCAGTATTTCACTGGCACAACCAGCACCACCGAAGGCGCGGGACTCGCTGAAATCAGTGAAGAAACTAATCGTCGTCATCGACTCGCTTTTAGTAATGCACCGCTGTACCGTGATGCTTTAGATATTGGCGGTGAATACGCCTTTCGTTTGCGTGGTGAAGCTCATGCGTGGACACCTGCAAGCATCAGCACACTACAACACGCAACGCGCAGTAACAGCTACGAAAAATACGCTGAATTTTGCCGCTTGATTGATGAGCAGACTGAAAATTTACTGACGCTACGCGGTTTAATGAAATTCAAAGAAACTGCCGCGCCTGTACCTTTAGACGAAGTGGAATCAGCGGCTGATATTGTTAAACGTTTTGCGACTGGGGCAATGTCGTTTGGGTCGATTTCTTACGAAGCACACACTACTCTAGCGATTGCCATGAATCGTATTGGCGGCAAATCCAATACGGGTGAAGGTGGTGAATTACCCGAACGTTTCAAGCCCTTGCCGAATGGCGATTCCATGCGTTCTGCGATTAAACAAGTCGCGTCGGGGCGTTTTGGTGTCACCACTGAATATTTAGTCAATGCCGATGATATTCAAATTAAAATTTCACAAGGTGCGAAACCAGGTGAAGGCGGTCAATTACCCGGCCATAAAGTCGATGCCGTGATTGCTAAAGTCCGTCATTCTACCGAAGGTGTAGGTTTAATTTCACCTCCGCCCCATCATGATATTTATTCAATTGAAGATATAGCGCAGTTAATTTACGATTTAAAAAACGTCAATCCAGCGGCGCGTATTAGTGTGAAGTTAGTGTCAGAAGTCGGTGTTGGTACCGTTGCCGCAGGGGTTTCTAAAGCCCACGCGGATCATGTCACCATTGCAGGTTATGACGGTGGCACAGGTGCGAGTCCATTGACTTCCATCAAACACGCGGGGCTACCGTGGGAAATTGGCTTAGCTGAAACCCATCAAACCCTCGTATTAAATAAATTGCGTAGTCGTATCTCAGTACAAGTCGATGGTGGTTTAAAAACAGGGCGTGATGTCATCATCGGTGCGTTATTAGGTGCGGATGAATTTGGTTTTGCGACTGCGCCGCTGATTGTCTCTGGCTGTTTAATGATGCGTAAATGTCATTTAAACACCTGCCCAGTCGGTGTGGCGACACAAGACCCTGAACTACGCAAACGCTTTACAGGGCAACCTGAACACGTTGTGAATTATTTCTTTATGGTCGCCGAAGATGTACGGCAGTGGATGGCAAAACTGGGTTTCCGTAATCTGAATGAACTGATTGGTCGTTCCGATTTACTCGACATGAACCACGCCATCAAGCATTGGAAAACCGAAGGCTTAGACTTTAGTCGTATTTTCTATAAACCAGAAGTGGATGCCAACACGGCAGTTTATCAAACTGCAACGCAAGATCACGGCTTAGAACACGCCTTAGATCATGAGCTGATTGCCCAAGCCCAACCCGCGCTGGACAATGCACAAGCCGTTATTATTCATACGCCGATTCGCAGTCTTAATCGTACTTTCGGGGCAATGTTATCGGGTGAAGTAGCGAAACGCTATGGTCATAAAGGCTTACCCGCTGACACCATTGCTATTTATGCAAAAGGCACCGCTGGGCAAAGTTTTGGCGCATTTTTAGCGCAAGGCATTAGCATTGAGCTAGAAGGCGAAGGCAATGATTATGTCGGTAAAGGCATGAGTGGCGGACGTATAGCTATTTATTCACCGAAAGACTGCCCAATTATCCCCGCTGATAATATTATCGTTGGTAACACCGTGTTATACGGTGCAATTAGCGGCGAATGTTATTTCAGTGGTGTCGCAGGCGAACGTTTTGCAGTGCGTAACTCAGGCGCGACAGCGGTAGTGGAGGGCGTAGGCGATCACGGTTGTGAATACATGACAGGTGGTGTTGTGGTGGTGCTTGGTAAAACAGGACGCAATTTTGCCGCTGGTATGTCAGGCGGTATCGCTTATGTTCTTAATGAAGCGGCTGATTTTGATAAATTATGCAATCTGGCTATGGTTGAACTTGAGCCACTTCGTACCGACGAAGCTGATAGTCAAGACTTGTTCGCTATGACCCGTCATGATGCGCAACGTTTAAAACAGTTAATTGAACAGCATAAGCACTACACCAACAGTCAACGTGCAACACACATTTTGGACAACTGGGCAGAATATTTGCCCCGTTTTGTTAAAGTGATGCCTGTTGATTACCGTGCGGCATTGCAAAAACGACAAGTAGCACAAGCCGCGATGACATAATGAATTTTGAATGGGATGAAACTAAAGCACAGATAAATCAACGCAAACACGGCATTTCTTTTTTGGAAGCAACGGAAGTGTTTGCCGATGATTACGCCTCTTGTGTTGCAGACCCTGACTATTCATGAGACGAAGCACGATTTTTATTATTCGGTATGAGCTTGCAAAGTAACCATTTGGTTGTCTCTTTCACCGAAAGAGCCGACAGTATTCGTATTATTTCAGCTCGAACTATGATACGGCAGGAGCGTAACGCTTCTGAACAATGATGATGATACTTTAAGACCTGAATACGCCGCTGAGTTGATAAAGTCTGGAACGCGCGGTAAATTCGCCCAACGCTATCGAGAAGACACCAATATCGTGTTAATAGAGCCAGATTTACACAAACTTTTCCCGAGTGCTGAATTAGTTAATCGTGCTTTGCGTCATTATGCACAAGAGCATGAGATGGTCGGTTGAATCGCCGCCACGCCCCTCACAGAAGAACATATTAAATAAGGTACACATCATGGGCAAACCCACTGGATTTATGGAATTACCACGCACTGAACGCAGCTATGCACCTGCCGAAGAGCGAATTAAACACTATCGTGAATTTATCATCAGCCCTAGTGATGACGAAGTCGCTAGTCAAGGCGCGAGATGTATGGATTGCGGTATTCCTTTTTGTCATCAAGGCTGTCCGATTAACAACATTATTCCCGAATGGAATGATAACGTCTATCACCAAGACTGGGAGCAAGCCTTAAGCGTCCTGCATAGCACGAATAATTTTCCTGAATTTACAGGCAGAATTTGCCCTGCACCGTGCGAAGCCGCGTGTACCCTGAACTTACAAGAAACGCCTGTGACGATTAAATCCATCGAATGCGCGATTATTGATAAAGCGTGGGACATGGGTTGGGTAAAACCACAAATTGCACCGCGTCGTTCAGGTAAACGAGTCGCCGTCATTGGTTCAGGCCCTGCTGGTTTAGCGTGCGCTCAACAATTGGCACGCGCTGGACATGAAGTCGTCGTTTATGAAAAGAATGATCGTATCGGCGGTTTGATGCGTTACGGCATTCCTGATTTCAAAATGGAAAAACAGTTAATTGATAGACGTATTGCCCAAATGCAAGCGGAAGGCGTGCGTTTTAGACCCAACAACCATATCGGCAAAGACATTTCTGCACAAAAAATATTGGCTGATTATGATGCGGTTGTGTTAGCAGTCGGTGCAGAAAAACCGCGTGATTTAACCGTTACAGGACGCAATGACATGGAAGGAGTTTATTTTGCGATGGACTTTTTACGTCAGCAAAACAAACGCAACGCAGGTGATGTGATTCCAGAAGACATTGCGATTACCGCAACAGGTAAGCACGTCGTGGTTATTGGTGGCGGTGATACAGGTTCAGATTGTATCGGCACCTCCATTCGTCAAGGTGCAGCGTCAGTGGTGCAGATAGAAATTTTGCCGCAACCGCCTGAAAAAGAAAACAAACTGCTTACTTGGCCGAACTGGCCTAATAAATTCCGCACCAGCTCTTCCCAGCAAGAAGGTGTGAAACAGCGTTATTTCAGCGTCAACACCCAAAGTGTGACAGGCGCGGATGGCAAAATCACGCAGTTAAACGCCGTCGAAGTCGAATGGACGCAAGAAAATGGGCAATGGAAAATGAGCGACAAGCCTAATAGCGCGTTTAGTTTGGAAGTTGATATTGTGTTTTTAGCAATGGGCTTTACTAATCCCGTCCACGAAGGCTTATTGATTGACTTGGGTGTTGACTTGGAACGTGGTCATATCAAAGCCAATGAACAACAATACCGCACGTCGGTGGATAAAGTATTTGCCGCAGGTGATGGTCGTCGTGGACAATCGTTGGTTGTTTGGGCAATCCGTGAGGGCAGACAAGCAGCACGGGCTGTTGATGAATATTTGATGGGTTCGTCTGAGTTGCCACGTTGATTTTTAATAGCTCGTTCCCGCGCTCCAGCGTTGCGTTATGAAGACGTTGGGGCAATGAATAAAATAGGCAATTAAATGATTAAATTTTTATTTTTTATATCTGCATTATGGATAATAAATCCAGCGTATGCCATCGATGCAACAAATAATATAACAAAAAATATCCAGATAGGACAATGGCAGGTAGTTGAAGTTGCTGGGTCAGAAAAAATCATGTACAGAATGTCGTCTAACTCAATTAATACACCAGATACAAATATTGTTTTTGATTTTGTTCCTTCAAAAGATTGCTCATCCTCCGTCACTGCAACAATGATTATAAATTTAAAATCTGACTATGATACGTTAAATTCGGGTATGGTATTTTTTGCATATAAACTACCTAATCAAAAGGAAACTATAGAATTAGTTAAAACAGTCATGTCAGAAGGTGATTCGTTTGCATTTTTCCCCTTTGAAAAAGTAACAGTAAAAACATTACTTCCATCTAAAGAGAAAGGAAAACTTGCTATTTGGGTACATCCAAGCGGCAATGGTGTGGTGAAGAAATCTGGAAATATATATTTTTCTTTAGAGGGTTTTTCTTTGGCTTACAAAGAGGCTAAAAGTTTGTGTAATGACAACAGGTAACCCGTAAGGCGCAATAGGCTTGCCATATTGCGCCGTATGTGTTGGAACGATGACATGAAAATTTTGAAATGATGAAAAATGACTATTGGAATAAAGCCTCTTTATCACTTTACAGACACTCGTAACATTCCATCCATTAAAGAGCATGGTTTGTTGAGTTTGGCTGAATTAAAATGTTGGGGTATAGAAATACCTGCGGCAGGTGGTAATGAGTTAAGTCATAACTTGGATGAAGAGCGAAAGCTTGATGAATATGTCCATTTGTGTTGTTTTACTAACCATCCAATGGAATGGACAGCGAAGCAAGATGAAAGAATTAATCAATCGCGGTTTTTGAGTATTAAACCTATTGTGTTGGAATGGGAAGGCGTGAAATTTACTTTAGATGTGGCAAATAAAAGTGGCGAACCATTACTTTCGTTTGAACAAGCGAAAGAAAAAGGAATGGACATTGAAATTATTTGTTCAAGTTCACGTCTGGATAATTGGAAACCACGGCGTGACATAGCTGAAAAATACGAAATTCTCGTACCTAATGTCATTCCCGTAGAATTTATTATTGGAGGTCTTTAATCATGGCAACTCGTCCTATTTTTATCCCTCGATATGATACAAATCATTTATTTGAAGAAATGCCCTTGGATTTTGACTGGCATTCTGGTTTTGCCGCTGTTCAAAAGAAAAAAAATGTTGCTACATTGCATGTGGCGGCACAAGCGAAAGGTTTAGCGCATATTCTTGAGGTATCCACTAAATCAGAAGAAAAAATTGGCGTGAGATTGAGTGCGTTTAGTTTGAAAGTAAAAACACCAGACGGTTTTTCTGTGCCATTAGAATCTGCTTATCAGGGCAGTAAAGTATTTGAGCATGGCGGCCCATTTACGGATTTATTTTTTGCCGAACCGCGTGATGCTAAACAAGATGAACGGCTGAGAACACATGGCGCACTTAAGTGTTTTAAATTTGGTGATGCTGAATGGGAACTTGAACCCAAAACGGCTTTTTATGATTGGCTATATCTTTTTGCATTGAAAGACCATGCTGAATTTTTACAACAACGACTTTATGACTATGATGGTTTTAGCGATATAGAATTTAATCCTAAAAAATCATATAGCTGCCAAGCTAGAACCTGTGCCATGTTAGTTTCTTTATTAAAGAAAAAATTGTTTCCCGATATTGTTTATGACCGTGAACTGTTTATTAAAATTTTAAAACAAACTAATTTTGAGGCTATAGATAACAATAAGTTGGTACAACAAACCAGCTTAATCTATTCGCAACAATAACAAATAGCTAACGAGGTTTTTGCTATTTTTAAATCATAACTTTTCTGTTTAACAGTTTTTAACTTACATGAAAACACCTCAATTACTCGAAAATGCACCTTACAGTGAAACTCAACGCGCTTGGTTAGGCGGTTTTTTCTCAGGAATACGCACGCAACTGATGCAAAACACAGGCGCGGTGAATGCTACAACGGCGCAAACCCTTCATATTTTGTATGGTAGTCAAACAGGCAATGCCGAAGCGGTAGCAAATGATGCCGCGACTGCTGCGAAAGCGTATGGTTTAAAACCTGTAGTGACCAGCATGGATGCGATTGATAGCGATGCACTCGCGGCAATGGATACCGTGCTGATTGTCACCAGCACTTACGGCGAAGGCGAAATGCCTGATAACGCGCAGATGTTGTGGGAAGCCGTCAGCGCGGATTCCATGCCGCAATTACCTAACATGAAATTCTCCGTATTAGCCTTAGGCGATACAGGCTATGACTTATTTTGTAAAGCGGGTATTGAGTGGGATAATCGCTTAGCTGAATTGGGCGCGACCCGCATTTATGACCGCGTTGATTGTGATGTGGCGTTTGAAGCCGCCGCTGAAAGCTGGATTAGCTCAGTGATTCCGCAGTGGGGCAGTAAAGACGCGGCTTCTATGGTGGTTAATACTGAAACTGCCGCACCTAAATCACAATACAGTCGCAAAAATCCGTTCCCTGCTAAATTGCTGGTTAATCGTTTATTGACTTCCACTGATTCATCGAAAGAAACTCGCCATTATGAAATTTCTATTGCAGGTTCAGCATTAAGTTATGAAGCGGGCGACGCGCTGTGTGTCGTACCGACTAATAGCCCTGATTTAGTGGCGGCGATTATTAACGCGATTGGTTGTAAAGGTGATGAGATTGAACCTGTGAATGGCGAGGCGATAAGTTTACAAGACGCGCTACGCACGCAGTTTGAAATTAAATCACCCAGCAAAGAATTAGTCCAAGAAATTGCCACCCGCTCAGGCAATCAAGAGCTAAACGGACTGTTAAGCACAGGCGATAAAGAGGGCTTAGCCAAGTATTTATGGGGACGCGATACGCTGGATTTATTATTACAAAATCCCTTGTGTGAATTTGCGGCGGCTGAATTTATTGCTTTGCTGAAACCATTACAACACCGCGCTTATTCCATTTCATCCAGCGGTAAAATGCACCCAGACACGGTACATTTAACTATTGCCAGTGTGCGCTATGACAGCTTTGACCGCCCGCATAACGGCGTATGCTCAACGTTTTTAGCCGATTTAGTCGATGCAGAAACTGAAGTGCGTTGTTTCTTCACGCCTAATAAAGTATTCAGAGTGCCAAAAGATAATAGCTTGCCCATCATTATGGTCGGACCAGGTACAGGTATCGCTCCATTCCGTGCATTTTTACAAGAAAGACTACACCGCAAAGCGACAGGTAAAAACTGGTTATTTTTCGGCGACCGTAATGCGGTAACCGATTTTATCTACCGTGCTGAACTGGAAGCCATGCAAGCCAATGGTGTGTTGACACGCTTAGATTTAGCCTTTTCCAGAGACCAAGCAGAAAAAATCTATGTGCAGGATAAAATGCGTGAACACGGCGCGGAACTGTTTGCGTGGTTAGAGCAGGGTGGTTATTTCTTTGTCTGCGGTGATGCCTATCACATGGCAAAAGATGTTGATAAAGCCTTGCTAGATATCATTGCGGCTCATGGTCAATTATCAGAACAGCAAGTCATTGATTACGTTAATCAGCTGAAAAAAGATAAGCGTTATGTGCGAGATGTTTATTAATTTGCCACGTCAATACCAACACTGAAAGCAAACTATTTACTTATTATTGCCAGCTCAGGGCGGATGCTGGCACAGGCGGCAAAGAACGTAGGTTTACAGCCCTTAGTCATTGATTTGTTTGCTGATCTCGATACGCAATCTTACGCCGCCGATTTTAAACAACTCACCGCGTTGACCATAGACTGCTTAACGCCCGCGCTAGATTATTTTGTTAATCATTACGGCGTAACGCAGGTTGTTTATGGCAGTGGTTTTGAACAGCATCCTGATAGCCTGCGTTATTTACAGAGTCGTTTCACGCTACTGGGTAATTCAGCAGAAACATTTATCAGACTGCAAAATCCCGTCGATTTTTTTGCGGTACTGAACCAGCTAAATATTCCCGTGCCTGAAACGTCTTTTGTCGCGCCAACTAATACACAAGATTGGTTAATTAAACCCACACGCGGGCAGGGTGGTGTTGGTATTCAACGCTGGAATACAAGTCTAGGTTTGCACGCCGATGTATATTGGCAAAAATATCAAGCAGGTTCACAGCATTCCGTATTATTTCTAGCCGATGGACAACAGCTACAGGTTATCGGATTTAATACCCAATGGACTGCTCAACCAAGCAATCACTCGTTCCCACGCGCTGCGTGGGAATGCAGTGACGGTGCGCCGCGCCGTATGGACATAATATGCCGTGATAACAAAGAATTTATCTTCGCAGGTATCATGAATCACTGCCCATTAGCCACAGAACACAAAGCACAAATCACCAACTGGCTAACAAAACTCGTACCTGCCTTCGCATTAACTGGCTTAAACTCACTGGATTTTATTCACGCCGAGGGTAAAAACTATATGCTGGAAATTAATCCACGTCCACCTGCCAGTATGCAGTGTTACGATGCTGATTTATTGCGCCGACATATAATGGCTGCCAATCCTTTAAAGGACTGGCAGTCATGTTTACATCTACCGATACAATCAGGCTATACAAGCTATCAAATCATCTATGCCGAACAGGACATACAGATTCCAGACGACTACCTCTGGGAAAACGGCGTGATGGATATCCCCGCCGCAGGGGTAATCTGTCACACAGGGCAGCCGATTTGCAGTATCATTTCCCACCATAATCAAGCCCACGCGGTCTTGAACGAATTAACCCTTAAACAACACACCATCAAAAGGTCTTTATACTCATGGAACACACAGCCAGCGTCAACAAACTCACTCAACCCCTAGTGCAACACCTGCTGGATAATGCCGCAAAATTACGCCTTGGTGTTGAAGTGTTAGCCAATGGTTGCACCGTTATTGATGCAGGTATTAATGCCATTGGCGGGTTAGAGGCGGGGCGCATTATTGCCGAAATTTGTTTAGGCGGCATGGGAACGGTCTCTATTAGTCATAGTTCTTCCACCACCAACTGGCCGTTATCTGTCAACGTCCACACAGGCAACCCTGTACTGGGCTGTTTAGGCAGTCAATACGCAGGCTGGAGCTTATCACATGAAAAATACTACGCCCTCGGTTCAGGCCCAGCGCGTGCAATGGCAACCAAAGTAAAAAACGGTGAAGTTGAACCCGTTGAAGAGCTATACAAAGAACTTGCTTACCGCGACAATAGTGCTAACAGCACCGTACTAGTCATTGAAAACGACAAATTTCCACCACTGGAAATTATCGAAAAAATAGCCACAGCGTGTAACATATCGCCTAAAAAACTCACCATCATCGTCACCCCGACCAGCAGTTTAGCAGGTGGTGTACAAGTCGTGGCGAGAGTCTTAGAAGTCGCCATGCACAAAGCCCACGCCCTGCATTTCCCGTTAGAAAATATCATCGATGGCAGCGGCTCTGCACCAATCTGCCCACCACACCCCAATTTTGTCAAAGCAATGGGACGCACCAACGACGCGATTTTATTCGCAGGGCAAGTGCATTTATTTGTCAAAGGCTCTGATGAAGCCGCAGAAGAACTGGCAAAAAATCTACCCAGCTCCACCTCAAAAGATTATGGCAAACCGTTTGCAGAAATTTTCAAACAATATGAATACGATTTTTTCAAAATTGATGCCATGTTATTTAGCCCAGCCAGCGTTATTGTCACCGCCGTGGATTCAGGCAAAAGTTTCCGTGCAGGGAAGTTGGATAATGCACTGTTAGATTTATCGTTTGGGGCGTAACTGCCACGAGACCTGCAAGCCTCGCAGGTTTATCAGTAGCTACAGCTAACAGCCAATAAAGTGATTACAAAACCGTTCGCACTGAGCTTGTCGAAGTGTGAATGTGGTTCGACAAGCTCACCACGAACGCTATCATTTTATTGTGCATTAGCTCTAGAATATACAAATAACACCTTACCGCATTGTAGAGTTATATGCTGACCATAGAGCTAAATCCCGAATTGGAAAATACATTAAAAACAATGGCGGAGCAGGAGCATATTTCAGTGAATGAAATTATTGGTAGTGGGTTAAATCTGTGATGATAGATTAAAATCACGGGCAGAATAAAATCACACTTACCTAAAAGACCTTATGAGCTGCTACCAAGAAATCACCTGTCCATTCTGTAAAAGTAACCAGATTGGCAAGTCAGGACGCAATG
>SHZG01000166.1 GCA_009692395.1 Methylococcales bacterium | reverse complement strand
ATTGCCATGTTGACTATCTTGGTCTTAATGCCTACTTCACAAGCGCGGTATCGGTAGCTCAGCATAAAGGTTTTTGTCATGCACAACGGGTTTCGACAACGGTAACGTGGCTCTCCCGTTGCATTGCGTCCTGACTTGCCAATCTGGTTGCTTTTACAGAATGGACAGATGATGTCTTGGTAGCAGCTCATAAGGTCTTTTAGGTAAGTGTGATTTTATTCTGCCCGTGATTTTAATCTATCATCACAGATTTAATCCACTACCCGATTTGTGACCATGACCCCCTAATTATCCTATACGATCATCATCGGTAATACCTCATCAACCCTTATCCCACGCCTGCTAAATCAAAATTTAAAAGTTAGTTTTTATTTTTTATTGATTCGCTTTCAAGGCACTTGTTTCAACAATAATCCCGCGAGTTTAAATGATGCGCGCATCTTATAAAGTTAAGATAGATAAGCAAAATTCTATGTAAGTTCATAACCTTAGGTTTTGCCGACTACAACGTTTTTATAATACGTTAATTATTGCGTAAACAATTGCACATAAGCACTTCAAATCTAATGGGTTCTAGTGGTATATTGGCGGCACACGAGATGTGCTATTAAGCCACAGACCTAATGAGGAGAGTTTTATAATGAATAATGAAGGCGTAGATCAATCTAAACGCCAGTTTTTGACCACAGCTTTAACAGTGGTTGGTGCTGTCGGCACAGGGTATTTAGCCGTTCCTTTTCTTTCGCAAATGCAGCCGAGTGTCAAAGCGATGGCGGCGAGTGCGCCCGTTGACGTTGATCTCAGTAAAATGGAAACAGGGCAGTTGTTGCGAGTTGCTTGGCGAGGGAAGCCTGTCTGGATACTCAATCGAACACCCGACGTACTTACAACCTTAACAACCTTAGATAGTCAGTTAGCAGACCCTAAGTCTTTAGACTCTATTCAACCTGAAAACAGTAAAAATGCAATGCGATCCATTAAGCCAGAAATTTTTGTGGCAGTGGGTTTATGTACGCATTTAGGCTGTTCACCGACATTTCGCCCTGAGGTGTCACCACCTGACTTAGGCGAAAAATGGCACGGTGGTTTTTTCTGTCCTTGTCATGGTTCTTGGTTTGATTTAGCAGGTCGTGTTTATAGCGGTGTACCTGCCCCGACTAACCTAGAGATTCCACCTCATCGCTATGTGACCGATACATTATTGATTGTTGGCGAACCCGCCGAAGGAGCAAGCGCATGAAACCTTCTCGATTAAATGCCTGTGGAGAATGGGTTTTAGACCGTTTTCCGTTAGCAAGTCTGTGGAAAGACCACATGACGCATTATTACGCGCCCAAAAATTTCAATTTTTGGTACTTCTTTGGTTCGTTGGCATTGCTGGTATTAGTTAATCAGTTCTTAACGGGTATTTTATTAACTATGAATTACAAGCCCGATGCCAAACTCGCGTTTGACTCGGTTGAATACATTATGCGGGATGTGAGCTGGGGCTGGTTGGTGCGTTATATGCACTCAACAGGCGCGTCGGCATTTTTTATTGTCGTTTACCTGCATATGTTTCGCGGCATCATGTACGGTTCATTCAAACAACCGCGTGAGCTGATATGGATTTTCGGTATGTTAATTTTTGTTGCCTTGATGGCAGAAGCCTTTATGGGTTATCTGTTACCTTGGGGACAAATGTCCTACTGGGGGGCGCAAGTTATCATTTCCCTATTCAGCGCGATTCCCGTAATTGGTGATGACTTATCGTTGTGGCTACGCGGTGATTATGTCGTTTCTGATGCCACATTAAACCGTTTCTTCGCGTTTCATGTTATTGCAGTGCCATTGGTGTTAGTGATGCTGGTATTTATGCACATCGTCGCGCTACATGAAGTGGGCTCTAACAATCCTGACGGTATTGATATTAAAAAAATCAAAGATGCTAACGGCATTCCTTTAGACGGTATTCCTTTTCATCCTTATTACTCAGTAAAAGATATTGCGGGTGTTGGGGTATTTTTAATTTTCTTCGCCACTATCATCTTTTATATGCCTGAAATGGGCGGTTATTTTCTGGAACACGCTAACTTTATTCCTGCGGACCCGATGAAAACCCCTGAGCATATTGCCCCTTTATGGTATTTCACGCCGTTCTATGCCATTTTACGCGCCATTCCTGATAAGTTTGCAGGCGTTATTGGTATGGGTGGTGCGATTGTGGTGCTGTTTTTATTACCGTGGCTAGATAGAAATCCTGTGCGCTCGATTCGTTATCGCGGTGGCATTTACAAAAAAGCCTTAGCGTTATTCGTTATCAGCTTTATCGCCTTGGGTTATTTAGGTACACAACCCGCTACACCTGTAATGACCAATATTGCTCGCGTGTTCACAGCGATTTATTTTGGCTTCTTTTTATTAATGCCTATCTATACACGCTGGGAAAAAACCAAACCTGTACCTGAACGTGTCACCATGGATCTCACGCTGGAAGAACAGTTTCCTGCGATATGTGAAGTGTTTGAAGAAATCACCGAAACAGCAGCATCAGCACCCGATAATGATGGTCACCAACACGCTTTTAGGGGTGTGTTTTTTAGTCGGAGACCTAATCCAGAGGGTATGCGTAATGTGGCGACTCGATTGGCAAAAAAACTAAAAAAGAGCCTTGATTGATATGAAAAATATTACAACACTTTTGCTATTATTGACCCTGTCTTTTGGGGTTCGTGCATCCGAAGGTATAGAACTACAAGAAGCCGATGTTAATCTCAGCGATAAAGAGTCTTTACTGCGCGGTGCGCATCATTTTGTAACTTATTGTCTAGGCTGTCATTCTATTAAGCAAATTCGTTATTTACGCCTTGCTTTAGATACCCACGCCGATGAAAAAGAAGTCTTAAAAGATATTGCACCCTTTGGCGCGAGTATCTATGACAACTTACACAGCGCAATGAACACGCATGATGCAGAAAAATGGTTTGGTACACAGCCCCCCGATTTATCGTTAATCGCTCGCTCACGCGGTGCAGATTGGTTGTATAGCTACTTAAAAAGCTATTATTCCGACCCAAAAAGACCGTTTGGTGTCAACAACTTAGTTTTTGAAGACACTGCTATGCCTAATCCATTGTGGCAGTTACAAGGCGAGCAACACGCTGAAGTCAGAAAAACCATTTATGGCGACCGTATCGATTTAGTGCTTAATAAAGAAGGCACCTTATCTGAAAAAGAATTTAATCGTATGGTCAATGAATTGGTTACTTTTCTAGTTTATGTCGGCGAGCCAACGCAAATGGAAAGAGAAAGTATGGGTAAATATGTCCTCATTTTCCTATTCCTATTTTTTGGTTTAGCTTATCTACTGAAAAAAGAATATTGGAAAGATATTCATTAATATAGTCTATAAGAAAACAAGGATGTTTTCTTATTTCACAATGCCAACATCTAATTCTTGTTGGCAAATCAAAAACACTAGCTTTCATGCTATAATGCCCAATTTACTGTATCTATACGTCCAAAGAGGTTGTTATTTGTGGCAAACATTATTACTCGTAAATCTGTAATGACGCTTTTTTCATCGCCAACATGCGCAATGAGTCATTGCGCACGCTTTGTTCTACACGAAAAAGGGGTTGCCGCAGACATAGAATATTATGACACGAACAATCCTCCCGAGGATTTACTTGAACTTAATCCGACAGGCACATTACCTACTTTAATAGAGCGCGATTTAGTCCTTTACGATTCGCGCATTATTATGGAATACCTCGATGAGCGATTCCCACATCCTCCATTACATCAAATGGATCCTGTGTCTCGCGCTAATGCCAGAATGTTAATTAAACGTATCGATCAAGATTGGTATCAATTACTGGATGAAATTTTATTTTCAGGCGAAAAAAAATCGGCACGCGCGAAAAAAATGCTCAGAGAAAGCATCTTATCAGCCACGCCTATTTTTGCTGCCAACCCCTATTTCATGAGCGAAGAATTTTCACTCATTGATTGTGCGATTGCCCCGCTATTATGGCGATTACCCAGTATTGGCATTGATATATCAACGCCAGATGAAGTGATTACCCACTATGCACAACGTTTATTTAACCGCGCTGGATTTAAACGTAGCTTGAGTGAAGCTGAAAAAGAGATGGCTGAGCCTTTAAAATGACCTCTTTAAAACCTTACTTAATCCGCTCAATTTACCAGTGGATTCTTGATAATAATCTGACACCCCACCTATTAGTCGATGCCGAAAATGCGGATGCTATTTTGCCGATGCAATTTGCTGATAACGGTAAAATTGTCTTAAATATTCGTCCCCAAGCAGTCGAAGCACTGTCTCTTGGTAACGATACCGTTGAATTTAATGCGCGTTTTAGTGGTAAGCCTATGCACATTATCGCGCCTGTTGTAGCCATCATGGCTATTTATGCGAAAGAAAATGGCAAAGGCATGGTTTTTAATCAAGACGATGAAGACATTGATGACACACCTCCGCCAGAAAAAACACCGCCAACGAAGCCCACATTACGCGTGGTAAAATAAACGGCTGGCTTTTAGCCATTACCCCCGTATTGTTAAAAATCAGTTGATTCAAATAACGGCATTATTATGGAAAACTCGATTCTTGTTCTCAATGCGGGATCATCCAGCTTAAAATTTTCAGTATTCGATTTGCTCAGTGACGGACAGCTAAACCAGCAAGTCACAGGGCAAGTTGAAGGCATTGGTACTGCACCACATTTCAAAGTAAAAAATGGTGATGGACAAGTTATCGCTGATACGCATTGGCAAACAACAGACATTGCCAATCATGCTCAAGCCCTGCAACACATTACCAATTTCCTACACAGCACATTTCCGCAACTGCTATTAGTCGGTGCGGGTCATCGCGTGGTTCATGGCGGAACAGATTATGCGAAACCTGTACGCATCACTGCGGAGGTAATGGCTAAACTCGATACCATCACGCCGTTAGCACCGTTACACAATCCCCACAATCTCGCTGCCATCCGCGCAATGACGGAAGAATCGCCCGATTTGCCGCAAGTCGCTTGTTTTGATACCGCCTTTCACCGTCAACAAGACACCGTAGCAAAATTGTTTGGACTGCCTTACGAATACTACGAACGCGGCATTCAGCGTTATGGTTTCCACGGACTTTCTTACGAATATATCGCCTCAGTTCTACCTGCTGACATTGCCGCAGGACGCGTGATAGTTGCTCATATCGGTAGTGGTGCGAGCTTATGCGCTATTCATAATGGACGCAGTGTCGCTAGTATAGCCAAAGCAGTATAATTTGATTATTTTAAATTAGATGACATATTCAGCCGATTTCCGCCAAAAAGTATTGACGATTAAAGAACAAGAAGGGCTAACACAAGCGGAAGCGGCAGTGCGTTTTGGTGTTGGAGTGGCAAGTATA
>SHZG01000165.1 GCA_009692395.1 Methylococcales bacterium | reverse complement strand
GTTATACTTGCCACTCCAACACCAAAACGCACTGCCGCTTCCGCTTGTGTTAGCCCTTCTTGTTCTTTAATCGTCAATACTTTTTGGCGGAAATCGGCTGAATATGTCATCTAATTTAAAATAATCAAATTATACTGCTTTGGATATATAGTGATGTGGTTTGGGGACGTTTTATGGGTGCGGGTACAGTGGCACGTTTACACGCTGATGCTACATTCCGTGCGGATATGGATGCCGCCAGAGCTGAATTAGCGGCGATTCGCGCCTAAGGTCTTGCACCAACACGCGATTGTAAAGCGGAAGCCGCTGCATTGGCGCAAACAACACCCGTAACACCCAGCAATGAAGTCACCGCCATTAACATTTTGCTTGAACCCGATGCCAGCATGTCGCAACGCGCCGCAGTGGTCAACAAACAGTTACTTAAAGCCTACCCTAAGGGCTTTGCGTTGGATGCGTCACACGCACCACATATTACTCGGATACAGCGATACGTCCGCACGGCTGATTTGGATAAAGTTTACGCTGCTACTGGTAATGTCTTAACCCAGACACAAATAGCCGACTGGAAGTTAAAGGCATTCAAATACTACTATCTACCCGCTGATAAAGACATCGGTATTGCAAGTATTGTTATCAAACCGACTGCCGAGTTGCTTAAGCTGCAACAAGAACTGATTGATGCAGTCGCACCTTATACTGTGAAAACAGGCACTGCTGCTGCGTTTGCCAGTCTATCGAATGGTTCTGACATTCAATCGGGGTTGATGGACTACGTTACGGATTTTGTGCCAAAGTACACGGGAGAGCATTTTAATCCACACGTCACGGTCGGCGTTGCGACTCAGGATGATTTAAAGGGAATGCTTGCTAAACCCTTTCATAAATTCACGTTCTCACCCGCTAGCGCGTCTATTTATCAACTGGGCAGTTACGGAACAGCCATGAAAAAACTCAATGCGTGGGAATTGACGCACTGAGGTTGCCATACACTTCAGGTGGGTAGAAATCTTGCTCAGCTCTTATTTATTTTAAACCGCTGTACATGACAAAAAAGACAACTCGTTGAAAGTGTAGCAATACAGTGATATTTATGAGATAACAGAATGCAGCATTACAACGAGTTATCAAGACTGCTAAACGCAGAGTGTCAGTGAAACAAATCGCGAAGGGATTATCTAGTTGGAATGGTGATATAGATAACGCAGTATAAATTGATTATAAAACCGTTCGCCCTGAGCTTGTCGAAGGGCTATAGTGGTTCGACAGGCTCACCACGAACGACATCATTTTATTGTGCTTTGGCTATAGCGTTATTTTTCCAAGGAGAGTGTCAACTTAGCGCGTAATGCTAAGGTTCTAAAGCTCATCCACAACCTACATATCTTAAGAGGTGTTTTATGATGAACAGAAGAGGCTTTATCAAAAAAACCGTAGCCAGCTTGGTGGCATTGAGCGGCTGGTCTGTGTTGCAACACGCCGCGTTGGCGGCTAATCTTGTAGCAACCGATAGCAAGGAGTCGCCGATACTCGATACGCTTGAAGGTAAAAAACCGTTAATCAAACAAACATTCAGACCGCCTAATTACGAAACGCCCATCAATTATTTTGATACGGCGTTTACCCCTACCGATGCTTTTTTTGTGCGCTACCATCATGCACAGATTCCCGAAATTGATGTGAAAGACTGGCGGCTACATATTGGTGGTGACGCGTTGAGTAAACCGCTGGAATTCACCCTCGAACAATTGCGTCACGAATTTGAAACTGTCGAAATTGCTGCCCTGTGTTTATGTGCGGGCAATCGCCGCAGTTTATTTCAGCCGCCTGTTGCTGGCGTACAATGGGGTTCAGGTGCGATGGGCAATGCGCGGTGGCGTGGCGTTCGTTTGCGAGATGTGCTGGCCAGAGCGAATATTGATAAGACGGCTCTTGAAGTGAGGTTTGATGGTGCGGATTCAGGCATATTAAGAACCACTCCCGATTTTATTAAAAGTCTGCCGTTGGCAAAAGCACTGGATGAAAATACGCTAATTGCGTTTGAAATGAATGGCGAACCGTTGCCGCATTGGCATGGTTTTCCTGTGCGTTTAATCGTTGCGGGTTGGGTCGCTACTTATTGGATAAAACATTTGAACGCCATTAATGTGCTGTCAAAACCCGCTAATAATTTTTGGATGCAGACGGCTTACCGACTTCCAAAAGACAAATTTAACGCCGAGCAGTGTGACTCACAGGTGTCTGAAATAACAGTTCCCATTACCGACATTGTCGTGAATTCTTTAATTACTAATTTAACCGATGGGCAACTTATAACAGCTCTTAAACCAGTGGAGCTTAAAGGCTTGGCTTGGGATGCTGGAGACGGAATTACGGGTGTGGAGATTTCCACCGATGCGGGCAATAGTTGGCAATCAGCCGCGCTGATGCAAAATCACGGACGCTTTTCATGGCGACACTGGCGATATAGTTTTACGCCTAAAGCAGCAGGTGAATACGCTGTCATGGCAAGGGCTAGCAGTCATTCTGGTATGACTCAGCCGCTGGTCGCAGTGGCTAATCCATCGGGTTATCATCATAACGCCGTGCAGAAAATCACGATTAAAGTTGTTTAACGGAGAAAGATTATGCGAAGACTATGTTTGTTATTAGCGTTTTTCGTTAGCCCTGCAATGGCAGGAGAAGAATCGGTGCGACTTAAAGACGGGGAAGGCAAGGATAAAGTAATTACGCAGTGCGGACTATGTCATAGTCTCGACTATATCCCCCTAAACGCTAATATTATGGATAAAGCAGGCTGGGAGAAGACGGTCAACAAAATGATTAAGGGGATGGGCGCACCCATTGAGGATGGCGATAAAAAAATCATAATTGATTATCTGGTAAGTCATTATGGGCGATAGGGTTTAGAGTGACAGGATATAAGGTGCATCAATCTAAACGATGCACTTCATACCGCAGTAGATTTAACTCCCACCTCGTTATTCAGTCCAACTCAGACGATTTTCACATTGCGTGATTAGTTCACTTAACGGATCTTCTGGACGCACGTCTATGTAATGTAAACTAAACTCTGACTCAAATTTTTCATGCACGACCACAGCATCCAAAATAACGGGAATACCTGAATTAGGCAGTATAATTTCTAGCTGAATTTTAGTCCCTATCTCCATCGAAAGTGACTTTTGCATTCTGAGCTTAATGCCTGAACGACTCACGTCTAACAGGTTGACATCTGCTATCATGGTGGTGCGGTTGGAATGAGTAATTATAATTTTAGCTTTTAATCCTGTAGCCGCTGTTCTGGGAGTGTTACGTTTATCGGATTCCATAGTGCTTAACCTCATCGTTAGAATGATCAAACTTCATCATACTTGAAATTATCAATTAACGCGCGGAAAAGCAAATCAGCAAGTAGCGTGTATGGATCTTGTGGAATGAGTACACTCTATATGTTGTTTCAATTAAAACAGGAGCAAACCAATGGCAGGCGATATTTTGCACGTTGGCGCGTTAAGGCAACAACAAAACTTTGTTCCGTTGCCGTATCGCCGTGTTAGTTTTCAGCCTTATCAAGGCGACATGACCGAAGCCGCGATTACTGCGCATTTGTTAAATCGAGAAGTGTATCGGCGCACGAATGTGATTGTGCTGCACAATACCGATAATCAATATGCAGTCGCCGCAGTACAACGGCTGGATTCAGAAAACCTGTTCACCCTCTTAGCCGCTGTGGAAGTGTTGGCTTTGCCCGCTGATTGTGTGTATCTGCACGATGCCAATACCGATGTTGCTAATCCGTCCGCGCTTGCCAAAATCGCCCGTTTAAATGGCGTGAGTACACAGCAAACCGCTATCGTGGAGGGCAAGTTCGACCACATCAATATCATTCATCATCCCGACCCTATTATTCTGCGCGTGGTGGAAGTCACGCCGCCCGCCCCGCCGAAATTATTGGCATTGATTGAACAAGTGTTGAGTTATGCCGATTTGCCGCCTATTGAACCTGTGTTACACGCGATTGATTTACGCTAACTTTGCCAACACATTAAACCAGAGTCTTTCCTCGTGCCTTGTCGGTCGGGTGGTTTGGATACACTGGGTGCAACCGTACATTTTTTTAGATGAACGCCCTGCAAAACGTGAAAACTGGACATTAATCGGTTGTGAACGCAGTTTGCAATTTCATCGCCATTATTACGGTGATGAGCCGCCGCGTGTAGAAATGTGTCCACGCCAATTAGTCAAAAATGACGGTACGCTGACTATTTTAGAATGCTGTTTACTGGAATACGATATTGAACAGCAAGGGGCGTTGACTGTCGTACCGTGGGGTGCAGATTTAAAAATGATTGAAAAAGCCTTACGGCAATTGGCAGGAGTGGGCAATGTCTGAACTGGCGTGGGAAAACATTATAAAAAATCAACGTGAACCCCGCGTCGAAAAGCCACGCAATACAGGCTGTACGATGGTGATGGATGTGGGTAAAAGTTTGCTGGAAACTGACAGTATTTTGCAGCTCGGTGGCAATTATATTGACCATTGGAAGTTTGGTTTTGGCACCTCGGCGTTTATCGATAAAGCGGTGTTGCAAAAAAAACTCAGTCTATTGGCAGCGCATAATATTCTGACTTTTCTAGGTGGCACGTTGCTGGAAGTCGCTTTGTTAAGTCAGCATTGCCGCGTGTATATGACGCGAGCGAAAGAACTGGGATTTACGGCGGTGGAGATTTCTGACGGTACGTTACCGATTCCACGCTTTCGCCGCAAACGTATTATTGAATGCGCTCTTAATTCAGGGCTGATTCCGATTACCGAAGTGGGAAAAAAAGACCCAAAACGCCAACCGACCACCGATCAAGTTATTGCCGAAGTGCAGGAAGAGTTAGCATGGGGTGCGGTGTGGGTGATTATTGAAGGGCGCGAAAGTGGTCAAGGTGTTGGGGTTTTCAATGAGTTGGGCAGAGTGGATGAGTTTGAGGTGGATAGAATGATTGACCGTTTGGGTACGCAAACTGAGGCGTTAATTTGGGAAGCTCCATTAAAATCTCAGCAAGTTTTTTTGATCGAAAAATTTGGTGCGCATGTCGGTTTGGGTAATATTACCGTTGACCAAATATTAGCGTTATAGTATTTTAGCTTTCAGATAGTTTGAAACACAAATTCAATACAAGAATATAAATCAGAATAACCAGAAATAGATTTCTTAATTTTAGCTTTAATAATCGCCCAGTATTGTTCGATAGGATTTAAGTCACACGATTACCCACAACTTCCCACAATGCGGTACAGTAAGATAAGTTGAACTAACAAACCGATGATAGCAATGAACTGGATACAACAGGAACTGGGGGTCTGTGCTTGGGCGACACGAGACGTGTTGCGAGGTTGTACAAGGTAATAGACAGTTTAGCGGCACAGCCGACGGCGAGTATTCCGT
>SHZG01000164.1 GCA_009692395.1 Methylococcales bacterium | reverse complement strand
CGTTGCTTTTGCTGGACTTGCGCCTGCATTACGCGAATCAGGGCAGTGGCGCGGCAATACCCACATTGCCAAAAATGGCGATTCCGCTTTGCGGAAGGCTTTGTATATGCCCGCAATGGGTGCTTGGAAACACAATCCCTTGATTCGCGTCTTCTGTGAGCGTCTCAAAGCCAATGGCAAGAACGGTAAAGCCATTGTTTGCGCTGCCATGCGTAAGCTCATTCATCTTGCTTTTGGCGTTCTGAAATCAGGCAAGCCTTTTGACCCCAAATATGCAGAATAAATATGGCTTGCTTTTATTTAATCAAGACGGTATCTATGCTCTTATCAATAAAACACGATTAAATAAATTTAACACGCATATTGTTTGGATTATTCGCCTCCGTCAATATTAAATTCCCCCAAACATCCCCAAGTATTGGAATAAATCCTTAATTCCACATATTTATGAAAACTTGAATAACGCCAATCGGCAACTTGCTTCACCCAACCATGTTTAACGGGATTCCAATGGATATAATCAACATGATTATTAAAATCAGCTTGGTCAACAATCAAATGCGCCCAAAATCGCCGTTGCCATATTCCGCGCTCCCGTAGCTTATCTCGACTTTTTGAAACTCGCTCGCCTTTATCAATGGCACGCGAAAAATGACCTTTAAGCAGATTCCAGCGTGTTGAAAAATCAGCATCATCAGGTGGCAATATCCAAATACAATGTAAATGATCGGACATGATAACGATGGCGTTGATATGAAAAGCTCTGCGTTTTTTAACATAGCGAAAAGCCGTTCTAAGCGCGTCAATCTTTTCAATCAACAAATGATTATTGTGACGTTCGGCAAGATTCACCGTGAAAAACCAAGTGGCGTTTGGTGGGTAAAAACGTCGATAATCTGTTATTGGTTTGTCTCATATTTGAAGCGAATGATGCGCTGCGTACCTCGGCACATCCTATGCCTGAATTACTTTGCTGGTTTTTTGCGCCGCTTTTTCTTAACTGGCGCACCAGCCACTTTTTTACTCGCCGCTTCTTTTGTCACCAATTCAAAATCAATTTTCTTTTCATCCAAATCTACGCGCACGACTTTGACTTTAACGCTATCGCCTAGACGGAACACCGTATTACTGTGTTCACCTTTTAATTGGTGGCTGGTGAGGTCGCAGTGGAAATAATCTTGTCCTAGGTTACTGATGTGGACTAAGCCTTCGACATAAATTTCTGCCAGTTCGACAAAAAAGCCAAAGCCTGTGACGGCGGAGATGATGCCTGTGAAGTCTTCGCCGATTTTATCCAGCATATATTCGCATTTCAGCCAACTGGTGACATCGCGGGTGGCATCATCGGCACGGCGTTCGTTAGCGGAGCAGTGTTCACCGAGTACCACCATGTCTGGCACGCCGTAGATAAAACTTTCGGCTTTTTTGCCTTGCAGAACGTGGCGGATGGCGCGGTGTACTAGCAAATCTGGGTAGCGGCGGATGGGGGAGGTGAAATGTGCGTAGGCTTCTAGGGCTAAACCAAAATGCCCTTTGAGTTCAGGGCTGTACACGGCTTGCGACATGGAGCGCAATAATACGGTTTTTATTAAATGCGCGTCAGGGCGGTCTTTGATGGATTCGACGAGGTGCATATAATCTAACGGGGTGGGAATCGCACCACCACCGAGTTTTAAGCCCATTTCGCCTAGAAAGGTTTTTAGATTGAGCAGTTTATCAGTGCTAGGGCCTTCGTGTATGCGCAACAGTTTGGGCATTTTTTTACTGTTTAAAAACCGTGCTGCCGCACCGTTGGCAGTAATCATGAATTCTTCAATCAGTTTGTGGGCATCGTTACGCACTACTGGGATGATTTTTTCAATTTTGCGGTTTTCACCAAAGACAATGCGGGTTTCTAAGGTGTCAAAATCCATTGCACCGCGTTGTTCACGCGCTTTACGCATGACTTGAAACAGGGCGTACATGTCTTTTAAATGCGGCATTAACGGGGCGTATTTTTTCGCCAGCGTTTTATCGCCTTCAACCAGCATGTTGGCGACTTCGTTATAAGTCAACCGCGCATGAGAGCGCATCACGGCTTCAAAAAACTTAGAGCGTAAAACATTGCCTTCACTATCAATCAGCAATTCACAGACCATACATAATCGGTCTACGGTGGGATTGAGTGAGCATAAGCCGTTGGATAATATTTCGGGCAACATCGGAATGACTTGCTCAGGGAAATATACCGAGGTACTGCGTTTATAGGCTTCTTTGTCGAGTTCTGTGCCGATTTTGACATAGTGGGAAACATCGGCAATGGCGACTAAGAGTTTCCAGCCTTTTGGGGTTTTTTTGCAATACACCGCATCATCAAAATCACGGGCATCTTCGCCGTCTATGGTAACTAGAGGTAAGTTGCGTATATCGACACGGTTTTCTTTAGCGGCTTCAGGAACTTCAGGCGTAAGCGGCTTGATTTCTTCCAGCAGTTCGTTTGACCAAGTATTGGGCAATTCATACGAGCGAATCGCCATGTCAATTTCCATACCTGGTGCCAGATGGTCGCCTAAAACTTCGACAATGCGCCCGATGGGTTGATGCAGTTTGGTGGGCTGTTCGGTGATTTGCGCGACAACGATTTGCCCTTGCTTGGCTTTACCTGTGCCACCTCTGGGGATTAAAACCGTTTGCGCGATATTTTTATTATCAGGAATAACGTAGGTAAACCCGTCTTCTTTATAAAGCCGCCCGACAATTTCGTGGGTGTTGCGCTCTAAAATCTCAACAACCGCGCCTTCACGACGACCTTTTTTATCCACACCTGCCACACGCACCAGCGCACGGTCATTGTGTAATAAGGGGTTCATTTCACGCGGCGATAAAAATAAATCATCCGAGCCATCATCAGGACGGACAAATCCAAAACCATCCGCATGACCGATAATACGCCCGACAATTAAATTCTTGTTATCGACTAGGCAATATTGTTGTCCGCGATTAAATAACACTTGTCCATCGCGTTCCATTGCTCGCAATCGACGGCGCAGGGCTTCTAAATTCTCTTCGGATTCCAGATGGAAACTACTGGCAATATCCGTGCGAGCCAGCGGTTTGCCCGATTGTTCGATAAGCTGGAGTATTAACTCGCGGCTAGGAATAGGGTTTTCATATTTTTCAGCTTCGCGCTGAGCGAATGGATCTTTTGTTGAGCTGAAGGCAACGGTTTTTTTAGACTTTGGGGGCATTTATATTCACTATAAAAGTAAGGACGGGGTTAAGCTAATGCCGCTATGATACAGGCTTACGGTAGTAGGCAAAACATTGTTTTATCGTCTACGGGTTATTTATTTTTTGCTTGATTGACAAAAATAATGTGAATGCGTATAGTTCGCCGCTCACTTTGCTGTCACACGCAACGCTTGCCGAGGTGGTGGAATGGTAGACACGCTAGCTTCAGGTGCTAGTGGGCGTAAGCCCGTGAAGGTTCAAGTCCTTTTCTCGGTACCATAATTAGAAGAAACAGCGTAATGCAACAAAACATATAAACCCGCAAGTCGTAAGGCTTAGCGGGTTTTTTATTGTTCGGCAAAGCGCGTATTTTGGCTATCGTGGCGGGTATGTTTAAAGCGACTATTGATAGATCTGTGAGCGTTTTTCAAACCCCACCGCATTTAGCGGTATAATTTCGCGCTTTCCAATCTGCCTACATACATCATGACTAACATTAATACTGAAAAACTTTCCAGCGCACGTTTTGCCGAGGCGACCGATGCGTTTGTTGAAGTCTTTACCGCTTCGGTGGATTTTGACCAACGCATGGCGGCGCAAGATATTCAAGGCTCAATTGCTCATGCCACCATGTTGGCACATTGTGGAATTCTCACAGAGCAAGAACGCGACGATATTATTCGTGGTTTAACGCAAATCAGCGCGGAAATTGCCAGTGGTGCATTTGTTTGGTCGATTAAACAAGAAGATGTCCACATGAACATCGAAGCGCGTTTAACTGACTTAATCGGCATTGCAGGAAAAAAACTGCACACAGGACGCTCGCGTAACGACCAAGTGGCGACCGATATACGCTTGTATTTGCGTCATGAAATCCAAGTCATTACCGCACAACTCACCCGCTTACAACACGCAATTTTAAACTTAGCGGAACAGCATTTCGACACCATCATGCCTGGTTTTACCCATTTACAAGTCGCGCAACCCATTACTTTTGGACATCATTTAATGGCGTGGTTTGAAATGTTAAGTCGTGATGCTGACCGCTTACAAGATTGTTTGAAGCGCGTGAATGTCTTGCCCTTAGGCGCGGCGGCGTTAGCGGGAACAAGTTATCCCATTGACCGTTATAAAACCGCTGAATTATTGGGTTTTGACCGTCCATCAGCGAATTCTCTGGATTCTGTCAGTGACCGTGATTTTGCGATTGAATTTACCGCTGTTGGCAGTTTAATCATGATTCATTTATCGCGTTTTTCCGAAGAATTGATTTTATGGTCTAGTGCGCAATTTGATTTTATTGATATGCCTGACGCTTTCTGCACAGGTTCATCCATCATGCCGCAAAAGAAAAATCCCGATGTGCCTGAATTAGTGCGCGGTAAATCAGGGCGGGTGACGGGCAATTTAATGAGCTTATTAATGCTGATGAAATCGCAACCCTTAGCCTATAACAAAGACAATCAAGAAGACAAAGAGCCATTATTTGATACTGCCGATACGTTGATTAATTGCTTACGTGCTTATGCCGATATGATTCCGCATATCCGCGCTAAAAAAGATAATATGTACAACTCAGCAAAACGCGGCTTTGCGACAGCCACTGATTTGGCTGATTATTTAGTGCGTAAAGGCATGGCGTTTCGTGATGCCCATGAAGCGGTGGGTTTAGCCGTGCGTTTAGGCGTAGACACTAACCGCGATTTATCGGAATTATCGTTAGAAGAATTACAAGGTTTCTCAGCGTTAATAACAGCGGATGTGTTTGACTATTTAACGCTGGAAGGTTCAGTTGCGGCGCGTAAACATATTGGCGGCACTGCACCTGAAACAGTGAAAGCGGCAATTGCTACGGCTAGATTGGCTATATAACGCATATTATTTTGTTATTGCACATTATGAATCACACTTTATCTTTTTAATGGTGTTTTTAATACCCATTTTATATCCATTAATGCCCTATTCTAAGTGATTGTCTTTTCTTTTTTTTAAGCGAATAATGACACCCGTTCTAGCAAACAGTCCTAACGATTTTGAATTGTGTGAAATATAAGGTGTACGGTTTTTTACCAAATTCTATATGAGTAGAATCACAATTTGTTTAGCTTATTAAACATTAAACTTAGAGTCGTTGTTTAACAATACGGTAGTGGGTTAAATCTGTGATGATAGATTAAAATCACGGGCAGAATAAAATCACACTTACCTAAAAGACCTTATGAGCTGCTACCAAGAAATCACCTGTCCATTCTGTAAAAGTAACCAGATTGGCAAGTCAGGACGCAATGCAAC
>SHZG01000163.1 GCA_009692395.1 Methylococcales bacterium | reverse complement strand
TTCGGACATGGATCAAACGACTCAATCGCAAGACCATTTGCTTCTCAAAACTAGAGTTGATGCACGACACCGTCATCGGTTTGCTTATCAACAAGGTCGAATTCGGGCGCGATATTTATTCATAATTACAGATTTAACCCACTACCATATTTTTTACCGTCTTCGGTATATTGAGGATCAGCCGACTGCACACGAATAGTCCCTGCGATACTGTCGCCGCCCATACTCACGGGTGTGATACCCGCCATGATTTGCGCACTCAATACGCTGGAAGGAGCAACATAAGAAAGCGGTGGATTCATGTGATTACCACACGCTGAAATCAAATTCATACCGTCTATTTGAATCCGAATACGGTCATCTGCCATCCCATTAATAATGTGGCGACTAGAAATACCACCACCACCTGAAAAACTAACGCCAGGCGTATGATCGAACATTAGCGCGGTGTCACTGGTCGCCGTTCTGGAACGTATTATTTTTGACGGTTTGAGACAAGATTCAAAGGGTTGATTGGATTTATTCTCTGATTGCGCTCTAACAATCAATGTATCCAGCGTAACTGCACTGTCTGATTTTTTGGCGTTATCAACTGGCTTGGCAGGCTCCGCATTAGCAATGCCTGTACTAAGAGCCATGCCAATAGCCAGTATCTGAGTTTTAAGTTTCATGAAGCTCTCCGAAAGAGATAAGGAATAATTTAATTCCTGAATTATAGGGAGGGTATGATGAATTTCCGAACATTAATATTTACTTATGAAGTAATAGACTAAAATACAGCAATTAATGAGCCAATTCATAACACGTTGATTATCAATAAATATTATTTATTCTTAGTGTGAGTGTCATTAAAAAGGCAACAGAAATAGTGTATATGCAACAACTGGGCTGCGTTATATAACCTAGTTTAATTAATCTATTTTCAACCACCAGAATTACAGTCCGCACTGGCTGCCATTTGATAATGACGAGTGATAGGCAATCGTTTAAACGCGTGTTATAGCCAAAGTACAATAAAATGATGTAGGTGCGAATTTATTCGCACAGTGCGACTAAAGTCACACCTACATCAATTATCGCCTGTTTGATGTGTGCAATTGATCGTAGATTTAGTTGCCCTGTGCGCTGATGTTGCTCACATAACGCACCTCTAAAACCTAGATAATCGGCTTGATACGGCATGAGTGCGGCAATGTCATCCAGTCTGAGCGAACCCGCCAGACCACACAATAATAAATACTGTCTACTCAGTCCAACAAACTGCGCTATGTCGGCATGAGTCATCACTTGCGTGAGCGAACCATGAGCTTTATTCATGGTATCCAGCATCACACCTGTAAAACCCGCCTGTTGTAACGCGCTGATAATGGAAAAATCAGGTTGTGCATCGGCAAATAACACCGCGATTAACGCCGTTTTCGGTGTGAGTTGCGCTAATTTTTCCACGGTCGCGTACCAATCGCCATCAGGAAAAAAGCCAATTTTCACATAATCAACGCCCGTGTGTGCCATTGCTGTAACGGCATTAAAGACAATGTCAGGCTGCATTGGCAAATCACCGACCGTGGCACTGACAGGACAACGCCCTGCAATCTCCAGTACAATTTGACTCACTAAATCGGTGTCTAACGCGCCTAACGCGCCGTGTTCGGGTTGTTTTAAATCAATAATATCGACCTGTGCGTTGAATACTAGCACCGCTTCGGCGATACTATTAACACTGGCAAGCATCCCTGTCATAACTGCGCCTTGTGTTCATCAATCACCGCCATCAACCAGCCCCATGCTTCGCGCTCTTTATCACCTGCGGTTTTTTCCAAACCGATACGCAAATAATCAATTTCAGATTCTATTTTTTCCAACGGCAACATTTTTAAGCGGCTGATTAAAATAGCGGCTTCCAGCACCGCATATTGCGCACGATTAAAACCCATAAACGGCGCGTGATTGACCGTGTGGACGGCTTTACAAAATAATTTCGGACGCAGTTCATCGTCTTCAATACGCACCAACTCCACTTCGGTATGCGCCAAGGTACACGCCAACACCGCACCGTGTATTTTTTCGGCAGGCATTAATGCGAAGTCGCGCCGCCCTGTTAAACAACCCGCAAACACCCGCACATCGTCGCAATAATTCAGCACGGCGGTATTGGTTTCCAGCAGATTATTCAGCGTAGTGGACGGGCGAAACGGCAGAATAATAATGTCGTCGCCGTTGAGATGAATGCCCATCGGGGCAAGATGCGTGACACCAGCCTTATTTTGGGTGCTAACAATCAATTCTTGAATCATGAGTTTTGTTGTAAAGTCGTTCCAGCAGGTTTAAAGGCGTGTAAATCAACGGTAACTTCGGCGTGATCAACCGCACAACCCCACGTCAATGCTTGGTCTTGAGTGAAGCGTTTGCCCAATTGCCACGCAATTTGCGCTCTTGCCAATTCCACACCTAAATAAAACGCATGACCGCCATCTTGTTCAACGTGCAGATGGGGAAATAAATCAAACGGATCAGTCGCACTGTGTAAACCGTCGCGATTAAAAATATGCACACCTTCCATACTAGTTTGAATGCGAAAACTGGGGTCTTTAATCTGCCCTGCCAGTTCTTCAATTTCAGCCAGTGAATACGGAAACGGCGCGGTTTCATGCAGTGCCATTAACTCAGGGTTGATGTGTTTCGGTAGCGTATCCTGTTGTTTGGCGGCATACATGATGCGCCGCGCCACATCGGCTTCTTTAATCGCACGGCACGCGTGTTGACTGACTTCGGTGGCAAGAATTTGGTTAATGTTGAGTTCTGAACAAATGCCCAATAACAGCGCGTTCATGCCCATCGTATCGGCATGAGTCAATTCGGTGATGTTGCCGACACCGAGCATCATTTCCACATCGGGATACTGTTTGCGCACGGTGTGATAACGAACGATGGAATCGGTGAAGCCAAAATGCAGCGGGTCTAAAATAGGGTCAACAATAAACGGGCGATTTTTTGCCTGCATAATTTTGATAGCTCTATCCAAGGAGGCTAAATCTTCATACGTTTTTGGGATTAAAATCGGCGTGGAAGCCACTTCATCGGCTATCCAAAGCGTGGATTCATGCAGACTGAGCAAATAATCTGCACCCGCTTTGCCGCCGCGTAATAAATCTGCGGTATCCAATGAATCAACGCTAACCATGAAACCGTGCTGTTTTAACAGATGAATAATGTTTTCCATTTCTGGAAACTCGGTGCTGGGTAAGCAACCTATATCAATGACATCCGCGCCATTTTTGCGGTAGTAATACGCGCGTTGCAGCACTTCATCAATACTGATAGTCGCCGCATCGGTGATTTCCGCAAAAATTTTCACCGCGTATTGGCTTAAATCGGCTTTATGGGCTTTTTTACCGAAATACTGCGATAAATCTTTCAGCTCCTCAGGGCCTCGCTCAACAGGAATACCAAGGTGTTCAGCCAATGCGGTTATATCACCACGACAACGACCCGGAAGAATAATACGACTCGCGCCAAAAGTATCGTTCAAGCGGCGGATAACCATCTCAGTAGTCATCAACGCCGCCACTTTCAGCCCCAATTGATGCACGGTATAAGTAAACTCAGGCTGCATTTTTTCTAAAATGCTACGCAACTGCTTTTCTGCCAGCTTACCTGTTAAAAATAGAATGTGTTCAGTCATTATTTTTCATAATGTGTTTTTAATGTCACGGTAGAAATTTTCGTGACTTCCTAAGGCGAGTAAAGTTAAGGTAATAATTTGTTCTTCATAGCTATACGCTAACAGCGTCAACTGGTTATTCATACGAAATTTATAAACCCACAAAAAATCCAAATCGCCTTTTTTCTGTTGACCAACACACGGATTATTCATGATTATTTTAATTACTGCATCAAGCTCTTTTTTCTGATTTAGTGGAAGTTTTTTAACGCTGTGTTTAAACTGCCGTGTTTGTACAATCTGCATTTTAATCAAACAGATAAGGTTCAGTTTGACCTGATAGGACTTCTTCTCTCGCGTTGAGAATCGCTTTGATAAATTCAAAACTTAAATCGGGATTTTCTTCCGCACAATAGCCAATTCTTGCCCAATAGTTGATTTGCTCATCTAAACTACGGTGGCAAATTTCAGCGTGTGTATTGGCGGCTGCAGCCAATGGGTCTGCAATAGTGACGGAAATCATAATGAACCTGCTTGATAATTTAGTGACTAATTTTGAAGTAATGTAAGTCGCTGAGTAACCGTAACAATTAACTCATCGACACTATCAACCACCGTAGTATATTCAAAACCGCGTAATTTATCGGTGGCTTCTAAATCAATTCTGCGCGGATACACCATCACTTTTTTGCCTTTTGGGGCGGTGGTTTCTATTTCAGGGGCGACATCACACGGATAGACAATACTCGGCACGCGGCATTTTCCCGCTTGTGCATATAAATTAGTCGCTAACGAATCGGCAATACCTAACACACATTTCGCAACGGTATTGGAAGTCGTAGGTGCCATGACAAAGGTATGATAATAGCCCGTATAAAAATGCCCAATAGGCGGCGCAGACGCGGCTTTATCACGATAAACAGGCATAACGGCACGCACATCGGCAAGATCAATACCGTACATTTTCAACACTTCTTCCCCTGCCTGACTCAGATATAAATCCACGTCTGTTAAGGTCTGCAAAAAATCTAAGCATTCTTCTATATAATGACCTGAGCCAGTTATTGCCCAAGCTAATCGCGGTTTATTCATTACAGGGTATCGAATTTAAAATAGTTGGACATTATAACCTGAATTCAAAGCCCAGAAGTCGCACAGGCTTTTTGCACGCCATCTAGGCTAGTTTGAGTCAGTCGCCTTATCAACTCGCAACGTATAGCGATTGAAAGACCGACCGTTATTTTTCTGTTCTTTGCCATGAAAAGTCACAGTGACACAATCCCCCACGGCAGCGTTACTTTGTTTCAAGCTGTGTATCAAATAACGATTAAGGTCAACACCCACCACTTCACCGTCATCCTCCTGTAAAAACAGCGTTTTCTGCTCGTCATAAAGTAAATCATTAGCCGCACCACTGCCTTGAATAATGCCTGCGATTGATTTACCCGCCGAAGGTAGCCAGTAAATTACTTTGTTGGTTGCTTGGTTTTCAGTCATTTTTTTATCCTATTTGTTAATGGGTACAATTGTACTCGATTCATTTTATCTTGCTTAATTAATGTCAAACTCCCGCTAGCCTTGAGGGGAATTTTAAAACACTCACCACTTGTAAACCAATATTAAGAAAAATACAGTTTTATCAGTATTCATTTGGTAGAATGTTACTCATTAGTTTTGTCTCAAATGAGGCATTAAGATAATACCTCCATTTTAGGTAGTGGGTTAAATCTGTAATTATGAATAAATATCGCGCCCGAATTCGACCTTGTTGATAAGCAAACCGATGACGGTGTCGTGCATCAACTCTAGTTTTGAGAAGCAAATGGTCTTGCGATTGAGTCGTTTGATCCATGTCCGCAAGT
>SHZG01000162.1 GCA_009692395.1 Methylococcales bacterium | reverse complement strand
TAATGCCTACTTCACAAGCGCGGTATCGGTAGCTCAGCATAAAGGTTTTTGTCATGCACAACGGGTTTCGACAACGGTAACGTGGCTCTCCCGTTGCATTGCGTCCTGACTTGCCCATCTGGTTACTTTTACAGAATGGACAGGTGATTTCTTGTTAGCAGCTCATAAGGTCTTTTAGGTAAGTGTGATGTTAGTCTGCCCGTGATTTTAATCTATCATCACAGATTTAACCCACTACCCTTAATTGGATGGTACAAAAATATGATTAACATAAAAGTTCCTGTCGGCATTAGCAGTTGTTTACTGGGCGAACCTGTTCGTTTTGATAAAGGGCATAAACGTGATGCTTATATTGTCGGCACACTATCGCATTATTTTTACTTTCGCCCGTTCTGTCCTGAAATGGCGATAGGCTTGGGTGAGCCACGTCCGACCATGCACTTGATAAAAAAAGAGGATGCGGTTCGTTGCGTGGTGATTAAAGATCCAAGCCATGATGTCACTGACCGCTTGCGTGATTATGCTGAACAACAACATCACCCTGATTTATGCGGTTACATTGTCAAAAAAGATTCACCCAGTTGCGGCATGGAGCGCGTTAAAGTGTTTACCAATGATATTCCGCACCGCGACGGCGTGGGTATTTATGCGGAAGTCATGATGCGTAACCATCCGCTACTACCTGTTGAAGAAGAGGGGCGTTTAGGGGATGCAGGCTTGCGGGAGAATTTTATTCAGCGGGTTTATGTCTTGTATCGCTAGAAACAGTTAGTAGCCGACGGTTTGAATCCACAATCATTAACCCGTTTTCATGCACGGCACAAATTAATCATCATGAGTCATGGGGATTATCGACCGCTGGGGCAATTATTAGCCAGTGCAACCAAAGCAAATATAGCCGAGATTGCCGCGCAGTATATTTTGCAATTAATGACGTTATTAAAAATCGTGGTCAATCGCAGCAATCACGTCAATGTATTGCAACATATTCAAGGCTATTTGAAAAAAGAACTCAGCGCACATAACAAAGCCGAATTGTGTGAACTGATTGAACGCTACCGTCACGGTGAAATTCCGTTAATCGTCCCGCTGACGTTACTGACACATTATTTCCGCCAAAGCCCTGATGCCTATATTGAAGACTCTTATTATATGTCACCGTATCCGCAGGAATTACAGTTGATTAATCAATTGTAACTAAGGTGGATACGACAAATAGGGGGTCGTTGTTTGGCAACCGTAACCTTTACCTGATACTACACAATTTAGGATAGTGACATGACCGTTTCATCGCAGCCAAAAACAACTGTTTCACCAGCAAAAGTAACCTGCTTTCATGATGGCGAATGCCCCATCTGCAATATTGAAATCAATGCGATGAAAAAACTTGATAAAGAAGGTAATATTCATTGGGTTGATATTAATCATGACAAGGTGGCGTTAGCGAAAGCAGGCTTAACCTACAAACAAGCAATGGATAGAATGCACGTTATCGACCAAAATCAGCAACTGCAATCGGGTGTGCTTGGTTTTTTACAAGTGTGGAAACAGCTACCTTATTATCGCCGTGTCGCCCCTATTATCGAAAATGTACCCTTGCTACTGCCATTGATGGAATGTTGTTATCGTATTGTCGCTCGCTATCGTTTGCCGCTGACTGGCAAGCAACAGATTAAAGAATAGCCATCATGAATCAAATAAATTACTGCTATCAAAATGGACGGCAGTTAAACCGAAACAAAAAGAACACCACTTTTTTATCGTGACCAAATTGCTTTTGTCTGACATGGAAGAGATTGTCGCTTGCGAGCTTGAAGCGGTCATCAATAAAAATATCTATGAAATAGATTGGCAGATTCTCAAAGACTCATCATGTTGGCTGATGGGATGGCATTGATTAAAAACTATCTTTCAATCGCCGTAATGTAGTAAACACCTCAACAGGTGTTTTAGCTATAGTGCGTAATGTGGGGCTATCGGCTCTAAAAAAAGGATTGGTCGCCAATTCATCACCAATAGTCGATGGTACAGTGGGTAAACCGTTGGCTCTTAATTGGTTGATAACTGTCATTTTTTCTTGCAGCGCGATATTATCGGGTTCAACTGTTAAAGCAAAACGACCATTACTTTGACTGTATTCATGAGCGCAATACACCCGCGTTTCAACGGGTAGGGTTTTTAATTTTTGTAGTGATTGCCACAACTGTTCTGCACTGCCTTCAAACAAGCGACCACAACCCATGACAAACAGCGTATCACCACAAAACAGCGCGTTATCTTCGGCAAAATAATAGACGATATGCCCGCTGGTATGCCCTGAAGTCTCTAGCACTTGCGCAGAATGTGAGCCTAGTGTTATTAAATCACCCTCCGACACGGCTCTATCAATGGCAGGGATTCTATGGCTATCGGCTTTCGCGCCAATAATTTGGCAACCCGTGTGCCGCTTCAATTTGACATTACCACCGACATGATCGCCATGATGATGAGTGTTTAAAATAGTGGTCAGTTGCCAGCCGCGTTGTTTTAAAACCGCTAACACAAGTTCAGCCAATGCAGGGTCTACAGCGGCGGTTTCGCCTGAAACGGTATCGTGAAGCAGATAAATATAATTATCGATTAAGACGGGGATTTGAATAATGTCTAACATGATTTAGCAAAAAAATCCTTAGCGGCGGCGACATCATTGATGATTTGCGTTTGTAGCTCAGCTAAGCAGCTAAAACGCATTTCACCACGAATTTTATGTTTAAAATGTACTTCAATAGTGCGCCCATAAATGTCTTTATTAAAATTAAACAAATGGGTTTCTAATATCACTTTAGATTCACCATCAAAGGTAGGGCGCGTGCCGACATTGGCAACACCTGAATATTCTATGTTATCAATACCCGTCATAGTGACGGCAAACACGCCATTAATCGGGGTGTTTTTTCTGAATAAATTGATGTTAGCGGTCGGACAGCCCAGCGTTCGACCACGTTTATCACCGTGAGCAACTCGTCCACAAATTGAATAACTATGCCCTAATAAGTGATCGACTTTTGTTAAATCACCGATACTTAGCGCGTCTCGAATCAGCGTGCTGCTAATCCGTAGCCCGTCCACATAACAAGATGCGGTATCTTCAACGCTAAAGCCGTATAGCTTACCTTGTTCTTTCAATAAGGAAAAATTACCACGTCGCGCTTTGCCAAAATGGAAATCATCACCGATGACGAGGTGTTTAACATTAAGTTTTTCCAGCAAAATATCGTTAATAAACTGCTCTGCGTCACAGTTGGCAAACTGGCGATTAAAATTGACAACGAGCAAATAATCCACGGGTAATTTTTCAAACTGCATGACTTTTTCGCGTAGCCGCATTAATCGTGGGGGTACGTTATTGGCTAAAAAATATTCTAACGGTTGCGGTTCAAAAATCATCACCACCACAGGTAAATTGAGACTTCTGCCACGTTCTGCCAGTTTTTCAATAATGGCGCGATGCCCTAAATGTAGCCCATCAAAATTACCGATAGTGAGTACACAACCCTGTGGAAAAAGTTTTAAATGAGATAAGCCTCTAATTAAGTGCATGAGATATGAATAAGCAAAGGATTCATTTTATCATGCGTGAGTGATATCAACTTATGCTTATGGTTACCGCTTAAAATTCTATGAAATAATTTCAATTCAACCAATTATGATGCAGGTTTAATTTTCAAATTAGCAAACTTATCCGCGTATTCCTGCACCTTGTCTTTCATCACTACTTTCAGCGGGTGCGTATTGTCGATAACTTTAAGCAATCCCTCGGTAGTCAACGCGGCACGATTAGCCACAAACGCTACTTCAATAGCCTCTTTCACCACTGCTTCAATATCTGCCTCTGAAAAGCCATCGGTTTTTTCAGCTCATTTTTTTACAGCAACCGCGCTGGTTTTATTGCGCTTTTTAAGATGAATGGCAAAAATGTTTTCTCGTTCACTCATATTTGGCAAAGTGACATAAAAAATCTCATCAAACCGCCCTTTGCGTAATAATTCAGGTGGCAATGCAGAAATATCATTTGCCGTCGCTAACACAAACACCGCGCCTGTTTTATCCTGCATCCACGTTAAAAAATAACCGAATAAGCGCGTGGCAACTTCTGAACCTGCACCGCCACTGCCAATACCATCAAAGGCTTTTTCTAATTCATCAACCCATAACACACAAGGGCTAACCGCTTCGGCAAGTTGTAATGCGCGGCGCATATTCGATTCACTTTCACCGACATATTTACCCATTAATGCACCAACATCTAAACGCAATAACGGCAGTTTAAATAAGGATGCGGTGGCTTTAGCCGTTAAGGATTTACCACAACCTGGCATTCCAACGATCATCACGCCTTTAGGCGCTTCTACACCAAACGCTATGGCATCGTTTAAATTATGCAGAACGTGGGCTTTTTGTTTTAGCCATGTTTGTAACTGCGTTAAACCGCCAACATTATCCAATTGTTCAGCCGTTGCCACCATATCGAGAATGCCCGATTTTTTGATAATTTGTTCTTTTCCCTTTAACACCAACGCCACATCATCACTGGTAATTTCACCGTCTTGTTGATAGCCGCGATACAACAACTGGGTGATTTCATGCTCACTCAAACCGCGAAACGCCAGCGTTAAATCCGCTAACGATTTATCATCAATGGTCTCGCCCAACTTGCCAACAAAGTCATGAATCACCGCGCGAATTTTTTCTTCATCGGGCAATGGCAAATCAAACAGGGTAATAAACTTTTCCAATTCAGGCGGAATACAGGCTTGCGAAGACACCAAAATCACCGTGGCATTGGTGTCAGTATCGTGCAGTAATTTATTGGCTAAGGCTTTTAAACGCGCAATGACTCGCGGATTATCACGCATGGCTAAGTGGGCATCTTTGATAATCAAAAAATGGTGCGTTAGTTCATCGTTTAACCAATTTTCCAGCGTTTTGGCTAACTCTTGGTACTCGATTAACGGTTGTTTATGGTCAAAACTCACTACACCCCGCGCCAAATTCCATTCAAAAATTTTGCGTTTATCTTCGGCAGCAAGTCGAGTACTCAGTGCATCGGCTTGTTGTTCTTCAAACGTCACCAAATACAACAAAGGATAATTCGATTCGATATGAGCGCGGATGTTGCTGTACAGGGTTTCGGTGTTGGACATAATCGGCTCTCTGGTTTTAAATGAGATGGGTTTCAAACAATTAACAAATAAGGCATTTCATATTGAGCGATTTTTCTATCGACCGTCATTAAATGACAACGATTGTTATGCGCTTGGGCGATTAAAATACGGTCAAATGGGTCTTTATGGATTTGCGGTAATTGCGTGGCAGTTATCATATCCGCAGACGTTATTAACAATTCGGTAGTGGGTTAAATCTGTAATTATGAATAAATATCGCGCCCGAATTCGACCTTGTTGATAAGCAAACCGATGACGGTGTCGTGCATCAACTCTAGTTTTGAGAAGCAAATGGTCTTGCGATTGAGTCGTTTGATCCATGTCCG
>SHZG01000161.1 GCA_009692395.1 Methylococcales bacterium | reverse complement strand
TTATACTTGCCACTCCAACACCAAAACGCACTGCCGCTTCCGCTTGTGTTAGCCCTTCTTGTTCTTTAATCGTCAATACTTTTTGGCGGAAATCGGCTGAATATGTCATCTAATTTAAAATAATCAAATTATACTGCTTTGGCTATAGGGTCAAAACTTAACCAAATAACATCGTCCTGTTCTGGAACATAATCCATTAAATTTCCTTACCGACAGCGGGCGCGTTTAACCAATCTTGGTCTTCTTCATTCAATCTTAACGCTTGTTTAGGACTACCCGCTAAAAGCTCTGCTAAACTGGATTCTTGACTGACAGGCATTAGAATAATTTTATTATATTCTAATGTAAGCTCTAAAACTGAACCAACATGAAGATTAAGTGTGTTAAGTATCATTTTTGGCAAACTAATGATATTAGCCCCGCCAGATTGCCTAATAGCTACTTGAGTCATGATCGCCTCTTGGTTGATTTAAGTTTTACTATTGTATAACTTTAAGTTGGCAATAGGGTTAAGTTTTAAGATTTTGTTGGTTTGGAAATAGCCAACCTCATACGCATCAACTTAAGGAAACTTGTATAATAATCAATAACACATAAAAACACATCGTTCCAATCGCTCTGCGTTGGAATGCGTGAGTGGACGCTCCAGCGTCCCCTGTAACACATCATGAAGACGCTAGAGCGTCTTCGGTGGCATTACAACGCAGAGCGTTGTAACGATTATCTTGTGGTTTTATTTATTAAATTAATGACTATAGGGTTGGCTATCGCCAGCCCAACTGACATGATTATCCTGATAAAAAAAGACCCGACAGATTTTAAATATCTGTCAGGTCTTTTCTTTTTATATCGTATGGAATGTATTAGTACGGTTATTGAATCAAACTCAATAACACACCAGCCGCAACTGCTGAACCTATTACGCCTGCGACATTGGGGCCCATTGCGTGCATTAATAAGAAGTTGTGGGGGTTGCTTTCTAAGCCAACTTTGTTGGCAACTCGCGCTGCCATTGGGACAGCGGAAACACCCGCCGCGCCTATCAATGGATTAATGAGCGTGGTGCTGAAGCGGTTCATGACTTTTGCCATGATGACACCTGAGGCTGTGCCGATGGCAAAGGCACACGCGCCTAAGGCTAAGATACCTAGGGTTTTAACTTGTAAAAAGGCTTCGGCACTGAGTTTTGATCCGACGGCTAAGCCTAGGAAAATGGTGACGATGTTGATGAGTTCATTTTGTGCGGTTTGACTTAATCGCTCAACGACACCACTGGCATTCATCAGATTACCCAAGGCAAACATACCGATTAACGGGGTTGCAGAAGGCAGTAATAAAATAGATAAAAACAACAGCATCAACGGAAAGGCAATTTTTTCGGTTTTGCTAACAACGCGAAGTTGTTTCATTTCAATTTTACGTTCGGCTTCGGTGGTCAACGCGCGCATGATGGGCGGTTGAATTAATGGTACTAATGCCATGTAGGAGTAAGCGGCAACGGCAATTGCACCCAGTAAATCAGGCGCGAGTTTTGAGGCAACATAAATGGCGGTTGGGCCATCCGCGCCACCAATAATGCCAATAGCGGCGGCATCTTTTAATGTAAATTCCAAACCTGGAACGATATTGAGTGCTAATGCACCCAATAAAGAGGCAAAAATACCAAATTGCGCCGCCGCCCCTAATAATAAGGTTTTAGGATTGGCAATCATGGGGCCAAAATCGGTCATTGCGCCTACGCCCATGAAAATGAGTAACGGGAAAATCCCTGCCTTAATACCAAAATACAGGTAAGACAATATTCCGCCTTCTTCGGCAATACCCGCGATAGGAATGTTGCTGAGTATCGCACCAAAGCCTATGGGCAGTAGTAATAAGGGTTCAAAGCCTTTTTTAATCGCCAGAAATAATAACAAAAAGCCGACCAGCATCATGAATGCCTGACCTGAAGTAAAGTTGTAAATGCCTGTGCTATGCCAGAGTGAAATAAGATTGTCCATGCCTGTTCCCTTTTATTAAAGCGTTATAGCGAAATCAATAAATCACTACCAGCAACCGCACCACCCTCTTTAACGTGGATGGCACTGACTATGCCTGTATATTTTGAACGTATTTCAGTTTCCATTTTCATGGCTTCCATGATGACGACTACATCACCTGCGGCAATCGTGCTACCAACGCTCACTAATACTTTTAGGATATTACCTGCCATTGGTGATTCAATGACTGCCCCGTCACTCGGTGGCGCAATTTCTACACTGTTAGTTACCGCTTGAATGGCGAATGTGGTATCGCCTGCACTGACGGCAACATTAAAGTTTCTACCATCAACATTGACGACGTAAGTTTCCGTACCCGTGGGTTGTTGGTTGTTGGTTGTCGCTGCAACAACAGGCTGCACACTGGGTGCGGCTTCAAACGCATCGGGATTGCCACGATTAGCAATAAATTTCCAACCGACTTGGGCAAACATACCGTGAATAAGCGCGTCTTCTTCAACATTCGCTGCTAGTTTTATGCCTTCTGCTTTGGCTTTTTCTTGGACTTCAGCAATGAGTTTATCCATTTCAGCGGCGATTAAATCGGCTGGACGGCAAGTAATGACTGACGCGCCATTGAGTACCCGTGCTTGTAGCTCTTCATTAACGGGTGCAGGTGTTGCACCGTATTCACCTTTTAATACGCCTGCGGTTTCTTTAGTAATGGTTTTATAACGCTCACCGCTTAATACATTGATAACGGCTTGTGTGCCGACAATTTGTGAAGTAGGTGTTACTAACGGAATAAAGCCTAAATCAGCACGCACGCGCGGGATTTCTTGTAGCACTTCATCATATTTATCAGTCGCGCCTTGTTCTTTTAACTGGCTTTCCATGTTGGTTAACATACCACCCGGAACTTGAGCAATAAGAATCCGACCATCTATGCCTTTCATACTGCCCTCAAATTGGGCGTATTTTTTGCGCACATCCCTAAAGTAGTGCGCGATTTCTTCCAGCTTCACTAAATCTAAACCTGTCGCATAAGGCGTGCCTTCTAAACTAGCAACAATAGATTCTGTAGCACTGTGTCCATAAGTCATGCTCATGGACGAAATGGCGGTATCGGCATGATCTAAACCCGCTTCAGTAGCTTTGATAATAGTCGTAACACTTAAACCCGTCGTCGCATGGCAATGTAAATGAATGGGTAGGCTGGTACTTTTTTTCAAACGACTGACCAGTTCAAAGGCTTCATAAGGTTTGAGCAAGCCTGCCATATCTTTGATACAAATGGAATGCGCCCCCATATCTTCAATTTGTTTCGCCAGTGTCACCCATGTTTCGATGGTGTGTACAGGACTGGTAGTATAAGAAATTGTGCCTTGTGCATGAGCATCCGTCGCTAACACAGCTTTAACAGCGTGTTCGATATTTCTCATGTCGTTCATTGCATCAAAAATGCGGAACACGTCAATGCCATTGACCGCACAGCGTTCGACAAATTTATCGACCACATCATCAGCGTAATGCCGATAACCTAAAATATTCTGTCCACGCAACAACATTTGTTGCGGTGTGCTAGGCATTGCCGCTTTTAATAAGCGTAACCGTTCCCACGGATCTTCGCCTAAATAGCGAATGCAGGCATCAAAAGTTGCTCCACCCCATGACTCAATAGACCAATAACCAATAGCATCCAGTTTTTCGCAAATGGGTAGCATATCTTCAACGCGTAAACGCGTTGCTAAAATGGATTGATGGGCATCACGCAAAACGACTTCAGTGATTGCTAGGGGCTTTTTTTTATCTTGTGCCATGCTTAATAGTTCTCCAGAAACCTGTCTATATTTATCATCGGCTCAGTGAGCCACGTTGATTGTTTTATGTTAAAAAATTATTGATGTTTGCTTCGATACTGATGCACGGCGGCAGTAATAGCGGCAATGACATTTTTATCAACACCACCTGTAGTGAGATGAGTTGATGTGGGTTGTTCAGGGAAAAATCGCTGTACTAAAAACGACATGAGATTAATCGCACCCACCAGCATAACCAAAAATAAGAACACGATAGTCATACCCGCAACCATTAATTCTATTCCACTACTCATTAACTCTGTCATATTGCCAAACCTTTTATATTGAACTGTTTGCAGCCATTGAAACCCATATAACTACATTATCCATAAAACCAAGCCGCTAAACAAACTAAAGATAAGCGGTAGTTAGTGTTTTTAGCGACTGATTTGTATAATTTATTGATGCAGCGATTGAATTAACGACACCAAAAATCAATCAATTTTTCACCCTATCCTGCAATAGCTCACAAAAATCAGCGCACTTTATTACCCTAGTGGGTTTATGACTCACAACTTCTCTTAGCAAAAATTAGACTGAAAATATTGAGGTTAATGGCGATTAGCTCCGCTAATTCGAGTTAAACGTGAAAATCGCCTGATACAGATACAGATTTTTCAAGCGACAAAACAACCCATATAGAGCTAGGACTTTCGCTACGCTGGAGTACAAACCTTGGTTTGTGCTGTACAAAGCAAGCTTTGTACTCCGTAAAAGTATGAACAAGCGAAAGTCCTAAGAGCTACATTAGTTTCTTAAATTGAGGCAATAAATGATAGGATCCAAATTCAGTTAGTCGCCTACGAGGGTGTTTACTGAACCCTGTTAGATGTTAATGTGCCTATCTCATCTAACGTTTTTATCCAGGGCATCACGCAAAAAGGGGAAGAATATGAATTGGTATATTGAAGTTTTGAAGAAGTATGTAGTATTTAGCGGTAGAGCCAGTCGGTCAGAGTATTGGTACTTTGTTTTATTCAGTACCAGCATTAGTGTAATTCTGACTGTCATCGACATAGCGATGGGTAGTGGCAGTGCCGAAAGCACTATGGGTGGTGTTGATGCAGAGATGGCTGCAAATGTCAGCATGGGATTATTAGGCGGCATCTACTCACTGGCGGTATTCCTTCCAAGCCTAGCGGTTGCAGTGCGTAGATTACATGATACTGACCACAGTGGCTGGTGGATGTTTATTGCCCTAGTCCCAGTCATCGGTGTGATTGTACTGCTGATTGTTCTGGTAAAAGACAGTACACCCAGTGAAAATGAATACGGTTCTAATCCTAAAAAGACGGCTTATTAATTAAAAAGCAATCAAAAGAAACGTTATTGAAGTACCGCTTTCAATAGCGTTTCTAACCCCCAATAGCTCTCTAGTTATCACAAGCTAATTGCCCTAGGTAGCCTATTAAATCTGTTATTAACCCGTTAGTATTTGCATTAATTCCAGATTTAAAAGCGCGTGAAATAATTTTTATGGATTATAGCAAATGAAGAAAAACGGCATGGCAGTGAATACACTTAATAGTAGTGTACTTGACTCGCTGACTGCGCATATCGTTGTATTGGATACTCAAGGTATTGGTAGTGGGTTAAATCTGTGATGATAGATTAAAATCACGGGCAGAATAAAATCACACTTACCTAAAAGACCTTATGAGCTGCTATAGCCAAAGCAAAATAAAATGATTTAAAAGAGCTGAGAGAACAGTGTATCAGTGGAGCAGT
>SHZG01000160.1 GCA_009692395.1 Methylococcales bacterium | reverse complement strand
CTTTCGGACATGGATCAAACGACTCAATCGCAAGACCATTTGCTTCTCAAAACTAGAGTTGATGCACGACACCGTCATCGGTTTGCTTATCAACAAGGTCGAATTCGGGCGCGATATTTATTCATCATTACAGATTTAACCCACTACCTAACCCAGTTTGCGGAGTGCGTCCCTGATTAGGTTTTCAGTTTTTCGTTCGTTGCTCATGTGATGAAATGTGGGATTAATAATACGGGTAAATTTTAATATTAACAGACACAAAAAAGGCAGCCTAAGCTGCCTTTTTTATTGTCCGATAAAACGAGACGATTAAAGTTTTTCTTTAATACGCGCTGCTTTACCTGTCAAGTCACGCAAGTAGTACAATTTAGCACGACGAACAGCACCACGACGTTTCACAGTGATTTCGCTAATCATAGGGCTGTGTGTTTGGAAAACACGTTCAACGCCTGTGCCATGAGAAATTTTTCTGACGGTGAAAGCTGAGTTTAAACCACGATTACGTTTTGCAATCACGATACCTTCAAACGCTTGGACTCTTTCTTTTTCGCCTTCTTTTACTTTAACTTGTACAACAACCGTATCACCTGCATTAAATACGGGGATATTTTGTTTCATTTGTTCTTGTTCTATTTGATCAATAATGTTCATTACCACACCCTTTAACTTCAACTTCAACTTTAAATTGTTCTAGCAGTTGTTTTTGCTCTGCATTTAACGGTTTTTTTTCTAATAAATCGGGTCGTCTTTGCCAAGTGCGTCCCAAGGCTTGTTTCATGCGCCAGCGGTTTATATCAGCGTGATTACCGCTCATTAATACGTCTGGTACAGTGCGTCCTGCTAACTGCGCTGGTCGAGTAAAGTGTGGGCAGTCTAGCAAACCATCCGAATGCGAATCCTGTACGGCTGATTGCTCATCACCCAATACATCGGGCAGTAATCGTGTTATGGCATCAATGACTATTAACGCGGCTAGTTCACCACCGCTGATGACATAATCACCAATTGACCATTCCTCATCACAATCTAAATCAACAAAACGCTCATCAATACCTTCATAGCGTCCTGCTACTAAAATGAGTTGCGAGTCGTGTTTTATGTCTGACAATAAGGCTTGGGTAATCGGCTTGCCTTGTGGGCTTAAATACACCACTTTGGTCGATTCATAGCCTGCTTGTTTTGCTGCATTAACAGCATCATGCAAGGGCTGGTATTTCATGACCATGCCAGGCCCGCCACCATAAGGACGATCATCAACCGTTTTGTGCCTGTCGTGGGTATAATCGCGGGGATTCCATACCGACAGACTGGTTATGCCTCGCTCCAGTGCTTTACCTGTGACACCGACACTTGCCGCCGCTGTCACCATGTCTGGAAATAACGTGATAACGTCAAAACGCATGATAGTTTTTAAAAATCAGCATCCCAATCGACAATCATTTTGCCAGCGGTCAGATCAATATTAATGATGGTCTGTCCCTGTAAAAACGGAATACACCGTTCGCGTTTACCCTGAACAATAACGACATCATTAGCACCTGTTTCCAATAAGCTGGAAATGATACCAAACTGAACGCCGTCGATATTTTCAACTTGCAAGCCAACCAAATCAGACCAGTAATACTCATTGTGCCGCGCTTTTGGTAACTGCGCAGGACTAATAAAAATATCCCAGCCCATTAGGCTTTCTGCTTGATCTCTGTCATTAATGCCGTCAAGTTGAGCGACTACCGCTTTACCTTGCAAATTGCCATTAATGACTTTGAGCGTTTTGGTTTCATCCGCTTTCTTTAGTACCCAAGGGGAATATTTAAGAATATTCTCTTTGTTGGCAGTAAAGGAAAATACTTTAACCCAACCTTTGATACCAAAAACGCCAGAAATTTTTCCAACGTTAATATACTGTTGTTCAGTCAAGCAGATTACGCCGCTACTTTTTTAGCAACTTTAATTAATTGTGCAACGCGTTCAGAAGGCTGGGCACCTTTGGTTTTCCAGTATTCAACACGTTCGCTGTCTAAGCGTAATTTTTCTTCGTTGCCACGCGCTACTGGATTAAAAAATCCAATGCGTTCGATGTAACGACCATCACGACTGCTACGGCTATCAGTTACAACAATTTGGTAGAAAGGGCGATTTTTCGCGCCGCCTCTGGAAAGACGAATGGTAACCATCTAATATCCTCAAAAAAACATTTGGTCATTGTTAATCCACCTATTCTACGCGATTTTATTGATAAGTGAAGAACAAATTAAAAACAATCAGATAATTAACTATCTTTTCATGCCGCGCACATTACTTTTTATGCCGCGTATCATGTTGGCCATATTGCCCGCTTTGAACTTTTTCATCATTTTTTGCATCATCAAATACTGCTTCAACACGCGATTAACATCATGCAGTTCTTGACCACAGCCTGCGGCAATGCGTTTTTTACGATTGCCTTTAATCAAGTCGGGATAGCGTCTTTCTTGCTTGGTCATGGAATTAATAACGGCAATTTGTCGTGCCAGCACTCTATCATCCACTTTATCGCGCATTTCTTGAGAGATATTACCCGTACCAGGTAACTTATCTATCATTGAGCTAATACCGCCCATGTTTTCCATTTGTTGCAATTGTTCACGAAAATCGCTCATATCAAATGTTTGCCCTTTTTTGATTTTTGCGGCTAATTTTTCTGCTTTTTCTTTATCAACTTTTTGCTCAATCGTTTCAATCAAGCTGAGCATATCGCCCATGCCTAAAATACGCGACGCGATACGGTCAGGGTGGAATGGCTCTAAGGCATCGGGTTTTTCGCCCATACCGATAAATTTAATCGGCTTGCCTGTGATATGACGAATAGATAACGCCGCACCGCCACGCGCATCACCATCGGCTTTAGTCAAAATAACGCCCGTTAACGGCAGCGCGTCATTAAAGGCTTTCGCAGTAATCGCGGCATCCTGCCCCGTCATGCTATCAACCACAAACAGCGTTTCAATCGGATTAATCGCTGCATGAAGGGCTTTAATTTCGCCCATCATTTCATCATCAATATGCAAACGACCTGCGGTGTCGATAATAATGACATCGAGGAATTTTCGTTTCGCTGCATCAATCGCATTGAGGGCAATATCAACAGGATTTTGCGTTAAATCGCTATCGAAAAAAACCAAATCCAAATCTTCAGCTAATACTTGCAACTGTTTAATCGCCGCAGGGCGATAAACGTCCGCACTGACTACGCCGACTTTTTTCTTCTTATTATTTTTTAACCACAGACCCAATTTAGCAACGGTGGTGGTTTTACCCGCCCCTTGCAAACCAGCCATTAAAATCACCGCAGGCGGCACTGCACGAAGATTAATATCTTCATTAGCCGCGCCCATCATCTTAACCAGTTCAGCTTGAACCAGTTTAATCATGGATTGACCAGGCGTTAAACTGCCTTGAACTTGTTGCCCTAACGCCCCTTCTTTGACGCGGTCGATAAAGTCCGTCACGACGGGTAACGCTACGTCAGCTTCTAATAACGCCGTGCGCACTTCGAGCAATGTGTCTTTAATATTGTCTTCAGACAGGCGACCTTGGCCTTTCAGGTTTTTAAGCGTACTACTTAATCGATTGGTTAAATTATCAAACATATCTACATCTTCATTGTTGATATTAAGGAACACCCGCTCATATAAATGCGCTAGGACTATTTAACCGTCTATATTACCATAGCCATTGAGACCTTTGCACACCTGCAAATTTATCTAGTCATCATAAAACACATTCATGAACGCCACTGCACTTGCCATTATTTCCATTTGTGCCTATTTAGGCGGCACATTATTGATTATTTTACATATTCAGCAACACCGTATTCAGCGTACTGCACTGGGTTTAGCGTGGACTGCAGTCATTACGCACGGTATTTATACTGGATTGGCTTGTTTGCAAAATAATGGTTTTAGCTTTAGTTTTTTTAACACAGGCTCGCTGATTGCCATGATTGTGGCATTATTATTACTCATAGCCGCAGTCAATAAACCCGTCGAAAAACTAGGGCTGGCAGTATTTCCTATTGCTGCTCTCATGCTGACATTAGAACTAAATACGGATGATAAGCCGCATTTAATACTCAGCTATCATTGGCAAATGAGTACTCACATATTGACCTCAATCATTGCTTTTAGTCTATTAAACATCGCTGCTCTGCAAGCTATTTTGCTCGCTATTCAAGACCAGCAACTAAAAAGTCATCCCCCAAAACGCTTTATACAATCCCTACCATCATTGCAGACAATGGAATCCCTGTTATTTCAGATGTTGGGCGTGGGCGTATTTTTTCTCAGTATTTCGCTCATCAGCGGCTTTGTGTTTATTGAAAACTTATTTGCCCAACATCTCGTCCACAAAACAGTCTTATCTATCTTGGCGTGGCTTATTTTTTCCAGTTTATTACTAGGTCGTACCCGCTACGGATGGCGAGGACAGTTTGCTATCCAATGGACGCTCATTGGCTTTGTTTTTTTATTGCTTGCGTATTTTGGTAGCAAGCTCGTGTTAGAGCTTATTTTGCATCGCTAAGCATAAAAAAAGCCCAACATCACGTCGGGCTTTTTATTTTAACGTAGCTTAAAAACAGACTGACTTAATCTCTACCACTAAATATGCCGAGTATTTGCAATAGGCTTAAAAATAAGTTGTACAGTGAGACGAATAAAGACACGGTAGCGCGGATGTAGTTAGTTTCGCCGCCGTGAATGATTTCACTGGTTTGGTACAAAATCATGCCTGACATTAACAAAATAAACATTGCTGAAACGGCAAGTGATAACGCAGGGATATTACATACCATTGCGCCAATCATCGCTAAAATAGCAACCAGCATTCCTGTCATTAAGAACCCGCCCATGAAGCTGAAATCTTTACGCGTGGTGAGTGCGTAAGCTGATAAACCTAAGAAAATCGGGTAGTGGGTTAAATCTGTGATGATAGATTAAAATCACGGGCAGAATAAAATCACACTTACCTAAAAGACCTTATAAGCTGCTACCAAGCAATCACCTGTCCATTCTGTAAAAGTAACCAGATTGGCAAGTCAGGACGCAATGCAACGGGAGAGCCCCGTTACCGTTGTCGAAACCCGTTGTGCATGACAAAAACCTTTATGCTGAGCTACCGATACCGCGCTTGTGAAGTAGGCATTAAGACCAAGATAGTCAACATGGCAATCAATGGTAGCGGTATCCGCGATACGAGGCGGGTATGCAAAATCAACAAGAACACCGTCATTAGCACGTTAAAAAAACGCCAATACGTTGGTACAAGTCCATCCAAAGCTAACTGAATTCAGCGTAAACAGCGGGCTTGAAGTCAGGCTAGAAGCGGCTTTCGAGATTGAAATGGACGAGCAGTGGTCTTATGTAGGCAATAAATCTAACCAACGCTGGCTGTGGCACGCCGTTGACCATACCACTAACACCGTACTCGCTTATGTATTGGGTAAGCGCAAGGATGACGTATTCAAGCAACTTAAAACCTTGCTTGCCCCCTTTAATATTACCTGCGTCTACACAGATGATTGGGATGCTTATCAGCGTCACCTTGAGGCTGATAAGCATGAGATTGGTA
>SHZG01000159.1 GCA_009692395.1 Methylococcales bacterium | reverse complement strand
TTTCGGACATGGATCAAACGACTCAATCGCAAGACCATTTGCTTCTCAAAACTAGAGTTGATGCACGACACCGTCATCGGTTTGCTTATCAACAAGGTCGAATTCGGGCGCGATATTTATTCATAATTACAGATTTAACCCACTACCTGGCAAAGATTAAAGGTTGCAATTGTAGAGCAGTTCTTACCACAAAATTACCGCCATAAGCATCAATATCCCTTAGCAGTTGTCCTAGTGGTTTGGGTTCGGTAATAGCGGGGTAATGTCCTTTTGATGGTGATGGTAACGCCCCTCGTAAATCTTGCGTTACGTCTCTTTCAGCGCGTCCTGTAGCGATACCGTAGCGTATGGCTTGACCGATAAATTGCTTGGTTCTTGCTGCGGTTTCTATCGCGCCACGCGCTGTAATTCGCCTTAACGTGGTCAATACTTCCACTGCGGATAAGTCTTTAAGCGGTCTATTGCCTAGCCACGGATAAACATCACGCTCGAAACATTCTTTAATATGCCGATGGTGTGATTCGCTCCATTCTCTTTTTTTGATTATTAAAAAATCTTCGGCAATCGCCTTAAAGGTATTTTCAACACTCCCTGCTTTTTCTATTTTACGGGTGTTGCTTGGATCAATGCCGTTTGATTTTTGATTGCGCGATTGTTCAGCTTTTCGCCTTGCATCGGCTAGTGTGGTATCTGGATAAACTCCAAGTGATAAGGTTTTGCGTGTTCCATTGATAGTGTAATCGAACCTCCACCATTTAGCCCCATTGGGTTTAATGAGCAAGTAAAGACCGCTACCATCATTAAGCCGCTGGTCTTTGTCGGTGGGTTTTGCGTTACGAACAGTAACATCGGTTAGTAATTCTTTAGCCATTGCAGTAACTCATCGTGTAGTAGGTGCTGTTACTGTAAAGGTTACTGTATAAATTGTCGATTGTTACTGTATTTTACTGTACTTCATTGGACAATAAAAAAGCCTTGTAGCTAATGCTATCAAGGCTTTATGGACTTCTTTGTATCTTGTTAAACTCATATTTGGCGGAGGGAGAGGGGTTCGAACCCTCGATACGTTGCCGTATACACACTTTCCAGGCGTGCGCCTTCGACCACTCGGCCATCTCTCCTTATTTTGTTTTCGTACTCGCTACGAAAGACCGACAAGAATAATGTAATTTGCCGTTTGTGGCAATGATTATTCGGTATTTTCTTCTAAGCGAGCTTCTAATTCGTTCCAGCGGGCGTAGGTTTGTTCTAGGGTGGTTTCTAGGGCATTGAGTTCGTCTAGGGTTTTGGCGACGGCTTTTTTATCTTGTTTGTAGAAGCTGGGGGCGGCGGTTTGTTCGGTGAGTACCGCTTGTTTGGCTTCTAGTTCGTCAATTAATACAGGGAGGTTGTTGAGTTCTTGTTGTTCTTTGAAGCTGAGTTTTTTCTTTTTTGCAGATGCGGGGGCAGTTGCAACAGGTTTGTCTTTTTTGGGCGCATCGCTAGTCTTTTTAAGCTGGGCTTGTTTTTGGGCGGTGCTGTACGCTAACCAGTCAGTGTAACCACCGATAAATTCTTCTACGTCACCTGTGCCATCAAGAACAAATACGCTGGTGACTACGTTGTCGAGAAAGGCGCGGTCATGGCTGACGATTAATAGTGTGCCTGAAAAATCGACTAATTTTTCTTCCAATAACTCTAGGGTTTCTAGGTCTAGGTCGTTGGTGGGTTCGTCCATGACGATGAGGTTGGCGGGTCTGGTAAATAAACGCGCTAATAGTAAGCGGTTTTTTTCACCACCCGATAAACTTTTGACGGGTGAACGCGCTCTGGCGGGGGCGAATAAAAAATCACCTAGGTAGGACATGACGTGTCGTCTGTTGCCTGCGATTTCGACAAAATCATTGCCATCGGCGATGGTATCGACAACGGTCATGTTGGGGTCGAGTTGGTCGCGTAGTTGGTCGAAGTAGGCGATTTCTAGGCGTGTGCCTTGTTCGACTATGCCACTGGTGGGCTCTAATTCTTTCAGTAGCAGTTTTAATAGCGTGGATTTACCCGCGCCGTTGGCACCGACTAAGCCAATTTTGTCGCCGCGTTGGATCAGCGTAGAGAAGTTTTTAATGATGGTTTTGTCGCCATAGCCAAAATCGACATCGGTGAGTTCTATGACTTTTTTTCCTGATTTGTCGCCTGTTTCTAACGCCATTTTTGCCGTGCCTTGGGTGTTACGGCGTTGAGCGCGTTCGGCGCGTAATGCTTCCAAGGCTCTCACGCGTCCTTCGTTGCGGGTGCGGCGGGCTTTTACGCCTTGTCTAATCCAGACTTCTTCATCGGCGAGTTTTTTGTCAAATTCGGCGTTTTGGTTGGCTTCGTCTTCTAGGGCGGCGGCTTTGCGGCGTAGGTAGTCGTCGTAAGTTCCTTGCCATGACACTAGATTACCTCGGTCTAAATCAACAATTCGCGTGGCGAGTTTTTGTAAAAAAGCACGGTCGTGGGTAACGAATAATACCGCGCCTTGAAAGTTTAACAGTTGCTCTTCTAACCACGCGATAGATTCAAAGTCTAAATGGTTGGTCGGTTCGTCTAATAATAAGACTTCTGGATCGATAACTAGGGCTTTTGCGAGGGCTACGCGGCGTTTCCAACCACCTGATAAGCTGTTAATTTTTAATTCGGGTGGTAAATCCAATTTGCTCAGGGTGTTTTCAACGCGTTGTTGAAAGTGCCAACCGTTTTGCGCTTCCAGTTTGTGTTGTAAGTCGCCCAGTTCATTGAGGGCTTTTTCGTCTTCATAATCCATTGTCATCGACAAATGGTGATAGCGAGTAATCCATTCCCCTAATTCGCCTAAACCTGCGGCGACTGCGTCATAAATGGTGGCATCGTCGGGTAGGTCTGGGGATTGCTCTAACCACGCGAGTTTTAGTTCAGGTTGTCGCCAGATGTCGCCATAATCGGCGTGAATGTTGCCTGCGATGATTTTCATCAAGGTAGATTTGCCTTCACCATTACGACCGAGTAAGCCGACGCGTTCGCCAGCGTCGAGTTGAAATTCAGCGTTAGTTAATAAGGAGTGAGTGCCGAAGGCGATGGAGATGTTTGATAAGCGGAGTAGGGGCATTGTTTAGATTCTTTTGAATGGGGGTGTGTTTTGTCCACGAAAGACACGAAAAGTACGAAAATATCACGGTTTTTTTCGTGGATAAGGCTTGTTTTTAATTAGCTAACGGAAAAGCTTTCGCCGCAGCCGCAAGTACCTTTGACATTGGGGTTATTAAATTGGAAGGCTTCATTAATACCTTCGCGGCGATAATCCAGTTCGATACCGTCAATAATTTCAATATCACTGGCAGAGACGATGACTTTAACGCCGAAGTCTTCAAATACCGAATCATTATCATTGAGCGTATCAGCGTAGTCCAATACATAAGCGTAACCTGAACAGCCCGATTTTTTTACGCCTAATTTTAAACCGATCCCTGAACCACGTTTTTGCAGTTGCTTTTTTATCTGCGCGGCGGCAGTTTCAGTGAGTGAAATAGTCATAATGTTGTTTATTTACCTTGGTTAAGTGGGGTGCTTTTAAGTATTTTACCGCATTTTCTCAAACTATGGTTTTGAACGGTATTTTTTACTAAAAGTTCAAGCCGAGTTAAAAATAGGAATTTTTAAATTCATAGAGCAATGTAGTTTCCCAAAAACAGCACGTTGTGAAAAAGATAGTCATGTGATGACTAGAAACGGTTTTAGAACGGTATCCCGTTTTTCAATGTTTGTGGATGTTATTGATTGTATTGATGTATCTGCAAGACAGAAAGAATGGGGTAAGTTTTATATCACTGTTTATCGGGATAAAGCGTGTTGGGTAGGGTCATACAAATAAGTTCGGCTGACTAAATAAACCTGCGAGGTTTTAAAAACCTCGCAGGTTTTCACCTACCGACTTTTTGCAAACAACTTATAATACATTATTTTTTTTCTACAGGCGCAGACAGTTCTAAAGTATGTTTAGGGTTGTTGATGGCGGGAGCTGAACTTGTATTATTAGTTACGGGTGTCGCAGTATTATTAACTGTGTTGGTCGGTTTTGCTGGTGCTGGGTTGTTAGTCTTGCTAGAAGGGCTATTGTTGCTTGGGGGATTGTCTTCTAGGTCAATATCGTTACTGGATGAATTACCGTCATTAACTAAATACTCACGATGTTGTTGATAGGCGTTTTTAATAAAGTCATAACGATCAACTGCGCCTTCATTAATTACTTTTTCAGTGGTCATTAAGCCAGCGCGGGTATCCGTTATATCCACCGCTCTACCGCCTGCACTAGCTGCTGCACCTGCAACGCCGCCAAATGCAGAGACATAAGTTAATGGGTTTAATAACGCATCACCAACAAGACCGACAGTATCTCTAGGGGAGCTAGGGCCGATGAGTGGTAGCACTAAGTAAGGACCTGCTGGAACACCCCAGACACCTAATGTTTGTCCAAAATCTTCATTGTGTTTAGGTAAATCTACCAATTTGGCTACGTCAAAAAATCCTGCAACCCCCGCTGTTGTATTAATAACAAATCGACTTAAATCCATGCCACTTTGTAGTAATTTAAATTGCAACAAATCATTAACAGTGACACCTATGTCACCAAGGTTACTAAAAAAGTTAGTTACGCCTTCGTCAACGAAATCAGGCGTTACAGCCATATAACCTTTGGCAACAGGTTTGAAAACAGCTTTATCAATGGTGTCATTAAATGACTGCGTACCTTGATTCCAGCCCTGAAAAGTATCTTTTGGATCAGTTGTTGCGCATCCGCTAAGTGCAATTGAGATAGCTAAGCTAGTCAATGACAGCGTTGTGTTAATAGTGGTTTTTTGCATAATCGTTGCCTAGCTATTTTTTGCATTATTGTTGAGGTGATGTATTGTTTAATTATACAACAGTCGATTAATAGTTGTGATAGCTTGTGTTGCGGTAAGTTTATTTTTTCGAAAATTAATATGTTGTTCTTGGTGAAAACGGCTTGGTTATTAGCGATAGATTATGTCAACGTGAACTCAAAAAAATTCAGGAAAAAAAAAGAGCTTACACGAAATCGTATAAGCTCTTGAATTCTTTGTGGTGCCTCGGGCCGGAGTCGAACCGGCACGTCCTTACGAACGAGGGATTTTAAGTCCCTTGCGTCTACCAATTTCGCCACCGAGGCATCAAATTGAACCGCCTATTATATAGCGGAAAATTAAAAAATCTAGTTTTATTTTCAATCTACTTAATGAATAAGGTGGTTAGTGCTGAAATAAAAAGGTGATAATGATTTTTACTCAGCACTTTCAAACTATTTTTGGTAGTGGGTTAAATCTGGGATGATAGATTAAAATCACGGGCAGAATAAAATCACACTTACCTAAAAGACCTTATGAGCTGCTACCAAGAAATCACCTGTCCATTCTGTAAAAGTAACCAGATTGGCAAGTCAGGACGCAATGCGACGGGAGAGCCACGTTACCGTTGTCGAAACCCGTTGTGCATGACAAAAACCTTTATGCTGAGCTACCGATACCGCGCTTGTGAAGTAGGCATTAAGACCAAGATAGTCAACATGGCAATCAATGGTAGCGGTATCCGCGATACGGCGCG
>SHZG01000158.1 GCA_009692395.1 Methylococcales bacterium | reverse complement strand
CGCTACCATTGATTGCCATGTTGACTATCTTGGTCTTAATGCCTACTTCACAAGCGCGGTATCGGTAGCTCAGCATAAAGGTTTTTGTCATGCACAACGGGTTTCGACAACGGTAACGTGGCTCTCCCGTTGCATTGCGTCCTGACTTGACAATCTGGTTACTTTTACAGCATGGACAGGTGATTTCTTGGTAGCAGCTCATAAGGTCTTTTAGGTAAGTGTGATTTTATTCTGCCCGTGATTTTAATCTATCATCACAGATTTAACTCACTACCCTAATACTTATGATTAATACGCTGATAGTCTCAGATCTGCCACCCTCAATAAATGTCTTCAAGCAAGATGATGGGGTGTTGTGTGTCACCTTATCAGGCTGTTGGAATTTGCGCAATCTGTCGGTGAATGATGCGTTACGGCAACGCATTAAACGCCACGCGGTTGATAAAACCCAGCAATGGAATATGACTGCTGTCGATGTGCTGGACAGTGTGGCGGCGTTGTTACTGTGGGAAGCATGGGGTGAACAACTGCCCAGCAACTTACAAATAAAACCTGAGCATCAACGCTTATTTGACCGATGGCAAGCGCAACAGCCGCCTGTTATTGCACCTACGCCGTTTGGTTTCAGTGTATTTGTCGATTATTACCGCCAAACCTTATTGAGTTTTTGGTCGCAGTTAGTCAGTGTGTTGATGTTATTAGGGCAGTTACTGTTGGATACGGTCTATTTATTACGCCATCCGCAGGACATTCCGTGGGCAGAAATTTCTATTACTGTTTACGATGCGGGGGTTAGAGCCTTAGGGATTACGGCGTTGGTGGGCTTTTTAATCGGCATTGTGTTGAGTTATTTATCCGCTATGCAATTAAAAACCTTCGGCGCGGAAGTCTATATTATTAATATCATGGGCTTAAGCATTATTCGAGAATTAGGTCCTTTGTTGGCGGCTATTTTGGTTGCAGGGCGTTCAGGTTCTGCCATGACGGCGCAAATCGGTATCATGCGCGTCACAGAAGAACTGGATGCGTTATCGGCAATGGGCATTTCCCATTCACTGCGCTTGATTCTGCCCAAAGTCACCGCGCTGGCTATCATCATGCCGATTTTAAGCACATGGACAAGTACTGCCGCGCTGATAGGCGGGATGTTTTCCGCGCAAAATACCTTGGATATTAGCTATCAACAATTTTTAGTGCAACTGCCCAATGTCGTGCCGCTGTTGAATGTATTTATCGGGCTGGGTAAAAGCGCGATCTTCGGTGTGATGATTGCATTAATAGCCTGTCATTTTGGTTTTAGAATTAAACCCAATACCGAAAGTCTGGGCAATGAAACCACTAATTCAGTGGTGGCGGCAATTACTGTGGTGATTATGATAGACGCGCTGTTTGCCATTTTGTTTATGGGAATCGGAATGCCATGACTTACGCGATACAGTTTGAGCATATCTGGACGCGCTTTGGCGATAAAGTGGTGCATCAAGATATTCATTTCAGCTTGGAACAAGGTGAAATATTGGGCGTGGTTGGTGCGTCTGGGTGCGGCAAAACTACCTTGCTGCGCGAAATTATCGGTTTGCAAATCCCGACTCAGGGCGAGGTATTCGTGATGGGTAAATCCTTGAAAAATGACAGGCAATGGTTGCGTCATGATTGCGGCGTGTTGTTTCAAAAAGGTGCATTGTTCAGCGTGTTGAATGTGTTTGATAACATCGCCTTTCCACTACGCGAAATTGGCTTTCATGACGAAGAAATGATTGCCCACATTGTATTTATGAAGCTGTCTATGGTGGGTTTGTCTGCTCATGATGCGTGGTTAAAACCTGCCGATTTGTCGGGCGGCATGATGAAGCGCGTGGCATTAGCGCGAACAATGGTGCTTGAACCCAGTTTGTTATTGCTCGATGAACCTACCTCAGGACTCGACCCGATTTCTAGTGAAGATTTTGTCAGCCTGTTGTCCGAACTGCATCACGCGCTTAATTTTACCGTGTTTATGGTGACGCATGATTTGGATATTTTGCGTGATTTATGTACCAAAGTCGCGGTGCTTGCGGATAATCAATTGGTGGCATTCGGCACATTGGCGGAAGTGTTAAGCACCAAGCATCCATTCATTGACAAGTTTTTTTATAATAAACGCGCTCAAAGAGTATTTCAGCAAGGAGTCACTAGTGGGTAAAAATAAGCACGCACTGGCAACAGGTTTGTTTCTGGTTATTTTTGTGGCGGCAGTGACTAGCATTATTTATTGGATAGGGCATTTTGAACGCGAGCGCAACGTGTATGTGATTGCCACGCGTGAAGCGGTGGCAGGTCTTAATCCTGAATCAACGGTGTTTTATCGCGGTATTGCAGTAGGCAAAGTGCTTCAAATAAAATTCGACCCTGATGACTCAGGGATTATTCTGATGCTGATTGAAGTCGATAAAAATATTGTGTTTACTAAAGGCGTATTTGCGACGTTACGCTTAAAAGGTGTGACAGGTTTAACGCAAATTCAATTAGCCGATGCAGGAAAAATAACGGCACGCTTGCCTGCTAACAACGACAATAAAGCGAATCGTATTCCGTTAGTACCGTCGATGACTGATAAATTATTAGATTCAGGTGAGAAAATACTCGCAAAAGCCGATCATGTCATGATGCGGTTGGATGCGTTATTAAATGATGAAAATCTGGAAAATGTCGGCGATATTCTGGGTAATATAAAAAACCTGAGTGATAAGCTAATTGACTTGAATACAAGCCTCGATAAAGCCTTAGTCGGCATTCCTGCCTTAAGCCACGATGCACAAACCACGTTGAAGCACATTAATGGCTTAACAGATGAATTACAGGTATTGAGTAAAGAACTACGCACGTTGAGTGCTAAAACAGGCAATCTCACCGACAAAGCAGGACATTTTGCTGATACGGGGAAAAATATGGGCGAATTGTTGATGCAAACGACACTACCTAAAATGAATGAATTACTGACTGATTTACAGGCAACCGCGCGGGAAGTAAAAAGCACCTCTACCGTGCTAAGAAAAAACCCGCAGTCATTATTATTAGGGCGACCACCCTCAGAACCTGCACCTGGTGAACCTAATTATGAGGCGGTCGAATGAAACGTTTAGCCATCATTTACCTTATGCTACTAACAGCGTGTAGCCTAACCCCCAAACAACCCGCACTGCATGATTTTGGTGTGCAACCCGTATCACCGCCCGTTAAATTAGTGGGCAAGTCAGACATTAGCGTCGATACGCCGCCGTGGTTGGCGGACGACTGTATTCATTATCGCTTGCTGACTAGCTCACCGACTCAGTTACGCTGTTACAATTTAGATACATGGATAGCCCCGCCTGCTGAATTGTTTAAACAACAACTGCTTGCTAGCGGCAAGTTTTCTAATCAGCGATTACACATTCAATTGCTGGATTTTGAACAGCAATTCGATAGCCCAACACAAGCGCGGGTCGTGTTGCATTTTATTGCCGATGTTTATGCCTTGGATTCTAATCGCCTAATTGCCACGCAGAATTTTCGTCTCGAACACCCCACTGCCACCGCCGATGCCGCAGGAGCAGTCACCAGTTTTGCACGCTTAACACAACAAGCCATCAACCAACTGCAACAGTGGTTACTCACGACACATTAATTGATTGTGCTATACAATACCCGCTTTTAACCCTTACGGAATCCGCAATGCAAACTTACCCAGAAAGAACCTGTTCAATAGATCGTTTAGTCACACACCCAAAATTAGTCGCCGCCGCGCTAGCAGGCACAAAAACTCAACAACGTCGCGATGGTATTTATGCCTATCCAAACGAAGAATTTGAATTAGAAGGCGCAACTTTTGTAGTGACTGATGTACAACGTGAACGTTTAGGCGATATGACCGATGTACACGCTCAAGCCGAAGGTTATCCTGCGTTAGCGATGTATAAAGACATTATTTTAAGAATGCACGCGGGCATGGAATGGAATGAAGACGCGCTAGTTTGGGTGCATAGCTTCGCCATTAAAAACGCATCTTAATTATTGGGAGCTGAGAACCATGTCAATTTTAGAATCGTTCACTAAGAAAAAAAAACTAACCGCCGCCGCCAGTCAAATTGCCAAAGCGCGTACCAGCGAAGGTAAAATCGCTGATTCATTGTATAAAGGCGCGTATCAAGATTATGCTGAGGTGTTAGCGGGTGATGCCCTGCGCTCTGAAGCCTTGTATCACTGGGGCTTTGCCTTATTGCATCAGGCAAAAACTAAAACAGGCGATGAGGCAGCTAAACTGTATCAAAATGCGATTGATAAATTTTCTTTTTGTCTGCTACTTAACCCCGATTATCTAGGAGCAGCAATTAATGGCGGTGTCGCGTACATGGATTTGGCAAGACTGAAGACTGTTGATGCGCAGGATAAATTGTATGAATTAGCAAAAACACATTTTGAACAAGCCAATGCCATTCATGCAGGATCAGCGTCTTATAATCTTGCTTGTATTTATGGCTTACGCAGTGAAAACGATGCGTGTTTACACGCCTTAGAAAATGCTAAAAACCGAGGCAGCTTGCCCGATGCGGATGACATTCTTAACGACCCTGATATGGATACCGTTAAAAATCAGCCGTGGTTTATCGAATTTATGGCGACATTGAGTAAAAAGTCAGAAGCCGTTATTGTTGAAGCTACCGAAATAGTCATTGAAACAACTGCATAACGAATTTCGTAGGTTGGGTTAGATTTATTTCTGCGATAGCGGAAATAAATCGTAACCCAACAAAATACGGATTACTGTGCTAAATCTTATCCATCTTACAAGTTTTTGAATAGCCACTCATAAATGATTCTGCAAGATAGGATTAATAACAGTTAAACCTGAAATATTTTTAAAATCATCTACGTTTCTTGTGTAAACATCCATATTATGTAATAACGCAGTGGCAGCAATAATACTGTCGTTTGATTTCATTTTAAATTGTTGCCGTACTTCAATCGCTTTATCAATCACAGCTTCATTTATCGGTATGATTTTCAGGATTTTAAAAACATTTTCAAAATATTTCTTTTTAATCGCTGTTAAGCGTGGAAACCCTAAAATTTCGAGTTTTGCAATAGGCGAAACGCCGTTTTTTGTGTCTAAAACCAGTGGTTTTTAGAGACAAACTCGGTTTGACACGAGTAAATTAGGATATTGCTATCTAATAAAATCATTTCATTAATCCAAAGACCGCTCTTGCCGTTCTGTTTTTTGCCATACTAACGGGTCGCTAAAGGAAGTGGTTGCTTGTGAAAAGGATTTTACAAACTCAATAGCCTCATTTATTTCATCTTGTTTGCTCTTTTTGGGTTTTGTTTTCTGCCAAACAAACCGACAATGAATATTTAGCTGTTTAGTTAATTTTTGCATGAGTTTTTTATTTGCTCGTTTTCGCTTTCTAAGACGTGTGAGACATAGTCATTCCTTATGGGGATTTATATTATTTTGTTGGGTTGCTAAAATCGGCGGTAGTGGGTTAAATCTGTGATGATAGATTAAAATCACGGGCAGAATAAAATCACACTTACCTAAAAGACCTTATGAGCTGCTACCAAGAAATCACCTGTCCATTCTGTAAAAGTAACCAGATTGGCAAGTCAGGACGCAATGCAA
>SHZG01000157.1 GCA_009692395.1 Methylococcales bacterium | reverse complement strand
ATTCGGTTTTTAAGCCGTCTAATGCGTTCATTATTTTGCATCCTATCCAGTCGATAGCATGAGATGCAATCCATACCGCAATAGGCTATAATAGCCTCGCTGATATACGATATGAATTGCAAAGAAACCGACTGATTAACTAAGTTAGTAAGTCGGTTTTTTTATGCTTGAGATTCCAGTAAGGCGCGTATGCCCTCAACTTTCCAAGCGACTGAACGGCCCACCGCCTAAATGCACAGGCTGCGGATATTTTCCCGCTTTGATACCTTCGTACCAACTCGAACGGCTAACAGGATAAATGCCGATAATGCCTTTTTTAGCATCGCCAACAATGTAATGGATTTTTACAAATCCAGTTTGGGGGAGTGTTGCACCCATGAATAAAGCTCCTTAAAAATAAGAAAATAAGGTTAAAGTTTTATTCACAAACGCAAAGCTGCTGAATTAATTTGTATTAGCCCTCTATACTTTGTAGCACAGAATGCTACAATAGAGTCCTAGCAAGTCCATTAAGGTCTTGCTAAAGCCTAACAAATACAAAAAAGCCACGCGCTTAAACGTGTGTGAGCGTCATAGCCCTTGATTCCTTCGGTCGGCAAACTTTCAGGAACAAGGGCTTTTCTTTGTCCAGCGTTTTACGCTAGGAAATGACACTATACAACAAAATCCATGTTAGTGTTATAAAAACACTACATTTTGTGTCAAGGTTTTTTTTAATCACCACATTTAGTGATTTAATGCTTTTCTATTACCCTATTTTTAAAGTGCTGTTACCGCCTGTTACCGCCTGTTTTTACAAGCGGTAACAGCTACAAGCCTCGCCGTTCGTGCTTGTTACCGCTGTTACCGCTGTTACCGCCATTTTTTAGTAAAGTTGTAATGAAAAACTAAAAATAAAAATAATTGAATAGTCATACATAGCTATTATTTTATGATTAATATCCATTTACTCCGACATCTTCACTTTTTCAAAAAAGCGGTAACAGCGGTAACATTATTAGACTACTAACCAACTTGTTTAAACGCTATCACCGCCGCGCCAGCTTTCAAGTTATCCAGATAATCAGCCCACGATTGCATCATGATGTGACGGTCATCTAAATGCGCTGTTCTGTTGTATGTCAGCCCGTTAGCGTCTCTAACTGCGTGGGCTAATTGATGTTCGATTAAATCAACTCTCATTTTTAACCCCTCATCCATGATGGTTCTAGCCATTGCTCTAAAGCCGTGTACGGTCATTTCATCTTTAGTAAATCCCATGTTACGCAATGCCGCTAATAACGCCATATTTGACAAAGGACGCGAACCGTTAGGCGTTCTAGCACTCGGAAATACATAACGCCCGCCACCTGTTAATTGCTTGATAGTTTTCAGTAATATCAAGGCTTGATTGCATAACGGTACTATGTGCTGTGTGTTTGTTTTAGTGACTAAGTAACGCCATTCTTGAGCTTCAAGGTCGATGTGATTCCATTCTGCATGATATAACTCACTTGGTCGCACAAATACCAAGGGGGCAAGCTGTAACGCTGATTTAACAACAAATGAACCGCTATAATCATCAATGGCGCGTAGTAATCGTGCTACCTGTTGGGGTTCAGTTATTGCCGCTACATGTCCTTTATTGACTTTGGCTAAATGTTCGTTAGTTCTTAAATTCGCGGTAATGTCATAGTCAGTTGTACCCAGTCCAACAGCATACCGAAATACCACACCACTAAGGCGTAATGCTCTATGTGATGTTTCAATAGAACGTGTTTCGATACGCTGTAACACCTCCAATAATTCAGGTGCTTTTATTTTCGATATGGGTCGTTTGCCAAGCCACGGAAACAAGTCACACTCAAAAATGTTTAATACACGTTTTTGATAGCTTTCTGACTTGCTGGTTATATTTTTTGTGTACCATTCTCTAGCGATAAATTCAAAGCTATCAATGGCGGGTAATCCAGCATCAATGCGTTTTTCATTTGCCAGCGTGGCACGTTGTACTGTCTTGGCTTCTTTTCTGGTATCACTGGGATCAATGTCATTGCTTACTTGGTTACGCGCTTCTTTCGCTTTGCGCCTAGCATCGGCTAATGTGGTTTCAGGATAAACGCCTACAGATAAAGTTTTGCGTTTACGCTCGATGGTGTAGTCAAATCGCCACCATCTAGCCCCATTAGATTTAACGAGTACATAAAGACCGCCGCCATCATTAAGCCGCTGGTCTTTGTCGGTGGGTTTGGTCTTGCGGATAGTGACATCAGTCAATAATTCTTTAGCCATTGCAGTAATTAGGAATGCAGTAATAGTGATATTTACCTGTTACTGTAAAGGTTACTGCAAAAAATGCAAGCTGTTACTGTATTTCGCTGTATTATGCTGGACAATAAAAAAGCCTTTAAGCTACGGCTATAAAGACTTTCTGTATCTTGTTGGACTTCATTGTATTTATGATTGGTGTCCCCGATAGGAATCGAACCTACAACCTGTCCCTTAGGAGGGGACTGCGCTATCCAGTTGCGCCACGAGGACTTGGTGCGGATTTATCGTTATCGATAAACCTGCGAGGTTTTGAAAACCTCGTAGGTTTTAGTTAAGCTGATTTTCTTAACTGTGGGCGTGTTGAACAGCAGGGAAACAAAAAGCTGCTTTAATCACTCTGACTAGAATGATTAAAGAAGCCTCCTGCTTCCTGTGTTTTGCGTTGCGACGGTATTGGTTTTTATCAGCGAAGACGCAGGCTTTATTAAATTGGCGGGCGAATTTGGCGACGGGGTTTTGTAGGGTTGCTGGTTCATGCACCTGCGTATTTTTACGTTTTTTCATGGTTAGCTCTTATAATAGGTGTGATTGTTGTGATGACTGCCAGTCTGGTAGTCATGTTGTTTAACACGCGGTAATTATAGCACTGGCTTAGAGTAGAAAAACTTGTGAAATTTAAAAAAGATTTTGATGTGATTGTCATTGGTGGCGGTCATGCGGGTACGGAAGCGGCTTTAGCGGCGGCGCGGAGTGGCGCGAAGACGTTATTATTGACGCAAAATATCGATACCTTGGGGCAAATGAGCTGCAATCCTGCGATTGGTGGGATTGGTAAAGGGCATTTGGTGAAAGAGATTGATGCTCTGGGCGGCATTATGGCAAAGGCGATTGATGTGGGTGGGATTCAGTTTCGCACGTTGAATGCCAGTAAAGGTCCAGCGGTACGCGCCACGCGTGCGCAAGCCGATAGACAGCTTTATAAGCAGGCAGTCAGATGGGCGTTGGAAAATCAGCCGAATTTGTCGCTGTTTCAGCAAACGGTTAGCGATTTGATTGTTGAAGGCACGAAAGTTGTCGGTGTGAAAACGCAAATGGGTTTGGATTTTTCGGCGCGGGCGGTGGTGTTGACAGCGGGGACGTTTCTGGCGGGTAAAATCCATATCGGTCTGGAAAATTACAGCGGTGGGCGTGCGGGTGATTCTGCGTCGATAGCATTAGCCGATAGATTGCATGAGTTGCCGTTTCGTATTGACCGTTTAAAAACAGGCACACCGCCACGTATTGATGGACGCACGATTGATTTTAGCCGTTTGGCAGAACAGCACGGTGATACGCCTATTCCTGTGTTTTCTTTTATGGGCAATCGCGCTCAACATCCACGGCAGATTCCTTGTCATATCACGCGTACCAATGAAAGAACGCACGATATTATTCGTGCAGGTTTGGATCGATCGCCGTTGTATTCTGGGGTGATTGAGGGCATCGGCCCGCGTTATTGTCCGTCGATTGAAGATAAAATTGTACGTTTTGCTGACCGTGATTCGCATCAGATTTTTATCGAACCCGAAGGCTTGAATACGCACGAAATTTATCCCAATGGTATTTCCACCAGTTTGCCGTTTGATGTGCAATATAATCTGGTGCGTTCGATGGAAGGCTTTGAGAATGCCGAAATTTTACGGCCGGGTTATGCGATTGAATACGACTTTTTTGATCCGCGTGATTTAAAAATGTCGCTGGAAACCAAGCATTTGGACGGTTTGTTTTTTGCGGGACAGATTAACGGCACAACGGGTTATGAAGAAGCGGCGGCGCAAGGGTTAATTGCGGGTTTGAATGCGGCGCGCTTGGTGCAAGGTTTAGAGAGTTGGTGCCCAAAGCGTGATGAAGCCTATATGGGCGTGATGATTGATGATTTAATCACTCGCGGCACGCAAGAACCGTATCGGATGTTCACCAGCCGTGCAGAATACCGTTTGTTGTTGCGTGAAGATAATGCCGATTTACGTCTGACCGAAAAAGGGCGCGAATTAGGGCTAGTTGATGATGAACGCTGGCAAGCCTTTGAAACCAAACGCGCTGAGATTACAGAATTACAAGATACGCTCAAGAAAAAATGGATACGCGCGGGAACGCATGAAGCTCAGCAAGTGGAACATTATTGGGGCAAGCCGTTATTAAAAGAAGCGAGTTTGACTGAATTATTGCGCCGCCCTGAGGTGGATATTCAGCAGTTATTATCGTTCTTAGAAGGTTATGACTCCGTAGATGATGCAGTTGCCGAACAAGTGGAAATTCAATCGAAATACGCAGGTTATCTGACCAGACAGCAAACCGATATTGATAAGGCTCTGAAATATGATCATTTAAAACTCCCAGATGAATTTGTCTATACCGAAGTCTCTGGTTTATCAAATGAGCTGGTCGAAAAACTGAGCCGCCAACGCCCTGAAACCTTAGGGCAAGCCTCACGGATGCAGGGTATGACACCTGCCGCCATTTCCTTATTATTAGTTTATTTAAAGAAGAAATCCGCCTAATGGAAGTCTGTCGCACTATTTTAGCATCAGGTTTAACTGCGTTAAACCTGCCACACACACCTGAACAAATTGAACAACTGTTAGCTTTTATTAAGCTGATTGCGAAATGGAATAAAGCCTATAACCTCACCGCCGTGCGTAATAATGAAGACATGGCGCGTTTGCATATTCTCGATAGTTTGGTGATTTTGCCGTATATCGAAGGCAAGCGCGTGATTGACATCGGCACGGGTGCAGGGCTTCCTGGTATTCCGTTGGCGATATTTTTGTCTGAAGTGGACTTTGTATTGCTGGACAGTAACGCGAAAAAAACCCGCTTTGTGCAGCAAGTTATTTTGGAATTAAAACTGAAAAATGTCAGCGTGCTGCATAGCCGCGTAGAAGGGTATCAGCCTGAACTGGGGTTTGATACTGTGACTATGCGGGCGTTTGCTAGCTTGCCTGATATTATGAAATTAACGGCGCATTTATTGAATGAAAACGGCGTGTTGTTGGCGATGAAAGGGCAAATTCCAGAAGCAGAATTAGCTGACATAAAGGCTAAGGTAACGCTAATAACGATTCATGTGCCTGAGGTGGAAGCGGAGCGGTGTTTGGTGCGAATTAGTAAGTAACAGTAGACTCAACGCGGAATGCAGGATAAGGACGTTCCTGCATTCAGTTTCGCTGTTTGCTTGTTTTGTAGATTTAAGGAAAGTAATACATACAATAAGGGGTAGTGGGTTAAATCTGTAATTATGAATAAATATCGCGCCCGAATTCGACCTTGTTGATAAGCAAACCGATGACGGTGTCGTGCATCAACTCTAGTTTTGAGAAGCAAATGGTCTTGCGATTGAGTCGTTTGATCCATGTCCGA
>SHZG01000156.1 GCA_009692395.1 Methylococcales bacterium | reverse complement strand
CTAACACCGTACTCGCTTATGTATTGGGTAAGCGCAAGGATGACGTATTCAAGCAACTTAAAACCTTGCTTGCCCCCTTTAATATTACCTGCTTCTACACAGATGATTGGGGTGCTTATCAGCTTCACCGTGAGGCTGATAAGCATGAGATTGGTCAGCGCAATACGCAGAAAATAGAACGTAAAAACCTGAACTTTCGGACATGGATCAAATGACTCAATCGCAAGACCATTTGCTTCTCAAAACTAGAGTTGATGCACGACACCGTCATCGGTTTGCTTATCAACAAGGTCGAATTCGGGCGCGATATTTATTCATAATTACAGATTTAACCCGCTACCTACAATCGTTTAATGCAGATTAATGTTAGTTTTTTTTGTGAAGCAGAGGGTGAATTTAGCTATCGTTTAGAGTCAGACCCGTTAATCGACAAAGAAATTAACCTTTTGCAATCCAAAAGACTTCTTTTTGATTGGAAGCACAGATCAGTAGTAGGTGGCTACTGCACACTTGTTATTGTACAACGAAAAATTCCTGTGGTTTTTCGAGTTGAGGTTGACTATCAACGTTCATTATTTAAAGTGTTTATTCGCAACCATGAAAACCTCCAATCATTTGGTAAGAGCTTCACGCCTGAACAAGTGGATAATGATTTTGTAGATGCTTTACTCAGTTATTTTCTGCGTAAAGATACTCGATTTGTTACGGCAGATGATATTTCTGTAGAACATAAGAATGCTATTAAAGCCGCTGTCCAAAAAAAGGCTGCTAATTATAAACAACAACATGAGCAACCGCCACCAGCAGACGATGAACCTGTCATCGCTAAAAAAAATATGATTGGCTCGCTATTTTCTAAATTTCAAAAGAAAAGTTAAGTGACTGCTTTAGTGAGTATTAACCGAATTATTGTCTTCACGCGTTCAACACTCAAGGTATCCAGACAGACACTACGGCTTTTTTGATGTTTATCACAGCCTTCTAAATGACACGGTACACACGATTTTTCACCTTGAAGCAAATGGATGTTATTCACTATCTGACTCCCAATTTTTTGAAATGGATTATTGTTTTGTTCAAAGCGATATGGCCAAGGCGACCATTTAACAGGATTAGTTGGGCCATACAGCGCGATAACAGGCGCACCTGTCGCGGCCGCTAAGTGCGTGATGCCTGTATCAGGGCCTATATATAACGCAGCGTTAGTCAGTAGTTGAGTTAGTTCTGCCAAAGACACGCGACCTGCCAGATTCAGCGTATCGTTGGGTAATTGTTGAGCCATATTGGCAATATAATCCACTTCTGCCTGTGCTGTTCCCCCAGTTAGCACCAGTCTTAAACCTAATTGATGCAAATAAAGACCAATCTCCAACCAGCCCTCCACCGTCCATTGTTTATATGTCCACTGTGGATGGGTATGTAAAACAGCATAAGGTCTGTTGCCGATTAATTGTTTCAACGCTTGCGTGTCGTGGGTTTGTGGCGGCACCAATTCAAAACACGGTGGCACATTAATCAACGCCAGTATCTTTAAATACTCTAACACTGTGTGCGTATTGTTATCATCATATTCTAGCCAGCGGTACAGAAAAAAGCGTTTCCACCAACCCGTATTGGGTTTAGTTGGCACAATACCTATTCGCTGTGAGGTGGCAAACAAGCTGTATAAAAAAGGACGGTCGCCTGCTTGCGTAGTAATGGCTAAATCATAACGCCGTCTTAATTGCCGTAATAATGCCCAATTATCAGCGAACTTCGCTTTATTCGGCACGGTAATGAGTTGATTTATATCAGGATTACCTTCCAACATGGCAGCCGTATTGCTATAAATCAACACATCTAATTCAGCATCGGGATAAGCCTGCCGTAACGAACGTATTAACGGCGTAGTCAGTAATACATCGCCCAAATAACGCATAGCGATAACTAAAATTTTGCGTGGTTTGCTCATACGATGAAATTAATGCTCGTGTTCATGTTCATGTTCATGTTCATTACTTTCGCTGGCGGGTTGCGGTTGAACAAGCTGAACCGCTGTGCCGTATTTATAAACCATCACACCGCCTAAGTCTGTACCTAATGCCAGTAGCGCACACATTAACCCCGACAGAATAAGAAAAAATGTGTTCGCTCCCCCTGTTAGCAATGCACCTTTTTTTAACCGCCACAAAGATAAACTCACCGCTAAGATTAATACAGATATGCCAAAACTTTCATGCCGTTCCATAATGGCATGAACAACATCATTATGCGGTACCGAATAAGCCGCCGCAAAGCCCGCGATAACGGTAAAAACCGTACCAATCGCGCCAAAATATAATAAATAACTGGCGATTTCACGCCACTGCGGTTTTTTTGCCAAACAAGCTATAACATCGAATAGAAAAAAAACGACTAAAAACGCAATCGGAAAATGCACTAACAACGGGTGAATATTATTCATTCCCGCTAGCCCTGGCATTAGTGTATTAAAAAAGCGATCTCCACCTGACGCTGTTAAACCCTCAAAAAAAGCCAGCATCCCAGACAACATTTCCAGCAAACCACCCCCTTGATCCGCATTACCATGAACTTGCCACGCTAAAAAATTATTCATATTCATCACCTTAAGAATTGTAGAGATTAATCAAATCGTCGCGCATTATCAGGCAATTTATCAAACACCGAATGTTTAGTAATGCCATACTGCTCAGGGTAATACACTGCACCTAAATACAAACCATCGGGTGGTGCGGTTACACCACCCAATTTGCGGCTTTTAACATGAAGTAATTCCTCTGTCCATTCGACAGGCTGTTTTTCCGCGCCTATCGCCATCAATACCCCCGCAATATTACGCACCATGTGATGCAAAAACGCATTGGCAGAAATATCAATCATCACCTTATCGTCGTCTCGAGTCACATCAATAAAATACATCAAGCGACACGGACTTTTAGACTGACAGCCTTGCGCGCGAAACGACGAAAAATCATGTTGCCCAATTAACGCCTGTGCGGCTTGGTGCATTTTTTCCACATCCAACGGCGCGGCGTGCCACGTCACTTGATTGCGCAACAACGCCGATTTAATGGGGCGATTCAATATTACATAACGGTAAAAACGCGCAATCGCACTGTAACGGGCATGAAAATCACCGATAGCGGGTTGCACCCAAGTAATACGCACATCATTAGGCAAAAAACTATTGCCGCCTAGTAACCACGCTTGCAATTCCCGCGTAGTCGTCGTATCAAAATGCACCACCTGTTCCAGCGCGTGTACGCCTGAATCCGTACGCCCTGCACATTGCACCGTGACAGGATGATTAGCAATTTTACTCAATGCCTGTTCTAACACTTGCTGAACATTGCGCTGTTGAACTTGCCATTGCCAACCACAAAAACCACTGCCATCGTATTCAATACCCAACACCATACGGGTTTTATTCATGACTAAAAACTCTCATACCAACTGACACTCGATTAAATAAATTCAACATATCGGCATTATACAAGCGAATACAGCCGTGCGACTCAGGTTGCCCATTCATTAATTCATCAGGACAACCGTGCAGATAAATATAACGCCACGTTGTATCGACCTGACCATAACGATTTTTATGCGGCTCTAAACCGCCTAACCACAGAATGCGCGTTAAAATCCAATCACGTTCTGGATATTGGGCAGCAAGTTCGGGGCTGTAAATTTCGCTTGTGGCGCGTCTGGCTTTAAACACACTATACAACGGCAGCCTCGCGCCAATTTTTGCCCGAATACTGTGCCAACCTCTGGGTGTACATCCACTACCCATTAGTTCACCCGCGCCATTTTTAGCGGTAGAAATAGGGTAGGTTGTTAATGCTTGTCCATTTTGAATGAGAGTGAGTTGCTGAGTGGCAAGACAAATATCGAGATGAGAATCTGGAAACATGAGAATTTGAGTTTTGTAAGTTGGGTTAGCGATAGCGTAACCCAACAGTTCTGTGGTTATTGCAGGGTTACAGCCGACTACATGACTAGTGAATATGCACTTCCCGTCCTTTTACCGTATCACTTCTACGCAAACTATAGCTTTCTTCCAACTTCTCTGACATCTTCGTTCCATCGCTATTAAGTTGAATCAGCGTCCCTTCATCTTTAATAAAATAGTGCCGTGTGCTTGATTCATTACGCGGTGTCAAAATAACGGTATGCTTTTCCTCATTCCAACTGTATTTTCCTTTTTCATAAAACTCTCTTGAAGAATCTTTTGCAGGCTGAGTCACTAACAGATAATTGTTATTTTGTTTTAAAGACAGCGTCGCTTTAATACCATCACAATCATTGCAAGGAAGATAACCGTAAAAAATACCATGAAAGTCCTGACTTTTATCAGGGTTCGCATGGGCGGCATGATCAGTTTCTTGCTGATGGTTCTTGGCAAGTGCTTTAGCATACCTTTCTTGTGCTGTTAGATCCGTTGCTGCTGGTGCAACATTAGTAGCAAGCAGAATGCTGAAAAAAATCAACGTCAGATTGGTGTTGGTGTGTTTTTTAAATACTTGCATTTCAATTTCTCCAAAGTTTGTAAGTTGGGTTAGGCGAGAGCCGTAACCTAACAGGATGTGACAAGATTGTTGGGTTACGCTACTTATACCTTCTATTCAGGTAAACCTAGCCATGCAAGTGGTAGTTTTCCGAATTTATAATGACAGTTGACGCTGTTTATATAGTCGAGAACGTCTTTATATTCAGGTTTTTTAAACCAATCATTTAATACATAAACATACTCAACTTTTAACTCTAGGGTAATGAGTAATTTTTGGTATTGCTTACGTCTAAAATCACAGGTTTGTAATTTTTCATCAACTGAACCAGTGACTTGTTGATATTTAACTTCAATTATAAAAAGAGTTTCTCTTACTATGACTAATAATGCGTCATTGGGTAGAAGTATTTTTGATAATAGTTTTTTAATCAATTTTTTCTAGTTGGTTATCAATAGTATCTTTTACTCGCCGCGCAAACGCATAAATATGATTTATTTCTGGATTATTATAAAAATCTTTATCTAATATAAAATCAATGTTTTCATTCATTAAATCACCGCAATATTCTTCATACGATTTTCTTTCGGAATCTAATAGATATTCAAATACTATTTTTATGTCCTTTAAGTTTTCATCGCTTAATGTAATATTTTTCATTATATTTAAATTCTAGCGGCTATTTCGTTGAGTAAAAAATTTTCAACAGTAATGCGTGTTTTTACATCTGCAAAATGTGCCATCCGATGATGATGAGCGCATAACACTGACAAATTCCATATTCCATCTTCTCCACCGTGACAAAGCGGGATAATATGATGAACCTCTATGTAAGGCGTGCCATCTTCGCGTAAATAAAGTATTGTCGCAATTATAAAACCAGCAGTTGTAACCTAATAAATCTTTTGCTTGTTTAGCCCACACGATTACCCACAACTCAATCAGAGTTAGCATAAACCGCCCTAGCGATTTCGATACCGAAAGCGTAATGCCTGACTTTTTCAATGCCTTCCCATAAGGTTTTAGCACCTGGGAAGCCATCACTTTTTCTACCTAAGAAGCCGCCAAAGCCTGAGATTATGCGTACCATGTCGCCCAGTTTAGGGGGTTGTGGTGGTGGTTTTTGGCGATATTTCACTGTCCACGCGGCTTG
>SHZG01000155.1 GCA_009692395.1 Methylococcales bacterium | reverse complement strand
AATAGAACGTAAAAACCTGAACTTTCGGACATGGATCAAACGACTCAATCGCAAGACCATTGGCTTCTCAAAACTAGAGTTGATGCACGACACCGTCATCGGTTTGCTTATCAACAAGGTCGAATTCGGGCGCGATATTTATTCATAATCACAGATGTAACCCACTACCATTTCGTGATGTACAGCAACAAGCGGTTCATTTCTCCGCACACAAAATCCATACGCCTTGTACCAGCAGTGCAGAGTTAAACGTTACACTAAAGGAGTATTTATTTACTCGCGAGTGGCACTTATCAAGCAGGAAATGCTGTCTCATAGTTCCGATGAAGCTCTTAATGCGGGTAAATCATACCAGTCGACAGTGAATAGCTTGGCTAATCCCGATGTTTATCTGGATACATTGCTTAACTATCTCGAAAACCCAGATAATTTGTTAAGCATTAATAAGCTCCATTTCAAGCTCAGCAAAATGGGTATCAAATTGAATGAGGACGATCAGCAGAGCGCGAATGAATTCGACATTCATGAACTCAACTGGCGTGATAATATCCGCGTCGTGGTGTTACAAATCCCCCATACTTGCTAAAATTCCTCGGTGCGAATGAATAATTTTCACGGCAGCAATGGTTTTATTAGCGACTAACGCGGCACATATCCCCTCCCCTATCGCTATGTCTCGACACTGCCAATCACTGGCTAAACCACAATTAGCGGGGACGGCTGAAAATGATTGTGGCTTATCAGGATTAATCGCACATTCACGCAAACCAACTGCAATACCAAACCCTGTCGCTTTCACAAAGGCTTCTTTGCGTGTCCAAAATTGGTAAAATTCACGAATTTGTTCGGCTTCGGGTAATTGTTGCCAATAGACAGTCTCTTCATGACTAAAACATTTCTGCACTAAAGCCGCTAAACTAGCGCGGGGTTTGCATTGTTCAATATCGACACCGAGTTGACAGTTTTTAGCCACTACCACTGCGGTATGCTTGCGCGTATGTGATAAATTAAACGCCAGTTCAGGATAATCCACTAGATAGGGTTTACCTTGCGTGGTTTTTTGAATATGCAGACTTTCAGACTGCTCATTCAAATACTGCGCGAGCGTATTTCTTAAAAAACCATGTGCGGCGATATAGCGTTGCTGTAATAGCGGGTTTTTAAACTTGTCCGCCTGCGTTTTTTCATGGCTATCGAGAACCTGCCAATAATGTGTGGTTGGTTTGTTATCAAGGTGCTGGTTATACCAAAAATCAATATTCATTGGACTATCCACAAAAGTGAAGACGTTGCACTGCAACGTCTCTACGACAGAATAACCAATTAATCTTCCTGACCATCCGCTCTTGCAGTAGTCAAAATAGGCGCGTACACACACACGAATAACGCAAACGCGGCTAGCCACGATAAGGTGGCGGCATAGATTAAGCCGTTAGTCCAAGCGGGTAATGCCATTGGTAATAACACGCGGAACACGGCGGCTACGTTCAATAACACAAACGCCAAGGCAATCGCATTAGAGGCTTTTAATGCTCTTCCTGTATGACCTAAGGCGACACGCGCCATCATGCCTAAGGTTAAGATACCGATACCGCCTAGGGTAAAGGCGTGTAATACTAACGAAGCGGACACCACGGAATAAGCGGATAAAGCAGTGAATAGAAAACCTAAAATCAGCCAGCCGTAACCGACATATAACACCCACAACAACGGCACATACCAGATTTTGCCGTTATACCAACACGCGATTCTGGCACTATTGATAACGCCCGCCGCTAAGGCTGCAATGGCTAATAGTGTGCCTGATACACCAAACAATTGTAGTGTGAACACTAAGCCAGCAGAGCCAACGGCTAATTGGTCGAGTAGTGGTTTTCTGATAATCAGCACACCTGTTAAGCCGCGTTCGGTGAAAAACGGAAATACCCGCCCTGCAATCACTAAGATTAATACAATAATGGTAACAATCACCAGTTGTAAGCCTGTCGCCGCACTGCTGACCATTAGCCCTAATTTTTCCGCATGAATCAAACCGTTGCCCACTGCTAACAGCGATAAAATGCCGATAAAAATCAAATTGCGGTAATTTTTCGCTTTGATAATCGGCTGGCTGACTTGATACGCAAGTACGGGTAAAAACGCAAAATCCACCAAGGCAATCAAACTGTCAGGCAGTAAGCCTGCATAAAACGGCAGAATACGTCCGTATAACCATAATAAACACAATCCTGCGAGTTTATCGCCTGTTGCAGTGGGTTGACCTGTCCAGTTTTTCACCGCTGTTAATAAAAACCCTGCCATGACCGCGACGGAATAACCCAACAGCATTTCATGGGCGTGCCATTCATTAGGAGCAAAATAATTACTCACACTGAGTGAGCCTTTAAACATCGCATTCCACAGCAGGATAAGTAGTAACGCAGAAAAGCCTGCCAAGGCAAAAAAGGCTCTAAAGCCTAAATTAAACAACGGCGTATCGAATATTTTTTGTGTGTTCATGGGAGTTCTAGCCAGTCCAGTTCAGTGGTAGAGAAGCCCGCAATTATACGCATTTCTCTATTAAAAGGGCCTTTTGGCTTGCCGCCGATGTAGTATTGCGTGATGAGTTGTTGATAAGTCGCCTCAACATCAATGCCTTGTTGCTGACAAAGCTGTTTAAACCAGTACGAACCACGTTCAACATGACCGACTTCATCGGTTAATATGCGGGTTAATAAAGCGACACTGGCTTTATCACCGATACTGGTAAATTTTGTAATAATGGCAGGCGTAACATCCAAGCCACGCGCCTCCATGCAGCGTGGCACCATTGCCAACCGCGCCAATAAATCATGCGCGGTGTCTTTGGCATGATCCCATAAACCGCCGTGTGCGGGTAAATCACCATACGCAACACCCATTGTCTGTAAATGAATGCGAATAAGTTCAAAATGCTGCGCTTCTTCATCGGCAACTTTCAGCCAGTCCTGATAAAATTGCTCAGGCATTCCACGAAAGCGATAAATAATGTCCCACGCCAGATAAATCGCCATAAATTCAACATGAGCAATGGCATGAAAAAACGCCGCTTTGCCTTCGGGCGTAGTGAATTTACGTTTGGGCATCTCACGCGGTGCTAATAATATGGGTTTATCTGGGAAAGTGACTTGTTCAATCGCTAACACAGGCACATCATCGGTAAAACTTAACTCACTGTTAGCTAATAACTGCCACGCATGGTGGGTAAGTGCTAATTTCTCCTCGATAGCCGCGCTGTGCAGACAGTTAGCGGCACAAACAAATAGGTTTTTCATGGCTTTAAATAAAATTTTAGATTTTTCGGCGTTGTTATTGTATTGCGGCTTCATTTATTGGTTATCGGCTCAACAATCTTTGCCAACGCCTGAGTGGTTTGAACATCAAGACAAACTGCATCATTTCAGTGCTTATTTTGTCATGGGGTTATTAGCATGGCGCAGTGCTAGGCATACCGTGAATTCGCCCATTATGCTGGCTTTAGTCAGTATCGCTTTTTGCAGTTTGTACGGTGCATCCGATGAATGGCATCAATCGTTTGTGGTCGGACGTTCTTCTGATGTCCTTGATTGGTTGGCAGATACCAGTGGAGCAAGTGCGGGGATTTTTTTACTGCATAAATTACGAAAATACTGATAACTTCGGTAAACCATTAACTAACCTGAGCTAGACCTAAGAACATAGGAGTCAAAAACAAGTTTTGGACATTTTACATCAGTCCAAGTCATGCCTTGGACTCTGAGCTATAGGTAGTGAATCTAGTAGAAAAAATACCAATTTAACCCACTACCTTAAATCAATTAGGCAATCAAAAACACTACAAATCCAAATAACCCGTTTCTTCATGTAGTACGTTATCAAGCCCTTGTACTTCTTCATCGGGTGTCACGCGTAAACCAATCCAGTTATCTAAACCTTTTAGCATTAAATAGCTGAACAAAGCACGCCAAATAATAGTAACCATAACCGCTATGGCTTGAATACCCACTCACTTGTTTGAGCATGCTAACGCCCTCAGGTAAACCCAAGCCACCTAAACTACTGGCAGCGAATACACCTGTTAATAATGAACCTGTGATACCACCGATACCGTGGACAGGAAATACGTCTAAGGAATCGTCAATTTTTAAGGTACGTTTAACGTATTGCGTGGCATAAAAACACACGAAACCAGCGGTCACGCCAATGACTAATGCACCAAAAGGGCCAACAAAACCAGACGCAGGCGTTATCGTGCCTAAACCTGCGACCATGCCTGTGACGATACCTAAGACGCTAGGCTTGCCAAAGCGTTTCCATTCAATAAACATCCACGTCAATGCCCCTGCAGCCGCGCCGATGTGGGTGACTAACATTGCCATGCCTGCGCGTCCGTCTGACGTTAAGGCACTGCCTGCATTGAAACCAAACCAGCCGACCCATAACATACCCGCGCCTGTGACGACCATTGTCATATTATGTGGCGGCATGGCAGTGGTTGGAAAGCCTTTACGTTTACCTAATACTAACACAGACACAGACACTAAGGCAGCAACCCCAGCATTAACATGAATGACAATACCACCTGCAAAATACATCACGCCTAAATTAGCGAGCCAACCACCGCCCCATATCTAATGACAGACAGGCGCATAAACGATAATGAGCCATAAGCCACTAAACCACAGCATCGCAGAAAATTTCATCCGTTCAGCAAACGCACCGACAATTAGCGCGGGCGTAATAATAGCGAAAGTCATTTGAAACATGAAATATACCGTTTCGGGAATATCGTCGATTAACACGGTGGTGTTTATATCGGGCAGCAACACTTTAGACGCGCCACCGATGACTGCTTGTAAGCTACCACCATCGGCAAAAATAAAACTGTAAACCCCCTGCTAGCCACAATATGGACACTAGGCAGGTAATAGCAAAACATTGCATTAATACCGATAACACGTTTTTTCTTCTGACTAAACCCGCGTAAAACAACGACAGACCAGGAATATTCATGAATAATACCAAGGCAGTGGAGGTAAGAACCCACGCGGTATTGGCTTGATTTAATGACGCTGCCGAGGCTAATTCAGGCAGTAATAATAATGGGTAGTGGGTTAAATCTGTAATTATGAATAAATATCGCGCCCGAATTCGACCTTGTTGATAAGCAAACCGATGACGGTATCGTGCATCAACTCTCGTTTTGAGAAGCAAATGGTCTTGCGATTGAGTCGTTTGATCCATGTCCGAAAGTTCAGGTTTTTACGTTCTATTTTCTGCGTATTGCGCTTACCAATCTCATGCTTATCAGCCTCAAGATGACGCTGATAAGCACCCCAATCATCTGTGTAGAAGCAGGTAATATTAAAGGGGGCAAGCAAGGTTGTAAGTTGCTTGAATACGTCATCCTTGCGCTTACCCAATACATAAGCGAGTACGATGTTAGTGGTATGGTCAACGGCGTGCCACAGCCAGCGTTGGTTGGATTTATTGCCTACATAAGACCACTGCTCGTCCATTTCAATCTCGAAAGCCGCTTCTAGACTGACTTCCAGCCCGCTGTTTACGCTGAATTCAGTTAGCTTTGGATGGACTTGTACCAACGTATTGGCTTTTTTTTAACGTGCTAATGACGGTGTTCTTGTTGATTTTTAATACCTGCGCCGTATC
>SHZG01000154.1 GCA_009692395.1 Methylococcales bacterium | reverse complement strand
GCTTCTTAGGTAGAAAAAGTGATGGCTTCCCAGGTGCTAAAACCTTATGGGAAGGCATGGAAAAAGTCAGGCATTACGCTTTCGGTATCGAAATCGCTAGGGCGGTTTATGCTAACTCTGATTGAGTTGTGGGTAATCGTGTGACTTAAGCTGTATTAGAAACGAAGAAGAAGCGCAGAAATTTATAGAAGAAGTTATTGAAACTATCAAAGAATTAAGGCTAACGAACGGAATTTCCTAATTAATACACCCTCCATACTCGTATGGAGGGATTGACACTGTTTAGTTTGATGTTCTCAATAAAAAATTATGCGAATTATCAGCAATAAAGCCTTACAAGAGTTTGCCGATTTACATCCACAAGCCACAGCACCACTGCAAGAATGGCGAGGGAAGATTCGCACAGTATCCGTTAAATCTTATGCTGAATTAAAAAGTTTGTTTAATTCAGTGGATAAAGTCGGCGATTATTTTGTCTTCAATATTGCAGGAAATCATTACCGTTTGATTGCGGCGATTCATTTCAATACTCAAACGCTCTATATTCGTTTAATAATGACTCACAAGGAGTATGCCAATGGAAACCTTAAATCCTGTTTCTAGTGATGTTCTCAATCATTACACCGCTTTGTGCGAAAGTATCCCGCTTTATCCATTACACACGGAACAAGATTATAATAAAGCAATTGCAATTTTAAATGCGTTATTAGATGCAGGTGGAGCCAATGAAAATCATCCTTTAGCGGGTTTAGTTGAAGCCTTAGGCATCTTTATCGGTGATTATGAAAACCATCATCCATTTTTACAACAAACTGAATAATAAAACTTTGATTCTGAATTTTAAAAACTACCATCTATTTTGATAAGTAATCCTCCTATGTCTAATTTAAACATTCAAAAACTCAACACCACCGCCCCCGATTTTAATCAACAATTACAAGCCCTCTTGGCATGGAATGAAACTGACGATGTAGATATTCATAAGCGCGTGTTAGATATTATTGCTGATGTCAGAAAACGCGGTGATGCGGCAGTGATTGACTACACTAATCGGTTTGATAACCGTGAAGTGATTAACGCCAGCGAGTTGGAAATGTCGAAAGAGACATTGAAAGCCGCTTGGGAGAACTTACCCACAGACCAAGCGCACGCGTTGCAAACGGCGGCTGATAGAGTGCGTGCGTATGCGGAACATCAAAAAATTCAGCCGTGGCAATACACGGAAGCGGATGGCACGGTCTTGGGGCAGAAAATCACGCCGTTAGACCGCGTGGGTTTGTATGTTCCCGGTGGAAAAGCGGCGTATCCGTCGTCGGTGTTGATGAATGCGATTCCTGCGAAAGTGGCGGGCGTGGGCGAGTTGATTATGGTTGTGCCTACGCCAAACGGCGATAGCAATGACTTAGTGTTGGCGGCGGCGTATTTAGCGGGTGTCGATAGAGTGTTTAGTATCGGTGGGGCGCAAGCGGTGGCGGCGTTGGCTTACGGTACTCAAACGATTCCAGCGGTGGCGAAAATTGTCGGACCGGGAAATATCTATGTAGCAACAGCGAAAAAACTGGTGTTCGGTCAAGTCGGTATTGACATGATTGCAGGGCCGTCAGAAATTTTAATTATTTGTGATGGCAAGACCAACCCTGATTGGATTGCGATGGATTTGTTCTCGCAAGCGGAACACGATGAAAATGCGCAATCCATTTTGATTAGTGATGATGCGGAGTTTTTAACTGCGGTTGAAGCCAGCATTAATAAGCTGTTACCGACGATGGAACGCGCTGAGATTATCACCGCCTCACTGACGACACGCGGCGCGTTGATTAAAGTGGATAACTTAAACCAAGCGGCTGAGGTGGCAAATATTATCGCGCCTGAGCATTTGGAGTTATCAGTAGAAAATCCAGAAATCTTGTGTGAGCAAATCCGCCACGCAGGTGCGATTTTTATGGGACGTTATACCGCCGAAGCCTTGGGCGATTATTGCGCAGGGCCGAATCATGTCTTGCCAACATCCAGTACGGCGCGGTTTTCGTCGCCGCTAGGTGTGTATGATTTTCAAAAACGCACCAGTTTAATTAATTGTTCAGAACACGGCGCGAGTGAGCTGGGTAAAACCGCTTCGATTTTAGCGCGAGGTGAACATTTGACTGCTCATGCGCGTTCTGCGGAATATCGCATTAAATAATTTAGTAACGGTAAAAAATAAAGTGATGGGAAAACAGCGGAGTCAAAAATCATGATTTTTGATTCCATGACATCATTTTTATAGTTCCCACCGCTCCAGCGTGGGAACTCATCCTGCAACGCTCTAGCGTTGTGTGACTATGAAGACGCTGGAGCGTCAACTGAGGCATTCCAACGCAGAGCGTTGGAACGATGAAAAACTTTTAATCTTATTGGCTAGTGACACTTTTGGAAAACATCGCATCATTCCACAACCTACAAAATAAAAATTATCATGCTTGAAAACAACTTCATAACACATATTTTTCGCCCCGAAGTATTAGCCCTTTCTGCTTATCATGTCGCCAATGCGGCAGGTTTTATTAAGCTGGATGCAATGGAAAACCCTTATAGCTGGTCAGAAGAGATTAAACAACAGTGGTTAGCTGCATTAAAAGATTGTGCGTTAAACCGTTATCCTGACCCAGAAGCGCGGCAACTGAACGCCACGATTAAGCGTGTTAATAATATCTCTGACGAGTTTGAAGTATTGCTCGGTAATGGCTCAGATGAAATTATTCAACTGTTGTTGATGGCATTGCCGCCGACTGCCAGCGTGTTAAGCACGACCCCCAGCTTTGTGATGTACAAGCAAATCAGCGATTGTTTAGGCTTGCGTTATCACGGTGTGCCGTTATTGGCAGATAGCTTTGATTTAGATTTACCCGCGATGTTAGCGGCGATTAATGAGCATCAACCTAGCGTGATTTTTCTCGCTTATCCCAATAATCCGACTAGCACTTTATTCAATGACGCGGCGATTATAAAAATTATTGAAGCGGCTAACGGCTTGGTCGTGATTGACGAGGCTTACGCTCCATTTGCTGATGCCAGTTTTATGAATCGCTTAGGGCAGTATGATAATTTGCTGGTGATGCGTACCGTATCAAAACTGGGTTTGGCAGGTTTGCGTTTGGGGTATATTGCAGGATTGCCCGCGATTATTGAGCAACTGCATAAAATCCGCCTGCCTTACAATATTAACGTGTTGACGCAAGTGAGTGTGGAGTTTGCTTTATCGAATCACGAAATTTTTGACCAACAAACGCAAGCGATTTGCTCAGAACGCGCCCGTGTTTTTCAGCACTTGAACGAGTTGGATGGCATTACCGCTTATGCCAGTGCGGCGAATTTTATTTTGTTTAAAACCCCAAAAGACCAAGCGACGGCGATTTTCTTAGCCATAAAACAGCAAGGCGTGTTGATTAAAAACATGAGTCCGCAAGCAGGATTATTAACCGATTGCTTGCGGGTAACGATTGGACAACCTGAGGAAAACACGGCGTTTTTAGCTGCATTGCAAAAAAGTTTGGCGTTGTAACGCGCTCTACAAGCGGAGTACAAACCACGCCCTTCGATAAACTCAGGACAGGGTCTGCACTCCGCTAATCACTACAATTCTGAACCTAAATGCTCCGAAACTTCCAAATAAAATCCCGATAGCCCGATGTATTTTTTGGGTGCGCCTAACACTTTCAATTTGTGTACGCCTAAATCCGCTAGGATTCGCGCACCTGTTCCCGTAGTACGCCAATCGACATCAACGGCTTGTACCGCCGCACAACCATTATCTTCTAATTGATAACGATAAATCAGTTCTGCCAGTGCTTTATTATTTTCACTTTGCCGAATTACCACCAACACGCCGCGCCCTTCTTCGGCTATTTTTTGCATGGCAAGGCGAATCGGCATATTGCAATCGGTGCGTTTAGACGCGAACACATCATCCAGCAAATTACGCGCATGAACACGGACTAACACAGCTTCATCACCTGACACCTGTCCCATCACTAAGGCTAGATGCAGATTATTGTCATTGGTGTCTTGATAAGTATACAAACGAAAATCGCCAAATTCAGTGGGATAAGCGCATTCGCTGATACGTTCTAAGGTGTTTTCGTGTTGAATTCGGTACTGGATTAAATCGGCAATCGTACCTATTTTAAGATTATGTTGTGCGGCGAAAATTTCTAAATCAGGTCGGCGTGCCATTGAACCGTCTTCATTGAGAATTTCAACAATCACCGCCGCAGGTTCTGAACCTGCTAAACGCGCCAAATCACAGCCTGCTTCGGTATGTCCTGCGCGATTTAATACCCCGCCTGCTTGTGCCATTAACGGAAAAATATGACCGGGTTGTACTAAATCATCGGCTTTGGCATTTGGGGCAACTGCTGCGAGAATCGTTTTAGCGCGGTCTGCCGCTGAGATGCCTGTCGTCACGCCTATTGCCGCTTCGATAGACACCGTGAAATTAGTGGAATGCGCGGTTTTGTTTTCGTTCACCATTAATGGCAAACGCAATTGCTGACAACGCTCATGCGTGAGCGTTAAACAAATCAACCCCCGTCCATAACGCGCCATAAAATTAACATCTTCAGGGCGGGTAAACGCCGCCGCCATTAATAAATCGCCTTCATTTTCGCGGTCTTCATCATCCATAATAATGACCATTTTGCCTAAGCGTAAATCTTCTATAATTTCTTCAATGCTGTTCATAAATGCCATAAGGTATATAAAAAAATAAACCTGCGAGGTTTTTAAAACCTCGCAGGTTGAGTTCATGCGTCAGCCAGAAACAACGTTACTGAATACTGTGTTCTGCTGGTGGTGTATGTCGCGCTTTCATCAAATCAGCCACTTCCCTCAGCAAACTATTTTCCGTTTTAAGATGCTCCATTTCCTTATCCCGTTCTTGCAACAACACGCGAGTTTGCTCTAATTCGTGGGCGCATTGCGTTTCGGTTAATAAAGTCAAATTCACATTTTGTGCATAATTATATCGAGTGTTTTGGCAATTTCCCGCCACGTTGACAATATTACTTTCATTCAAGCCCAATAAATCTTGCAAACTAACGCTTAACACGCTTGCTATCTCTTCCAATTTACCAATCGTCGGATCGGTTTCACCGCGTTCCAATTTTGCATAGCCTTGTATAGACGCATAACCCAATTTTTCCGCCATCTCTTCCTGAGTCAAATTATTAAACAAGCGCATCACCTTAATTTTTTCATGAACATCCATAAGACTTATCCTACTAAACGGTTGTATTAGCTACTGTGGGTTGCTGTTATTTGCATTGAAAATAACCTACTATCGGTGGGTCTGGATTACTCCAGATACTCATCAGGCTATTCTAGCAGTGTTACTATTTTAACACAGTCAATTTGGAGAATTATCATGGCATTACCATTCATTTTATGGGGCGCGGCGGCTTTACTTGCAGGCACTGGGGTTGTAAAAGGTATTGGTGCGGTGAGCGATTTTGACGATGCTAAAAGCTTGGCAAGTCGGCGCGTAGACGTTATGAAGACGCTGAAATCAGTTTACAAAAATCCCGTGATAAGACTAATTCCAAGTTTAAAGAACTGAGTGAGGTTAAAGTATCAATTTTCAAAAACCAAATTAATCACCTTGTTACTGCCATTAAAAAATCGGTAGTGGGTTAAATCTATAATTATGAATAAATATCGCGCCCGAATTCGACCTTGTTGATAAGCAAACCGATGACGGTGTCGTGCATCAACTCTAGTTTTGAGAAGCCAATGGTCTTGCGATTGAGTCGTTTGATCCATGTCCGAAAGTTCAGGTTTTTACGTTCTA
>SHZG01000153.1 GCA_009692395.1 Methylococcales bacterium | reverse complement strand
ACTTTCGGACATGGATCAAACGACTCAATCGCAAGACCATTTGCTCCTCAAAACTAGAGTTGATGCACGACACCGTCATCGGTTTGCTTATCAACAAGGTCGAATTCGGGCGCGATATTTATTCATAATTACAGATTTAACCCACTACCTACTAATACTTCTTTTGATTTGCCGTAAAAGAATTTTTCCAGCCACGGTTCATCAAATATCGCATCATAAAAACGTTGGTGAACTCGATGAATAATCGCTTCACCACCGACTTCCTCGTATAAACCCACATCACAGTTTATCTTGTCGGGTATGATTTGGCGGATTTTTTCAGGGTCAATCCTTGCCATTGCCCGTTCCATGATTGCGGCAACATCATCAAACACTTCATTCCACACCGCTTCTAGTTCAGCATGAAAACGCTCGCCTAGTTTTTTCTTTAACGCAAATAACAGAGCTTGTTTTAACGTCGGAAAATGTTTGATTTGTGCGCCATATTGTAAGGCATGGCGTTCCCCCATTTTTTCTACCGATTCTTCGATGGCTTCTAAATGTTTAACATTTTTAAACGTCGCCAACATACTAATAAATTTGCGATTTAAAAACACCACATTACCTGAAAAAACCGTCTTTAAATGAATATCGAGGCGAAATAATTCTTGGTAAAACAGCTGTGAAAAACTATCAATATGTGGGCTTATTTCGCCAATGCAGAGTTTGACTAATAAGCGGTTTTTAGTTGTAACTAGGGCAGGGTTTACTTCCATGACAGCAGTGTAATTTTTGTGAATGAAGAAAAGTAGTTAAGTTGGTTTTTATAGAAATATATTCACTGATGTTACGCATGAAAGAGCCATAGTCCACGAAAAGCACGAAAGACACGAAAGACACGAAAAAATTAAAGCTAATGTGTTTTGTCCAAGCGTCAAGTCATATATATGATGATTTTTTTAGTCTTTTTCGTGCTGTTCGTGTCTTTCGTGGACAAAAATGTTCTTGTGTAGCATCAATTATTCAGTATTTTTCAAGGCTTATCTTACACCCCAAACAACGCCACCAATTGATTAATCCGCTGATAATCAGGTTTATCTTGATACACGCCGCTCATTGCCACATCAGGCTGCATACCGCGCACGAATAAATACCGCACACCGCCAAAGTGATATTCATAATTATAATTAGGCAAACGGTTTTGTAAATAACGGTGTAATACCACGGTATAAATCCAGTATTGCAAACCGTAGTTATGTTCACGCATGGCTACTGTTAAGTTAGCTTCATTATAGTCAGTTAAATAATTAGTTTTATAATCTATCACATAATAACGCCCGTCATATTCACAAATTAAATCAATAAAGCCTGTTAAATAACCGCATAACGCCTTACTGCTTAACGCTTGATACGCAGGCGTATCCTGTAAAATTTTATTGATTTGTTGAGCATCCATGTCCTGCACGGCTAAATAAAACGGCATTTCTTTTAAGCACTGCGCTTCTGCTACATTCATGAGACAAGCATCGGTGTCAGTCGTAAATAGCGGCGTTTTGACCACGTTTTCTAACAGTTCCTCGAGTAATTCAGGCTTATCAAGTTTTAAACTGTAACGCTGACAGGCTTTATCGCGTGCGCCGCTGATGTCTTTGCGCTGTGCTAAATCACTGAACGTATGATTTTCCAGTAAATCATGCACCACGTTACCCGTGTGTGCGCCTTTGGGAAGTTCGTCCAGCGTGGCGCGGGGTATCAATAATTCGCCTTGTTCACGCGCTTTATCTTCGGGCAATTCGGGCGCGTCGTGTTGGCTTAATGCCGATAACGCGGTGTAACTGCTCATTTGCCAGTGGGTGTATAAACGCCGTAGCCGTTGTTTGGCGTGTAAGGGTTGGGTTTTTTGCTGTTTTTGATAACTACCGTGGGTGCTGTTGCTGATGTTTAGCAGTTGATAAGTAAAGCTGTTTGGGTGTTGCTGAGCTAGATTTTCTAATGCGGTTTGTTGCTGAGAAAAATCGCAGTCGGCAAATCCCAATAACCATGCCAGTGCGGAATCATTAGGTTTATCTTTGGTGCGCACATTTGCCCACGCAAGATAACAACGGTATTTAGCACGCGTCACCGCCACATAAACGACGCGTAAATCTTCCGCAAGTTCTTCCATGATGGCTTGCTCACGGTGTTTTTCAAAGTGTTCTGAGCCTAAATCGACAATCATTTTATCATCGTCATGACAGGTGATTGATTGTTTTTCGCGGTGTAAACGACCGCTACGTTGCCACAGAAAAGGGCAGAAAACAATCGGGTATTCCAGTCCTTTTGAGCTGTGCATAGTGACGATTTTTACCGCATCTTCGTCACTTTCAAGGCGCAATTTTTGGGCTTCAGAGCTACTATTTTTGTGTTGCGCGGCGTGCAACCAATCCAAGGTTTTGTTAATACCCAGATGGTCATTCACAGCGGCTTGGTGTGTCAGTTCAATCACATAATAAATATTAGTCAGTTGCCGTTCAACGCGATTGGTTTTAGCAAGATGCAAGCACACCGCTTCCTGTGTCAGCAATTGTTGCATCATTGCCATTAAACCCACTTTTTGCCACGCTTGATAATAAGTCGAAAACCGCGCCATCCACGCATCTAACGCGGTTTCATCATTAAACAGCGCGTATAACGCCTGCCCATCCAAGGCAAACCAGCTCAAGGTCAACGCGTGTTTCAGTAAGCCGCTGTCACTGGGATTCGCCACTGCATTTAATAACGTATGCAGTTCAACGGCTTCAGGGCTGGAAAAGATAGATTCGACACTGTTCAACACCGCAGGCACGCCCACTTCACGCAACGCAGCTTGATAGTCTTGGGCTTGTTGGTTGGTTTTGACCAAGATGGCAATGTCTTTGGGTTGTACAGGCGTATTTTCTGATTTATTAGAACGCAATTGGTAGGGTTGATTAAGCAACGTAACGATTTCATTACACACTGCAATACAAATTTCCTGCTCGGCATCTTTTTTGCCCCAATAACCTGTATTCTCATTACTAGCTGGCAACTGCCATAACACCATCGGTGTAACCGCTTCGGAGTTCACACCTAGGTTTGAACTCCAGAGTTCACCATCGGCAGCGGATTTAGCAGGTGCAACAGGGTGAAAGGTTAATTCGGGTAATAAAAACGGGTCTTGTCGTTGAAAAAGCGCGTTCACCGCATTGACTAACTGCGGATGTGATCGCCAATTTTTGCCTAAACTAAATTCATAATCCGCTTGCTTACGAGCGGCAAGATAAGAATAAATATCCGCGCCACGGAATTTATAAATCGCCTGTTTAGGATCACCGATTAAATATAAAAAATGACTATCTGATGCAAACACCGTGGAAAAAATACCCCACTGACTGTCATCGGTATCTTGAAATTCATCAATTAACGCCGCAGTAAAACGCACGCGCAATTCCATGGTCAGTAACTCGGCTTTATCGCCTGTTAATGCGTCTGCTAAGCGGGTGATTAAATTATCCAAGGATAATAAATTCAACTGTTGTAGGCGTTTGTCGAGTTGGGTGCGTAGCGTTTCCAATAACGTGCGGCGCAATATTAAGGTGACGTGTTGTACTGCGTCGGCGAGTTGTTCAAATGGCGTGGGATTAATATCCAAACTGGCGACATAATTCGCTTTACGGTCTGCCGCTGTTTCGCTTTTGTTGGCTCTGAATTGATTCCCATTCAAACCCGCTAATAAACCATCACCCGTCAACAATGCCAAACTATCAGCCGTAGGAATTTGCGTACTACCTCCCTGTAACCACGCGGCTAATAATGGATAGCCTTCCTCAAATGCACTGCGATAACTAGCATTAAATTTATCATCGGCAAAACTGGCGCGTATCGCGACGGCATAATTATCTAACTCAGTGTTTGCCTGATTCACCGCGCTTTCTAACGTGTGCAGCGCGTCGTCTAAATTTTCATAACTTGGATACACCGTGACATGATCGGCAACCACCTGAATACTGGCAAGCAAGGCATCGGGCGTGTTGTAATGCGCCGTCAACACCGCGACTTGCCATTGTGTGCGACTATAAATCTGCTCCCGCCAAAAATCATCCACGCAGGCTTGTGTAATACTGGCTAAATCATCCGTCAATTCGGCATCAAATAACTGCCCACTTTCCAGCGCATGTTCACGCAACACCCGTTGACAAAAACTGTGAATGGTAAAAATACTGGCTTGGTCAATGTTCAATAACGCCAGCTCTAAACGTTGCTTAATAACCTCAGGTTCAAGTTCAAGTTGTTCCAACCACACCAACACCGTCTCTTCATCCTCATTCGCCGCTTCCAACGACTCCAGAATCCGTTTCGCCATTGCCAAGCGACTACGCACCCTATCCCTTAATTCTTCAGTCGCCGCCTTAGTAAACGTCACCACCAATATTTTTTCGATAGCAATGTCTTGTTCCACCACAAAGCGCAACACCAACATAGCAATAGCGAAGGTTTTACCAGTCCCCGCACTGGCTTCTATCAGATTAATCCCTTGCAATAATTCAGTGTGCGCCGCGTCGAAATAATTAATGTGCATGGTGAGTTGTTATGAGTGGTAGAATGGTTACAAAGCAGCAATTGCAGATTTAGCATTACATTGTGCGGTTATGTCTGCTAACGGAGATTCAGCCAGTTTATGTTTAATAGCCTCAGATCCATTGAAATCAAACGCTTGATAATCCTTTTTAGCAAAAGTCACGATACGGCATTTCTTAAAAGGCTGGTTATCAAAAGGCATTATCAGCGCATTCAGCTTTAACGGAGCAGTGCCTTCCAAACTGGGCGCGTAAATGATAAATTCACCTTTCATTGCCAGCACAGCCCGATATTGCTTGGCACCAGTCAAATATAAATAGCCCACTTCAACGTCTTTTTCTTTTAACTTCATTCTGATTTATCCTTGATTATGTCATGCCAACTTACACCCAACGCCCGTTTTTTGGCGGGAGTCAGCTGTTTAATCTGGTATTCCAGTTTACTTGCTTCGGAGCGATTACCACAGGGTTTACTCGCCATTATATGAGAAGGTGGATTCATCTTAGTACATTTAGCCCCTTTACCCGCACAATGTTTATTAAATCGCGCATCAACATCGGTCGTAATCCCCGTGTAAATTTTACCATTTCGACATTCCAGCAAATAGACAAACCAGATGCTTTTTGTTTTGGTTATTTTCAACTGATTGGCGTATTAGTCAGGGTAGTAATCTTCCTCGATAAGTTCGCTTAATTCCCATGGGCAACTGACAGGAAAAACACTTTTGCTAATGTTGGTTTCTCTGGATGCTTGAATAATCTCGAGTCGATAAGCCCGTTTTCAAATGTCGTCCAAGTACGGTGTTAAACTGGGGTTTTCTTCTAACACGTCCTCAAATTTAATCCGCTGTTCATCAATGGTTCATTGCCAACTTCCGCTACGTCTTACTTCCTGATACCTCCATTTCAAAAGATGCAACAACACAACTGTTAAACGACTTTCCAGCTCGCGTTTTTCACTACGTCCCATTGCTTCAATTTCCTCAGTTAAATGTGGAATATCTAGGCTGTTTAATTGCCCACTTTTTAATAAACTGGCTTGTTCTTGCGTCCAGCTATAAAAATCCTTATCGTAACTAATCATGTTTACCTCATGTTTTATTAAAGCATTGTTGATTTGATTCAATTGATGGTAGTGGATTACATCTGTGATGATAGATTAAAATCACGGGCAGAATAAAATCACACTTACCTAAAAGACCTTATGAGCTGCTACCAAGAAATCACCTGTCCATTCTGTAAAAGTAACCAGATTGGCAAGTCAGGACGCAATGCAACGGGAGAGCCAC
>SHZG01000152.1 GCA_009692395.1 Methylococcales bacterium | reverse complement strand
AAGATGTCTTGTTTGCTGATGTTAGGGTCATAGTGGGTTTTAAAATCCTGCAATAGGGTATCGGTGATATTGTCTTTTTTCCGATAATGATTTTCTGCGGGGGTATCAAATAACGGGCTGGCTTCTATGTCTATTTTTTCGTAGGTGTAGAGGGGGAAGCCTTGACCGCCTGAATGTTGCATATTCAAATCAGGCAACGAATTAACTATTAAAGCCGATGATTCTTTACCGCCTGCTCCAATGCCACTAATGTAAATAACTAAATTTTCTACCGTGTTATTTGGAAAAATCTTAGGCATTTGATAAATCATATCGTTAAAATCTTTATCAAAATAAACCCATTGTTTGCAAAATGGGCGGTACATTCCAAGTACGACAGAATTTTTATTAAATTCTCGCTTAATAAAGCGGTTTAAATCGTTTCTTAATCCACGCGACCAACTTATTTTTTTAGAATTAAATTCGATAAACTTTTCAACATCTGGACGCTTATCACTTGGCAAGATTTCATAATCAGTTACTTGTGAATTATAAAAATTAACCATTCCACTCATATTTTTTGTTAAATTAACCTTTGAAAAATTATAAGCCCATCTGTCACGGCTTGTTTTCACACCACTTGAATAATTATTAAAAATAGTTTTTTCTGTATTACCAGTTTCTTTATTACCAATTGAAATAAAACTGTCAAATTCTTTATTACGTTGGTTAATCCAATCGTGGCTTTCATTCGGTATAAGTTTTTGCCAAGAAATACCGTTAATGCTTTTGAAATTACTGATAATTTTTAGTTTTTCGTCACGGTCTAAATAATCACCAATATCGTGATAAAACAATTCACACGCGCCTTGATGTTCAGGATTTTTGATTAACAAGGTAATGGCAATCGGTGTTCTACTTCCTGAACCAAAAATTTTACCGCCTTCCTGCCGTGATGTTTCGCCAGATGTGCGTTGATTACCGCGTAAATTAAAGCAATAAATACGGCTAAATTCGTCTGTTAAAGAATGTCGTAAGCCGTCCATTGCATTGCTGTCAATAAAAGAACCATTTGTAACATAACACACCATGCCTTTATCTTTAATACGGTCGCTTGCCCAACGAACCGCCCGAATATAAGAATCGTATAAACTGTTTTTATTAACGCCTGTGGAATGTTCGGCGTAAGTATTACGAATGCGATTATCTAACTGTTCATATTTTAAATTTTGATTATTATCATTTTCGCTAGTTTGCCCCAAAGAATACGGCGGATTACCAATAATTACCCGAATATCATTACCCTGTTGTTTATTAGCGCGTTCGCTATTTTCTGGCAAGGTAGCAATATCTAAAGCGTTTTGTCCTTCGGCTAATTGAAAGGTGTCGGTTAATACAATACCTTGAAACGGTTTATAGTCACTTTTAATCATATCGTGATAGGTTTCTTCGATATTAATCGCGGCGATATAATAGGCTAATAATATAATTTCATTGGCGTGTAATTCATGGGTATATTTACGCGCTAAATCTTCGGCTTTAATTAATCCACTTTGTAATAAGCGCACGATAAAGGTACCCGTGCCTGTAAAGGGGTCAAGGATATGGACACCTGCATCACTTAAGCCTAAACCGAATTCTTGTTGTAAGGCATGGTTGGCACTGTGAATGATAAAATCCACCACTTCAACGGGTGTGTAGACGATGCCTAGGCGTTCTGCCATACGCGGAAACGCGGTTTTAAAGAATTTATCGTACAGTTCGATGATGATTTTTTGTTTACCCGCTGCGTTATCTATACCGCTGGCGCGATCTCTGACGCTGTCATAAAACTTTTGTAATTTTTCGGTTTCTTGTTGTAGGTTTTGCCCTTCTAACACGTCCAGCATTTTTTGCATGGCTTGCGAGACGGGGTTGTGTTGGGTGAATGAGTAGCCTTCAAACAGGGCATCAAACACGGGTTTGGTAATGAGGTGCTGTGACAGCATATCAATGGCATCGGCTTGGCTAATGCTGGGGTTTAGGTTGCTTTGTAAGCCTTTGAGAAAGTCTTCAAATACTCGCCTGTGTTCGGGGTTGCTGTCTTCTAATAGAGCTTTTATGCGGGGGGTGTGGCGTTCGGCTATTTGCGCGACGTCTTTTGCCCATTGTTCCCAGTATTTGCGTTCGCCACATTTGACCACCATGCGGGCATAGATGGCATCGCGCCATTCTTCTATGTGTGGGAGTTGTAGCGCGTATTGCGCGGACTGTTCACTGACTTGGTTGCCGTTGTTGTCGGTGTCAAAACCATAATCGCCTGTTACGCCGATGACTTGGATGTTTTCAGGGCGGGTTTTGTTAAGTTCTATTTTGTTGATGGTGGCATTAAAGCGGTCATCATGGGCGCGTAGGGCTTGTAAGACTTGCCACACGACTTTGTATTTTTTGTGGTCTTTTAAGGCTTCTTCAGGCTTCATATCAGCGGGTATGCCTATCGGTAGAATGACATAACCGTATTTTTTACCTTCTGCTAAACGCATGACACGCCCTACCGATTGCACGACATCAACTATGGAATTACGCGGATTTAGAAACATCACGGCATCTAAGGCGGGTACGTCTACGCCTTCGGATAAGCAACGGGCATTTGATAGGATTCTGCAAGTGTTGCCTTGTGTGTCGGCTTTTAACCAGTCCAGTCTTTTGTTGCGTTCTAGGATGTTGTGTTTGCCGTCTACATGATCCGTTTCACAGTTCAATAAGCCGTCATCGTCTTGGTGGTTTTGGGGGTAGTCGCTGATAACTTTGGCAAATAGCTCGGTGATTCGTTTGGAGTCTTTGATAGAACCTGAAAAGGCAACGGCGCGGCGCATGGGTGCGGTGTCGGTTTCCAGTTCGTTGCCTTCGGTATCTTTTGCCATGCGTTTGGCTAAGCCATTCCAACAGCCTGTAATTTTGACCACGTCTTCTAATTTGATTTCGTTGTTGTCATCGGAAATCTGGCTTTGAAAAATTTTGCTGACATATTTTTCATCAACCGCTAATACCATGACTTTGTAATCGGATAGTAAGCCATTACTAACCGCTTCGGAAAAGCCTAAGCGGTGGAATTCTTCACCATACAGGCTGACATCATCCATAGAACAGAGGGTTGCTTCACTTTCTTTGGCTTCGGTTTTGGTGCTGTCACTAAATAGGCGCGGTGTTGCCGTCATGTACAGGCATTTTTTGGCTTTGATAAAGTCTTGATCGTGGACTTTAACAAAGTGCGATTCATCTTCACCTGAAATTGTCACGCCTGTGGTGCGGTGGGCTTCGTCACAGATTATTAAATCAAATTCGGGTAAGCCTTGATTTTGTGCTTGGGCAACTACGGCGATAGATTGATAGGTGGAAAATATAACGGTGAGCTGTTTTTTGCCATGAAAGGCTAGGACTTGATTAACCAGTTTATGGGTGTCGGTGGTGGCTGGAAAGGCTAAATCATGAACGCTTATGTCTTCGTTATCGGATTTTTTACCGATTTTGGTATCTGAACACACGGCAAAACTTTGTAGTGTTTTATCGGCTTCGGTTGTCCATTCGCGTAGGGTTTGGGATAACAAGGCAATAGAGGGTACTAGAAATAATACGATACCGTGTTCAGGGGTGAGTTTTTCAGCGATTTTTAACGCGGTGTAAGTTTTGCCTGTACCACACGCCATGATTAACTTACCTCTATCGGCGGTCTTAAAACCTGTTTCGACTTTTTCTAGGGCTATGTTTTGGTGTGGTCTTAGGGTCTTTTTTGGCTTGAGTTGGATTGTATCAGGGCGTTCTAAGCTGAATTGTTCCCAGTCTATTGCGCTGTTTTGTAAGTCGGTTAGTGTTAAACGAGTAACAGGCGGATTTTGATGCTCTAGGGCTTGTTCGGCGTGTTTGCTCCATTTGTCGGTAGTTGACACAATAATCCGACTGGTAAAGGTTTTCGCGCCTTCGTTGGTAGGAAAGGTTTTACCTGAAGCGGTGAAAAATGAATCTATGTCACTTTTTTGTAGTTGGTGGTCTGGCGCGTAAAATTTACATTGAATCGCGCAATAATCGCCTGTGTCTTTTTCCTTCGCCACTAAATCAATGCCGACATCCGCGCCGCTTCTATGTTGCCATTCACCCCATAACCACACATCACTGTATTTTTCAGCATAGAGTGGATCAGTGACTAAGACATTGGCAATTAAGCGTTCAAATTTATCGCCTAAGTCGCGGTTATCGGTGGCTGATTGTCTGAACTGTGATAGCAGGTTGTTTAGGGCGGGCATGGCAATAATTATAATTGACGGCTGAATGTTGCCAATTATAGCCGCTGGTATTGTTTTTGACCTTAATACATTGACTATTATTTAATTCGTTGCAAACAGTCTTTTTGTTCGCGTAATAGCTTAGCTGTCTCTTTTAGAAAAGCATGAATACCGCCCTTGTAAGCGTTGCGTGATGATATGGCTTTACCTTCGGGTGTTTTCGCGCCTGTGGATTGCCATTGCTGTATTTTTTCTGCTTGTCTTGCCCGTTGTTCGGGTGTCCATTGTCTCGCTGCCATGTTTTTCCTCAACTCATAGTTCGTTTGGTTGATTTTTAGTTTTTTCCGTGTGCGTAGCAGGTACGCCGTTATTTATTTGCTGGTGTCCGTTTGAGATATTGGCTTGTTTAGCAAAGATGACAGGCGGGTTCTTGATTGCTGCTAGAGTTTCTAAGGTTGCCCTGCATTGGCTTTGGGCTTTTAATGCTAAGCGTAAATTCATTTCATACCGTTTTAAAGATTGCATTTTATGCGCCCGCCGTGCCAGATTATTAAACAGTTCATCGAGGGTGTGAGCTTGGGCTAATAATATCGCTTCGGGGCGTTTCATGTTGCCGTTATTTACTTCGTCAATTTGCAAAGACAAGGCTTTATTTAGTGAATTAAATTCATATACGTCACCTTCCCATTCTTGAATGGTTAATGCCGCCTGTACCGATGGACTGGTAAATACTTTCGCAACTTTATCATCGCGGTTTTCATCCTTTCCTACGGATACATTTACAGTATTTCTAGGTTTAGTTGCTGTGTTATTTTTCGTGGTCATTTTTTCCACTCAACATTGTTATTTTTAGCGGTAACAGCGGTAACAGCCGCGTTATTCGTGGTCTGTGGCTGTTACCGCTTCATTTTTTAGGCGGTAACAGGCGGGTAACAAAATGGGTTAATCGGTGGTTTTTATGCAGTAAAAGCGTTCCTGCTTGCCATTAATGCGTACAGGCTTGGTATTGTGTCCACTGTCATATTCTAGCCAGCCGTGCTTTTTGAGAATTTCAACGCCGCGTTTTAAACCGTAACTTGTTAATGCTTCGGTTAATGCGTGGTTATTGAATAAGTAAGCGCGTCCGTTATCGGTATTTTTCCAGTAACCCGCGCGGTCATTCACTTTTGTGTCATATTCGCTCGAAACATCGGTAAAACGCACATCACGGAAACGGTCGATAAAATCTTTAACTGATTGCAATACCTGCCTGTCTTCTAAATCACCACCACCAAACGATTCACGCCATTTTTTGAAGCACTCATAAACGCCCGCTGTCGCCTGTTCAGGTTGCCAACCTGTGATGCTGTACTCAGTAGCCAGTTCACCTGCTAACGCCAATAATCCGAAACGCTTAGCGGCTCTGTGTTCTTGACTGCTAAGGATTTCGCCGTTAATCATTGCGTCGGTGTATTCAGTCGCTGGTAGTGGGTTAAATCTGTAATTATGAATAAATATCGCGCCCGAATTCGACCTTGTTGATAAGCAAACCGATGACGGTGTCGTGCATCAACTCTAGTTTTGAGGAGCAAATGGTCTTGCGATTGAGTCGTTTGATCCATGTCCGAAAGT
>SHZG01000151.1 GCA_009692395.1 Methylococcales bacterium | reverse complement strand
CGGACATGGATCAAACGACTCAATCGCAAGACCATTTGCTTCTCAAAACTAGAGTTGATGCACGACACCGTCATCGGTTTGCTTATCAACAAGGTCGAATTCGGGCGCGATATTTATTCATAATTACAGATTTAACCCACTACCCAACAATGATAGTGGTGATGCCAGTAGAGTCTCCAACGACATGACTATTAATCTTGGTTTCGTTGTTCCTTTTGGTCAAAAACCAAAGGCTGCCCGCTGATGCCGATGGTGTTAATGACTGCAATGATAAATGTCTTAGACCTTAGTCAAGTAGTTCGTAGGATTAATATATAGGGTCGGGTTAGCGTTAGCGTAACCCGACAATTTCAGCGCATTACGTTGGGTTGTTTTAACGCAACCTAATCCCCGTTTTCTCAATATCAATCAATTCTTGTTTATATAACGCCCCAATCGCCTGTTTGAAGACTTTTTTACTCACACCAAACGCGGCATAAATCGCTTCGGGTGGGCTTTTATCGCTGAGTTTTAATTCGCCTTCATTAGCTTTGAGCTTCGCTAAAATGGTATCAGTCAATGATAAAACTTTACCGTAACCAGCGGGTTGCAGGCTTAAATCAATTTTTAAATCTTCACGGATTTGTTTGATATACCCAGTGAGTTTTTGCCCTTTTTTCACAGGCTGAAACAATTCATTGGTGTATAGCATTCCCCAATAACGATGATTAACAATCGCTTTAACGCCCAGCTCAGTTTTATCGGCAATGAGTATCTCGACTTGCTGTCTTTCGCTTAGCTCTTCATCGGCAGTATCGCTGATAAATTTATCAATTTTGGTGGTGGCGGCGAGGCGTTGCTGGTCATCTAAATAGACTTTCACTAAATAAGATTTGCCGACTTCTAGTTCATGGTGTTGTTCGCTAAATGGGACAAGTAAATTTTTCGGTAAGCCCCAATCTAAAAACGCACCAACGTAATTTAACGCGGCGACTTTTAAATAAGCGATGTCATCGACTTGTGCGAGTGGCATGGTGGTGGTTGCCGCTAAATGTCCTTCGCCGTCGGTATAAACGAACACCGTTAAATTGTCGCCGACTTCACAGTGTGCCGGTGGTTTTTTGTCTGCTAACAGCACTTTGTTAGACACAGGACTGCCTAAATAAATGTTAGCCCCTTGTACTTTAACAACAGATAGCTGGTTGATTTTGCCTATGTTTATCATATTAATTTTCGCTTAACGTCAGCGGAATTTCTTGAGCGACTTGCTCAGTGATGTAAAAGCCGCGCATTTCTAAAATCCCTTTGGTATTCAGGGAGATAATCAGATAAAGCGCGTCAGGGTAAGCTGCCAATTCTAAATCGGTGCGGGATGGAATTGCAGGGGCGGTGGGGTGTGAATGGTAAATGGCAAACAGTTCTTCGCCCCGTTCACGCATGGCTTTTAATGCCGCGATTTGCCCAGCGGCATCCAGTAAAAACTGTTGTGCAGGTTGGTCGGCAACATTGGCAACAGGATAACAATGGCAAGGCACGCCGTTTTGACTGCTCACCAATCCGCAGACTTCAGTATCAGGCGACAGTTGAGCAAGATGCAGGAGTTGATTGGTGAGTTTGCGCGAAAGTTGAATGTCTGGTGAGTTCATAATAAATGCGTAAGGTCAGTGTTAAGGTTTTTGCCCGTAAGTCACACGGGGCTGTCTCGATAAATCTCGATAGGATTGTACCTTATCATAAGCCAGTGCGTTAAAAATGGCTTGTACTTGCGCGGCTTGATTATAGCCATGTTCGATTAATAAATGCCCAGCAGGTTTTAAATAACCACGAGCTTTATCGGCGATAATTTTAATATCACTCAAGCCTTTATTATCAGCAATTAACGCAGATTGTGGTTCAAAGCGCACATCACCTTGCTGTAAATGTTCATCCTCAGGATCAATATAAGGTGGGTTGCTGATAACCACATCAAACAGATTATGCGGCACATTAGCAAACCAATCACGTTGATAGAATTCAATGTTAGTGAGTTGATATTGCTGGGCGTTGTGCTTCGCAACATTCAACGCAGCCAAACTGGCATCCACTGCGACAACCTGTGCATTAGGACGTTCTGCCGCCAACGTCACCGCAATAATGCCAGAGCCTGTGCCTAAATCAATTAGCTTAACCGCTTGGTTTTTCGGGATGAGTTCTAAACTCAGTTCAATCAATAATTCGGTATCAGGTCTGGGAATTAATACATCGGACGTGACGATAAAATCACGCGACCAAAATTCGCGCGTACCTGTCAAATAGGCAATCGGCGTACCTTGTTCACGTTGTTTCATCAGGGCGTTAAAGACGGCGATTTGCTCATCTGTCAGCGTGTTCTCACACCACGCGCGTAGGTAAGTTCTGGGTTTACCTAGCACAAACCCCAGCAACACCTCAGCATCTAATGATGGGGAATCGGAATGGCTGGTTAAGGTGTTGGCGGCGGTGGCTAATAGGGTTTTTATGGTGGGCATAAGTGATGATATGTGTTAATGGATTGCGCGAATAAATTCGCGCCCACCTTTTTAGTTTAATTTTGTATTGCTGCCACTTGTTCTTCAGCATCCATCCACGCCATTTCTGCGTCTTCTAGCAATTTATCGACTTGGATTTTACGATCCAGCACTTGTCTTAAACGGGCTTTTTCGCTGTCTTCATAAATGGCTGCGTCTGCCAATTGTTGTTCCAGTTGTTTTTGTTCTGCGTGGAATTTTTCTACGGCATCTTCGGATTTTTTCAGCGCGTCGTAGAGTGGTTTATATTTGCGGCGATTTTCCGCATCCAGTTTGCGCTGGTCTTTGCGTGATACACCCGCATCAGCAATATCAACAATTTTTTCTTCGGCTTTTTTCTGCTCAGTTAGCCACGCGCGGTAATCATCCAAATCACCATCGAAAGTCTGAACTTTGCCGCCTGATACCAATAATAATTGGTCAGTGACGGTGCGTAATAAATGCCTATCATGCGATACCACCACCATCGCGCCTTGAAAATCTTGCAAGGCAACGCTCAGCGCGTGGCGCATTTCTAAATCTAAATGGTTGGTTGGTTCATCTAATAATAATAAATTGGGATTTTGATACACCAACAACGCCAACACCAAACGGGCTTTTTCACCGCCTGAAAAGGGTCTGACTGCTTCCGATACTTTATCACCGCGAAAATCAAAACCGCCTAAAAAATTGCGCAAATCTTTTTCAGTCGCCGTTTTGTCCAGTTGTTGAACGTGCCATAACGGGCTTTCATCAAGCCGTAATTGTTCTAATTGATGCTGGGCAAAATAACCAATTTTCAAGTCTTGAGCTTCGCGGCGTGCGCCTAATAACGGCTGCATATCGCCTGCCAATACTTTAATTAAACTCGATTTACCCGCGCCGTTTGGCCCTAATAAACCAATTCTATCGCCCGCTGAAATGGTTAGCCCCGCTTGTTTGAGAATGCACTTTTCGCCATAACCAATATCGACTTTATCCAGCGTTAATAACGGGCTGGGCATTTTTAACGGCGCGGGAAAGCTAAAATCAAACGGCGAATCGACGTGCGCCATTGCAATCAATTCCATGCGTTCTAAGGCTTTAATACGGCTTTGCGCTTGCCGCGCTTTGGTGGCTTGGGCTTTGAATCTATCGACAAAACTTTGAATATGGGCGATTTCGCGTTGTTGCTTGGTGTATGCCGATTGTTGTTGCGCTAATTTTTCTGCTCTCATGCGTTCAAAAGCAGAATAATTACCCGCATAAATCTCCGCTTTGCCTTGTTCAATATTGACGATATGGTCAGTAATCGTATCGAGAAAATCCCTATCATGGGAAATTAACAGCAACGTGCCATCATAGCGACACAGCCAATCTTGCAACCAAATCACCGCGTCTAAATCCAAATGGTTGGTCGGTTCGTCCAGCAATAACACGTCAGAACGACACATCAAGGCTTGCGCTAAATTAAGCCGCATACGCCAACCGCCTGAAAACGAACTGACGGTATTTTGTTCTTGGTCAGCCGTAAAGCCCAAACCATTCATTAAGCGTGCGGCGCGGGCTTGCGCGGTATAACCGCCGATAATTTCTAACGCGGTGTGCAGTTCCGCTTGTTTTAAACCATCATCTTTTTGTTCTGCTGCACTTAGTTGTTGTTGCAAGCGTCTTAATTCGGCATCGCCATCAATAATATAATCAATTGCCGCGCTTTCAGTCGCGGGCATGTCTTGCGATACATGAGCGATTGCCAGATTAGGCGGCAGGGTGAATTCGCCTTCATCCAAATGCAGTTCATTTTTAACCAGCGCGAATAAGCTAGATTTACCCGTGCCATTCGCGCCCGTAAAACCGACTTTTTGTCCTTTGTGTATCGTGAAAGTAGAGTTAGCAAACAAGACTCGCGCACCACGGCGCAGGGCGATATTTTTAAAATTTAGCATGGGGGATTATTAACAAGGGTTCTAGTAGTTTTTATGGTAGACATTGTACGATAGAATGACGCACTTAGTTTCGTTGCCTGTTGTTGGGTTTCGCTAAATTAGATTAACCAACTGAATAATTCTGTACTGAGATAATGTTAAATTGTAGTCGTGAATTCAGCTTGCTTAGGCTTTATTAATAGATATTTTCAATATCTATTATATATCCATTAATACCTCATTGTTCTTTCTATTCTTATGGTTGAAAATTAGCCATGTGGGGTGTTGATCATCTCGTATTTTTACAGCATAAGTTATACAAACAATATACAGAGGTAATGTCATGAAAGACCGAGTCTTTACGGTCTGCAATCAATTGACAAAGCAGGGTATCAAACCAACGCTCACGCGGGTACGCGGTGAGTTAGGCGGTGGTAGTTTTTCAACAATTAATCCTTTTTTGAGGCAGTGGACAGAAGATAGAATAACGCACGGCGATGCTTGTGCAATTGATTTACGCAATGAAATAGCGGCTATCAGTCAGAAAACTACGCTTTTAATATGGGAAACCGTTAATGATCGCTACCATAAAGCTAGAACAGATCAAGAAGAAACACTGGCAACGTTACAAGTGAAAGCCGCTGATGCAGAGGTAATTAAGTAAGCTATTACGCATGGAGCTGGAAGCTGCACACAGAGAAAGAGCTGTATTGGAAAAAATGGTTACGCTTTATCAAGCAATGGATAAACAATCCAAATCCAAAGTGGCTGTAATGCGAGAAAATGGATGCAAATAATGCGCCCCGTACATAGTTCCATTACTCGTTTCTACGCCGTGTGCGTGGGAACGAGAACCCCCCTTCATTAAAATATCATGTCAAATCAAACATACACCCTAGGTTTTATCGGTATCGGCTTAATGGGGCAACCCATGACATTGCGCTTATTAGATGCAGGTTATAGTGTTAATGTCTGGAATCGTAGCCTTGAAAAACTACACACTGTGATTGATGCAGGTGCAACTGCACAAGCCTCTATTGCCGACTTAGTGCGCGTTTCTGATGTGATTTTGTTATGTCTTTCTGATACGCACGCGGTGGAAACCATCGTGCGTGAGCAGATTGCACCCTTCGGCTCAGCGCGTAAATTATTGATTGCTTTATCCAGCATTTACCCTGACACCACGCGTCAATTAGCGGGCTTACTCTATGAACAACATGGCATGGGTTGGGTAGACGCGCCTGTATCGGGTGGCGTATCAGGTGCAGAACGAGGTATGTTAGCGATTATGGCAGGCGGTAATAAAGAACATATTGCTATCGCGCGTGGGTAGTGGGTTAAATCTGTGATGATAGATTAAAATCACGGGCAGAATAAAATCACACTTACCGAAAAGACCTTATGAGCTGCTACCAAGAAATCACCTGTCCATTCTGTAAAAGTAACCAGATTGGCAAGTCAGGACGCAATGCAAC